>CAYRZF010000022.1:0-26575 GCA_964428805.1 uncultured bacterium | reverse complement strand
ACCTCCCCCAGGAAGATTGCGCGGGCAAAGCCCGCGCTCGGAATGCGTGGAGAATGCGGATGATTCCGATGAATCGGCGGGAATTTTTCAAGGTTGTCGGGGCTTCGACGGCGGCTGCCGGGTGCGCGCGGACTCCAGAACCACTCCTGCCTCTGGTGGTGCCCGCCGACAACCTCGTTCCGGGCGTGGCGTCGTGGTTTTCCTCGGTCTGTCGCGAGTGTCCCGCGGGGTGCGGTGTCATCGCGCGAAACCGCGAAGGGCGCGTGGTCAAGCTTGAGGGCAATCCCGACCATCCAGTCAACCGGGGAACGTTGTGCATCCGCGGTCAATCCGCGCTCCAGGGGCTCTATAACCCGGATCGGCTCCGCGGCCCGCTCCAGCGCGACGCCTCGGGCACCCTCAGGCCCGTCAAGTGGGAAGAGACGGAGAAGTTTCTCGCGGAGCGCCTGGCCGCCATCCTCAAGCAAGGCCGGGGTAGACGGATCGCCGTCCTGAGTCAACTCGAAAGCGGGAGCCTCGCCGCCTTGATGGATGCCTGGATCAGGGCACTCGGCGCCCGCCCGCGCGTCGCCTACGAGCCGTTCAACTACGAGTCGATTCGCGCGGCAAGCCGCGTCGTTTTCGGCCGCGACGCGATTCCGCATTACGCTATCGAGGACGCGAACGTCCTCCTCTCTTTCGGCGCCGACTTCCTGGAGACCTGGCTGTCGCCGGTGGCGTCCGCGCGGGGGTTCGCACAGATGCACGCCTTCAAGCACGGCCGAGCGGGAACGTGCATCCACGTGGAACCGCGGCTCTCCCTGACCGCGGCCAACGCGGACGAGTGGATTCGAAACGCGCCCGGAACCGAGGGTCTTCTTGCTCTGGCCCTCCTCAAGGTGATCACAGACGAGGGCCTCCAGGCTCCGGGCGTTGACACGGCCGGGGTACGCGCGGTGGTCAGGGGTGTGGAGCTGGACGCTGTTTCCCGGCAGTCAGGTGTTCCCCCTGAGACGATTAGACGAATCGCCCGTACGTTCGCCAAAGCACGGCCCGGTCTCGCGATCGGTGGCGGCGTCGCTGTTTCCGGAGATGACGCCGTTGACAGTCAAGTGGCGATCCACCTCTTGAACTACGCAGCCGGTAACGTTGGACGCACGGTCCGCTTCGGGCCAGACTCGGCCTTCGGCCAGGCCAGTCCGTACGGCGACGTGCTCGCCCTCACCGAGGCAATGGCCAAAGGGGAGATCGAGATCCTGCTTCTGATCCACGCCAACCCGCTCTTCACGCTCCCTCCCAAAGCGGGGTTCGCCGGGGCCCTCGAGAAGGTTCCACTGGTGGTCAGCTTTGGAAACGAGCTCGACGAGACCACTGCCAAGGCCCACCTGATCCTCCCAGACCTCCATCCGCTGGAGTCTTGGGGCGATTTCATTCCGCGTGAGGGCGTGATCGGGCTGATGCAGCCGACAATGGGTCGCGTCGTTGACTCGACGGGCCGCGTGTTTGATTCCAAGGCGGTCGGCGACGTGCTGCTCTCCGTGGGCCGTCAGGTGCTCGGCTCGCCCGAAGGGAAGGGGCCACTCCGCTGGCCGACGTTCCAGGAGTACCTGACGGAGCAGTGGCGGCGGATCGCCCGGGAGTTTTCCCCTGCGACCCCGTTCGACCGGTTCTGGGAGGAAGCGCTGCGGCGTGGCGGGGTGTGGAAGGACGTGCCAACAGCTTCCGTGCAGGCGCGACCTGCGGCCGTCGCGGCAAAGCCGCCGGCGATGGACGGCCAGCCGCAAGGGTTGGCGCTCCTGACTTACCCCTCACTACGCTTCTACGACGGACGGGGCGCCAATAAACCGTGGCTTCAGGAGGCGCCCGACACCATGACGCAGGTCACGTGGGACTCCTGGGTCGAAGTCCCCGAGGAAAAGGCCAAGGCGCTCGCGCTCGGCGAGGGGGACCTCGTCAGGATCGAGTCGCCCCACGGCGCCATCGAGTTGCCGGCCTACATCTCCAAATCGCTCCACGCCGGCGCTGTGGCCGTCCCCATCGGCCAGGGTCACACCACCTATGGCCGTTACGCGGAAAACCGCGGGGCCAATCCCATGGCCCTCGTGCCTGCGGCATCGACGCCGGGGGGTCTCGCCTTCCTGTCCGTCAGGGTCACGCTGACCAGGACCGGGGGCCGGCGTCCCCTGGCCATTCCCCAGGCGACGGCGGACCAGGATGGACGGGAACTCGCCCAGGACGTGGGACTGGCCGCCGCCCGCGAGCTGGAGCTCCGGGGCGCCGTCCCCGAGAAGGCCAGCCACCCGAGTATGTATCCCGATGTGAAGTACCCTGAGTATCGCTGGGGGATGACCATCGACATTGATTCCTGCACGGGCTGCCAGGCGTGCGTGATCGCGTGCAAGGCGGAGAACAACGTCCCGGTGGTGGGGAAGGAGCAGGTCGCCTACGGGCGCGACATGCATTGGCTCCGGATCGAACGCTGGCAGGAAGGCCCCCCGCACCATCCCGAGACGCTCTTCCTGCCCATGCTCTGCCAGCACTGCGAGGTGGCGCCGTGCGAGCCGGTCTGTCCGGTCTTCGCCAGCTACCACACGGACGAGGGGCTCAACGGCCAGGTCTACAATCGCTGCGTCGGCACCCGCTACTGCAACAACAACTGCCCCTACCACGTCCGGCGGTTCAACTGGTGGGATTACGGCTCTCCCACATCCAGCAGCTACGCCTTCCCCGACCCTCTTCCCCTCCAACTCAACCCGGACGTCTCGGTGCGTCAGCTGGGGGTCATGGAGAAGTGCACGATGTGCATCCAGCGGATCATCGCGGGGAAGGACCGTGCCCGCGATGAGGGGCGGAAGGTGAGGGAAGGGGATATCCTGACCGCCTGCCAGCAAACCTGTCCGACGCAGGCGATCGTGTTCGGAAACTTGAAGGATCCCTCAAGCCAGGTCGCCAAGTTGGCCCGATCTCCCCGCGGCTACCACGTCCTGGAGGAACTGGGGACCCGCCCCGGGATCACGTATCTGAAAAAGGTGACGCGGGAGCGCGGCAAGGCATGAGCCAGGAGGCCGTTCGTCAGCCGACCTACGCCGACGTCAACCGGGACGTCATCCGCACACTCGGGGCCCCCTCACCAACCTACTTCGCCTGGATGTCGATCGTCGGCCTGATTCTGACCGCCGGCATCCTGGCCTGGACGTGGCAGATCTACATCGGCATGGGGGCGGCGGGGAAGCGGACGCCCCAGAACTGGGCGATGTACATCACGTCCTTCGTCTTCTGGATCGGCATCGGCCACGCCGGGACTCTCATCTCGGCAATCCTGTACCTCTTCCGGGCTCGCTGGCGCACCTCCATTTACCGCGGCGCCGAGGCGATGACGGTGTTCGCGGTCATGACCGCCGGGCTCTTCCCCCTCATCCACGCCGGCCGCATGTGGTTCGCCTACTGGCTCTTGCCCTATCCGAACCAGCGCTACCTCTGGCCCAACTTCCGATCGCCGCTGGTCTGGGACGTTTTCGCCATCTCCACCTACCTGACGATCAGCGTGGTCTTCTTCTCCGTGGGGTTGCTCCCAGACCTTGCCGCAATACGCGACGCCTCGACCGGCTGGAAGCGGAAGATCTACGGGGTTCTCGCCCTGGGCTGGGAGGGGACAGATCGCCAGTGGCGGCACTACCGGCGCGCCTACGGGCTCCTGGCGGCCTTGGCCACACCCCTGGTGCTTTCGGTACACAGCGTGGTCTCCTGGGACTTCGCGATGGCCCTCGTCCCCGGGTGGCACTCGACCCTTTTCGCCCCGTTCTTCGTGGACGGCGCGATCTTTTCGGGCTTCGCCATGGTCCTGGTCCTGATCATCCCGATGCGGCGGCTGTTCAACCTTTACCCCTACATCACAGACAGACACCTCGACGCCATGGCGAAGCTGACCCTGCTGACCAGCCTGATCCTCACCTACTTCTACGCGTGTGAGGCGTTTACCGCCTGGTACAGCGGCGATCACTTCGAGCGGGCCTCGCTCTTCTGGAAGGCCACGAAGAACTACGCCTGGGCGTTTTGGCTCCAGTACTTCTGCAACAGCCTGGCGCCCCTGGTCCTTTTCTCCCGGCGCGCTCGGACTCACACTCCAACGCTGTACGTCGTGTCGATTCTCGTTTTGATCGGGATGTGGTTCGAGCGCTTCAACATCATCGTCGCCGGTCTCGGGCATGACTTCTACCCTTACACCTGGGGGATCTACTACCCAACGGTGACCGACACCCTCATCGTGATCGGTAGCTTCGCCTGGTTCTTCATCCTCTTCCTCGGGTTCATCAAGGTGATGCCCTCCGTCTCGATTGTCGAGGTGAAAGAAACCCTCCCCCATCCCATGAAGGAGACTCACCACTGATGGCCGGAGCCTGCGTCCTCGGTATCTTTGCCCACGTGGATTCTACCGTCAGGGCGATCCGGGACTTGCGGGTTCGGGGGTTCACCGACTTTTCCGTGTATTTGCCGGTCCCGGTGGAAGAGATTGAGGCGGCGTTGGAGGAAGGCCGACCGGTGAGCCCCGTCCGCTTGTTCACGCTCATCGGCGGGCTCACGGGGACCGTGACGGGATTCGCCCTCACGATCTGGACCTCGCTGAAGTGGGGCCTGGTCACCGGCGGCAAGCCCATCGTTTCAATCCCCCCCTTCGTGATTATCGCCTTCGAGATGACCATTCTCCTGGGGGGCCTGTCTTCGCTGCTGGCGATCCTGGTGCTGGGCAAGCTCCCGTCGTTTCGGCGCTCGCCCACCTATGACCCGCGCTTCACGGTGGATCGCTTCGGAATCGCGGTCACCTGTCCGTCGGATCGGGTTGACGCCGTCCGCACATGCCTTCAGCACGCGGGGGCGGAGGAGGTACGGAGGTGAAGTACCTCTTCGGCCTGGTGCTCCTGCTCATCCTCGCGGCGGGGGGATTGATGGGAGGCGTCATTGTCCTGCGCTGGACTGACAACATGACCGATAGCGTGAAGATTCTTCCCGGCGAACGGGTTTTCACGATGCCGAGCGGGACGCTCCCCCGGTCGGGTGGAGAGCTGACCCCGCCCCGCGAGGAGCGTGATGCCGCGGCGAAGCGCCGGAACCCCGTCCAGGCCACGCCCCAATCGATCGCCGCGGGCAAGGCCCTCTTCGCGATTTACTGCACACCCTGCCACGGGCCCGGAGGAAAAGGGGACGGCTTGGTGTCGCCGAAGTTCATCCCGCCTCCGGACCTAACGAATGCCTCGCTCCAGAAGCAACGAACCGACGGCTACTTTCAGCACGTCATCGGAACCGGTGGAGCCGTGATGCCGGCCTACGGAGAGGCCCTGTACCCTGAGGAGCGCTGGGACGTGGTCAACTATCTCAGGAGCATCGCCCAGAAATGAACGGCATTCAGCAGGCTTCGTTCAAAGGCGGCGGCCTGGTCCTCACGGTGGTTGCGGCGCTGGGGGTACTCGCATTTCTGCTCGGGATGACGCACTCCCCCCAACGGACCTGGGCGATCTACCTGATCAACCTCCTCTTCTGGTCCGGGCTGGCGGTGACGGGTCCCGCCATCGCCGGGATCATGGAGCTGATGGAGGCCCGGTGGTCGCCGAGCGTCAAGCGCATCGCGCTGACCACGGCAGGCTTCCTCCCGGTGTCCTTTGTCCTTTTCCTCATCCTCTTTGCCGGGCGCGCGGTCCTTTACCCCTGGGTCACCAACCCGCTGCCGATCAAGGCTGTCTGGCTCAACGTGCCTTTCATGGCTTCACGGATCGGGATCGGAGTTCTGGCGCTTTATTGCCTAGCCCTCGCGTTCGTGAGGGCGGGCTTGCGGGAGGGAACGGCGGATCCGAAGACCGAGCGCCAGGAGGGTCGGCGACGCGTGGCCCTGGCCGTTGCCATGCTGTTTCTTTATGTCATCGTCCTTTCGCTGTTCGGCTTCGATCTCGTCATGTCGCTCGATCCCACGTGGTATAGCGGCCTGTTCGGCGGATACTTCGTAGTCAGCTCCCTCTACGCCGGGTTTGCCCTCCTAGCCATTCTCGCGGTCAGGGCGAATGCTTCGGGGCTGGCCGCGGTTCCCCCTTCAGCGGTTCAGGACGTCGCCAAGCTGATCCTCGCGACCAGCACGCTTTGGATGTACTTCTTCTGGTCACAGTATCTGGTGATCTGGTACGGAAATGTCCCGGTGGAAACCAAGTTCTTTCTGCGGCGGTTCTTCACCGATCCCTGGCGGGTAGTGGCCTTTGTCGTCCTGGTGGCGGGATGGGTGCTCCCCTTCGCTTATCTCCTGAAGCGGCTGACCGGTAAGCCTCCCGCGCAGCACACCCCCCTCGTGTTCATCTCGCTCCTGGGTCTCGCCGCCATCTTCCTCGAACGGATCCTGCTGGTGGTGCCGGCGCTCTCGGCAACCGCCGCGTTCCCCGCCGGCCTCACCGAGATCCTGATCACCGCGGGCTTCTTCTCCCTGTTCGTGCTGAGCCGTCGCCGCTTCCTGGCCCGCCTCCGGTCGAATGTTTGACCTCGGATGAGGGAGCGAGTTGCCCGCCCCAGGTGTAAAATATAGTCGTGCTGTCGGTCGAGGAAGCTCTCGAACAAGTCCTCTCCCGCATCGATCGCCTCGGTACCGAGCGTGTGGACCTCCTCGCGTGCCTTGGCCGGGTCCTGGCCGAGCCGATCGTGGCTCCAGGCGATATCCCGCCGTGGCCGAACTCCTCCATGGACGGCTATGCGCTCCTCTCCCGCGACACCCTTAGGGCGACCCTGGACAGCCCGGCCGAACTTTCCGTCGCGGGAACGCTCCCGGCGGGCGCGGCGGCTTCCGGTCGAATCGCCGCGGGACAGGTCTATCGGATCTTCACGGGGGCGCCGCTGCCCGACGGGGCCGACAGCGTGGTCCCCCAGGAAGAGGTTGACGTTCTCGACGGTCGAATCCGTGTGCGGCGGCAAGTCAGTCCAGGCGAGTTTGTCCGGCCGCGGGGGGAGGACATCCCGGCGGGGAAGACCGCGCTCGAAGCCGGACGGGTCATCGGCCCGGCCGAAGTCGGGCTGCTCGCCACCCTGGGCTGGTCACGGGCGCTGGTCTTTCGGCGTCCACGGGTCGCGATCCTTTCGACCGGGGACGAAGTGGTGGACCTCGGAGGGCAAATAGAACCGGGAAAGATCCGGAACTCAAACACCTATGCGCTGATGGCGCAGGTGCTCGAGGCAGGCGGAGAACCGGTCAACGTCGGCGTGGCGCCCGACCGCCGGGAAGCCATCGAGGAGCGGCTTCGCTGGGGGCTCTCGGCAGACGCGCTGATCTCCTCCGCAGGCGTCTCGGTGGGAGATTATGATCTGGTGCGCGACGCGCTGGGCCGCCTCGGGGCGGAGATGCATCTCTGGCAAGTGTCGATGCGTCCCGGCAAACCGATCACCTTCGGCTCCGTGGGTGGTCGCCCGATCTTTGGCCTCCCCGGTAATCCTGTGTCGGCGATGGTGACCTTCGAACTTTTCGTCCGGCCGGCGCTCCGAAAGATGGCGGGACACCTGGTCCTCCATCGCCCAACGCTCCACGCCCGGGCGCTCTCACCGATCCCGAACCCCGGTCGCCGGCGGGGATATCTCCGGGTGACGGTGACCGCCGAAGCCGGAGGTTACAGCGTCCGTCTCACCGGGAGTCAGGGATCAGCGATTCTCACGTCAATGGTGGCCGCCGACGGGCTGGCGGTGGTGCCACCCGATAGCACGATTCCCCAAGGAGGAGAGGTCCCGGTCATTCTCCTGAAGCCGCTGCCGCCGCACGGCGGGGCTTGACAGTATCGTTCGGGTGCATTATAGTGTTTCCCGATCGGGAAACGTAAACATGCTGAACCGAAGGAAGTTCTTAGCCGGATCGCTCGTCGCCGGTCTCTGGCCGGCCCTGGTTTCCCGTGGCTCGTGGGCGCAGGAAAAGGGAAATGGAGCCCACCGACCCCAGATTGACCTCCCGGTGCTGGCGGAGGATCCGGTAGCCGTTCCCCTCCAGATCTCCGTGGATCATCCGATGGAGTCCGACCACTTCATTCGCTCGCTCGAGGTAAGCCTGGAAACGGACCCCGTCGCCTACAAGGGAAAATTCTTTTTCACTCCGGCCAACGGCCGGGCGTGGGTGGCTTTTCATTTCCGCTCGGGGATCGGCGGGGTCGTCAAGGTCGTAGGCGAGTGCACCCGCCACGGTCGCTTCACGGGTGCGCGAGAGATCCGCGTCGCAGAGGGCGGCTGTACGACGGCGCCGGACCGGACGGCGCGGGAGCGCCTCGGCAACCCGATGATCCGGCTGCCGCGCTCCATCCGGGCCGGCGAGGTGGTAGAGGTGCGGACCAAGCTGGACCACAACTCCTACACGGGTCTGGCCTTCAAGGACGGGAAGTTCGTCCGGGAGTTGCCCGAGTTCTACGTCAAGCAGATGCTCGTGTTCCTCGATGCGGAGAAGATCAGCGAGTTCCAGATGACCTCCGCGGTCAGCCCGAACCCGCTGATCCGGTTCCCGTTGAAGATCAGCGGGGGAGTCACGCTCCGTGTCGTGTTCATCAACAACCAGGGGCAGCGCTGGGAGGCTGCCCAAGCTATTCAACCTGCGGCCTAGCTCGGCCGCGTGATGGAGGAAAGTCCATGCTGCGACGCTCTCTCTCTATTCTCACCGCTTTCCTGCTCGCCCTGACAGTGGTCACGCCGGCAATGGCCTATACGGTCTACGTCACGAACCAGGGGGAGAACTCCATCTCGATCATTGACGGAAAGACCAAAACGGTCATTGAGACAGTAAAGATCTCTCAAGTCAAGCCCCACAACGCGGCCCTGACCAAGGATGGTAAGTGGCTCTACACCGCCAACGTCGGGTCCGGCTCGGTCTCTGTCTTCGATCCGGCCTCCAAGACCGAAGTGGCCGTGATCCCCGCCGACAAGGGGACCCACGGGGTCACGTTGACCCCCGACGAGAAGCAGCTCTGGACGGCCAACGTCCAGGCCGACACCGTGTCGGTCATCGACCTGGCCAGCCAGAAGGTGGTCCGCACCATCAAGGCGGGAAGCAAGCCCATGCTGGTCACCTTCACCCCGGACGGGAAGAAGGCCTACGTCGCCAATGGTGGTTCTGGCGACGTCTACGTGATTGACACGGCGTCGGGCGAGGTGATCAAGAAGCTCTTCGCGGGCAAGGACGCCATGGGGACCGTGACCGCCCCTGGAGGCGGCGAGGTTTGGGTGACCGAGGGGGGCGACAATATCGTCTCGGTGCTCGATACGAAGAAAGACGAGGTGGTCTCTGAGATCAAAATCGGCGCTGACACGCACGGCATCGTGCTTTCCAAGGACGGCAAGCGCGCCTACGTCTCCGTCCGAAAGGAGCACTTCGTGGCGGTGCTGGACGTTCCCAGCCGGAAAATCCTGGCCAAGGTTCCCGTCTCAGAGCTCCCGGATATCCTTGACCTCTCTCCCGACGGGAAGGAGCTCTGGGTGACCAGCCGCCGCGCTCACGCGGTGGACGTGATCGACCTGGCCACGAACACCAAGACCCACACGATCAAGGTGGGACTCACCGCTGAGTCCGACCCTCACGGGATCGTGATTTCTCCGAAGTAGTCGCGGCCGGGGCTACCCCTTTCTGAGGAACATCGCCCAGACGGCGGCGTAGGCGCCGACCCACATGGCGCCAAAGGCGACGAGGCTCCCCACCGCTAATGTGGCCGAGTTCGTCAACCCCTGGGTGATGTTGCACCCTTCGGCGAGGATGGAGGCCGACCCCATGATCAGCCCGCCCGCGAAGAGCTGGACCAGGCTCCACCCGGGCGGCAGCTTCCACCTGAACTCCCCCGACTGCCAGGCTCCCAGGAAGGCCCCGACCGGCACGCCGACCAGAAGGAGCATGCTCCAGTTCACCCGGTTCGGGTACCCGACGAGGGGGTAGGTGAGAGCTTGGCCCGTGTTGATCGCAAAGGTGATCCCCGTGGGCACTTCGCCGAAGGTGGACGTCCACCATCCCACGGCGATCAGGACACCCACCAGCCCGCCGGTCATCGGCCAGCGCCACTTTCCGTGCTCGGGCTCGCCGGCTCCCCGCAGCAGGAAGAGCGCCACCACGAGGCCCAGCACCACGATGACGATCCAGGGGGAGACCCCGAGCAGGTTTGCGAGAGTCGGTGAGCTGCCCTCAACGGTGACAGCGGGACCCTGAAGGATTCTACGCACTGGGGCGAGAATCCCGACGCTCACGGTGGTGGCGCCCATGGCAAACCCCATGAGCACCACCCAGGCTCCCACCGCTCCCTCGCCGACTCGATACCAGGTGCTTCCGGAGCACCCGCCAGAGAGAATCATTCCAACGCCAAACAGGAGACCTCCCAGAAGATTGGAGAGCCAGTGAAACGGGCGAATCGGGATCTGCGCCAACCCCGCGGCCAGCAAGAGATGAGTGCCGATGGTCGCCACCAGGAGGGCGAAGAGGTACGCGCGCACGATCGTGGCGTCGCCCATGATATAGAGGTTGGACACCGCCCGTGTGAGGCAGAAGCCGCCGCGCTGGGTGACGTACCCGAAGGCGAGCCCGGTGAGCACCGCTGAGGCGTAAAAGGGCCAGGAAATCTCGTCCATCGGCGGCATCCTACCGAAAACTCCGCCAAATTTCTTGACTTTTTTTGAAACGCTGTGCTACGGTGCGACCTCTAAGGAGTCGTGGAGATGACGGTCCTTTCACTGGCACGCTGCGGCGCTTTGATTGGTGGCGCGGCCGTCCTCTTGGCTCTGGGTGGGTGTGCCAGCCGCGGGAGCGTGTCGGAACTACGCTCCCGGGTCGCCGCGATGAGGGAGCAGGTGGAAGAGCTGCGGAAGCTGCAGGAATCATCCGGTCTCGAGGTCGCCAAGACGGTGGGCGAGCTCAAGGGTCTCGACAGCCAAGTGGCAATGATCACGCAGGCTGAGAAGGGAACGGCCGAGAAGGTGGAGCGCGTCGAGACCCGGCTGACGGAGACCGACCAGGCGGTCCGGGGGATCCGCAACTCACTCGACGGACTGTCCCATGAGCTCGTCCGCCGGGCCACAGCGGCCTCGCCCCCGGAGAAGCCGGCAGAGCCGGAGCGTCCAACGCGCTCGGGACCGGCGGAGCAGCTCTATGCCTCGGCCCTCGCGAACTTTCGGGCGCGCGAGCACGGGCAGGCGGTCCTCGAGTTTACGGACTTCGTCGCGCGCTATCCTCAGCACTCGCTGGTGGCCAACGCCCAGTTCTGGATCGGCGAGGCCTACTATCTTCAGCGCGATTACCGACAAGCGCTCGTCGAGTACCAAAGGGTTTCAAATCTGAACTCGAAGGGCGGCAAGGCCGCAGACGCCCTCCTCAAGATCGGCCTCTGTTTCCGTGCCCTCAACGAATCTGGCCGTGCTCGCGAGGCCTGGCAGCAGCTCGTCCAGGCGTATCCAGACAGCGACGCGGCCCGGCAGGCGCGTGGCCTGATCGAGGCGCGCCCCGTTCCCGTCCGCCGCACACGCTAAGCCCTTTCCGGGGCGCGGCGGCGCTGTCGCGGGTCCGCCGAATCTTGACGCATCCAGACGCTCCGGTATACTTGGACACATTCGGTGATGTCGGGATTTTTCGACATGAATGAACAGGACGAGCGAACACGATGGGCCGCGGTCGCTTCCGCCTTGCCGTTGAGCGGGCGGCCCGACACGACGTGGAGCATCGAGGCCGCTGCCACGGAGCAACGCGAACTGGCCGGCCGAACCGACGCACGGCTGATCCTTTCGCGCGACGACGCCTATCCGGCGGCGCTCAGGGTTATTCCGTCTCCACCGCCGTTTCTTTTGGTCCGCGGCGAGATCCGGGAGGACGATGCCTTCGCGCTGGCGATCGTGGGATCGCGCCATGCCACGCCGTACGGCCTCGGGGTCGCCGAGCGTCTGGCCTCCGAGTTGGCCGGCCGGGGCGTGACGATCGTCAGTGGACTCGCCCGCGGCATTGACACTGCGGCCCACCGCGGGGCGTTGGCCGCCGGCGGGCGGACGATCGCCGTTCTCGGATCAGGGGTGGACGTCATCTATCCGTCCGAGAACCGGAGGCTCGTGCCGGACGTTCTCGAGCGGGGCGCGCTGGTGTCGCAGTTCCCCATGAGCACGCCCGCGCTGGCGGGACACTTCCCGGTGCGAAACCGCACGATCTCGGGGCTTGCGCTCGGAACGATCGTCGTGGAGGCGGCCGAAACGTCCGGTGCCCTGATCACGGCGAGGTACGCAGGGGAACTCGGCCGCGAAGTCTTCGCCGTGCCGGGTCCGATTACGTCGGAGATGAGTCGAGGCACCAACCGCCTGATCCAGGATGGTGCTAAACTGGTGCATGGATGGGAGGATGTGATCGCGGAGTTGCCCGAGACGTGGCGACGCTGCCTAAAGGAACCGGCGACCGCGCCGGCGCCCGAGCCCGTGCTCGACGCCGATGAGGGGCGACTGCTGAGCCTCGTCGGCGGCGAGCCCGTTCACATCGATCGGTTGATCGCGCGGAGCGGCGTTTCCTCCAGCCGGACGGCGGCCCTCCTCCTCACTCTGGAGCTAAAGGGCTGGGTGCGGCAACTCCCGGGTCAGCGTTACCTGAAGTGTCAGTTCACGTAGCGTCACGGAGATGGCGGTGGCAAAACGGTCCCTGGTTGTGGTCGAGTCTCCGACAAAGGTGAAGACGATCCAGAAATATCTGGACTCGAAGTACATCGTCAAGGCTTCGATGGGACATATCCGCGATCTGCCCAAGTCGAGACTTGGCGTGGACGTGAAGAAGGGATTCAAGCCCGAGTACCGAGTTCTTCCCGCAAAGCGCAAGGTGCTGGACGAGTTGAAGAAGGCGGCCGAGAAGGCGGATGCGCTTTACGTCGCCACCGACCCGGACCGAGAAGGGGAAGCCATCGGATGGCATCTCGCTCACGAGCTCGGGGTGAATGGACGGAAGGTGTACCGGGTGATGTTCAACGAGATCACGGCCAGGGCGATCAAGGCCGCGTTCGAGAACCCGGGTCGGATCGACCAGAAAAAGGTGGATGCCCAGCAGGCGCGCCGAGTTCTAGACCGTCTCGTCGGGTATAACCTCTCGCCGCTTCTCTGGAAGAAGGTCCAGCGCGGCCTTTCCGCGGGGCGCGTGCAGTCCGTCACTGTCCGGCTGATCGCGGACCGAGAGCGGGAAATTCAGGCGTTCGTCTCTGTCGAGTACTGGAGCCTCCACGCGAGGCTTCGCGGTCAGAACCCCCCAGAGTTCGTTGCCACCCTCAAGGAAGTGCGGGGCAACAAGGCCGACCTTTCAAGCGAGGCCGACGTCCAGACCATCCTGGCTCTCCTCCAGGGACGGCGATGGACAGTCGGGGCGGTCAATCGGGGTGAGCGCAGGCGGAACCCGGCGCCTCCGTTCATCACCTCGACGCTTCAGCAGGAAGCCGGGCGCAAACTCCACTTCAGCGCAAAAAAGACGATGATGCTGGCCCAGCAACTCTACGAGGGCATCGAGCTCGGCGCCGAAGGTTCGGTCGGTCTCATCACGTACATGCGAACCGATTCGGTGCGGGTCGCCCGCGAGGCGCAGGCCGAAGCGAGGCAGTGGATCAGCGCGCGCCTGGGCACCAACTATATCCCGGATTCAGCTCCGGTGTACCGATCCAAAAAGAGCGCCCAGGAGGCGCACGAGGCGGTCCGGCCTTCGGACGTGGGAAGAGAGCCCAAAGCCCTGGCAAGGTTCCTCACGAAGGATCAGCTCGCCCTGTACCGCCTGATCTGGGAACGCTTCCTCGCGAGCCAGATGCTGCCCGCGATCTACGACACGGTGGCCGCGGAGATCCAGGCGGACGACTGCCTCTTTCGGGCTCAGGGGTCCACGCTGCGGTTCCAGGGGTTCATGGCGGTGTACGTCGAGAGCCGGGAGGAGTCCAACTCCGCCGCTGAGGACGAAAGCGAAGCCGTCGTCCCGACTCTGACGGTTGGCGAGGAGCTGACGCTGCTGGGGCTCGACCCCCGGCAGCACTTCACCCAGCCGCCGCCGCGCTACACCGAGGCGTCGCTCGTCAAGCTTCTCGAGGAGCGTGGAATCGGCCGGCCGTCGACCTACGCACAGATCATGAGCACGATTCAGGAACGCGGATACGTCAAGCGCGAGAAGGGGACGTTGTATCCCACGGAGCTCGGTCTGCACGTGAACGACTTCCTGGTCCCCCTCTTTCCGGGGATCATGGACGTCGAGTTTACGGCGCAGCTGGAGGAGGACCTCGACAAAATCGAGGACGGGGACGCCTCCTGGATCACCACGATCCAGCGCTTCTACAAGCGGTTTGAGAAAGAACTGAAGGAGGCCGGAAAGCATGAGCCGGGCGCCACCGACCAGGCCTGCCCCCAGTGCGGGAGTCCGCTTTTGGAGCGCTGGGGACGGTACGGGAAATTCCTGGCTTGCTCCGGTTACCCGGATTGCAAATACACGCAGGATGGAAGCGGCAACGGCCGCGGCCGGACCGCGGAGGTCGTCCCGGGTCAAATCTGCGAGCAGTGCGGAAAGCCCATGGTCATCAAGGAGGGGCGGTACGGGAAATTCATGGCCTGCCAGGGTTACCCCGACTGCAAGAACACCAAACCATTGACCACGGGGATCGCCTGTCCTGAGGACGGGTGCGGCGGCCAGCTCGTCGAGCGACGCTCCCGCCGCGGCAAGGCCTACTACGCGTGCTCCAACTACCCCCGGTGCAAGTTCATCCTGTGGCAGAGGCCGATCCCTGAGCCGTGCCCCAGGTGCGGGGCGCCGTTCCTCGTGGAGCGGTACGCCCGCGGAAAGAGGCCCGTGCGTCAGTGCGTGCGAGATGGATGCGACTATGCCCAGAAGTCGGAGGTCGCCGAGGGATGACTGATCCGGTCCAAATGTTCCTTCGGTATCAGACCGTCGAGCGGGGAGCGTCGGCCCACACCATTCGCAGCTATAGGACAGATCTCGATCAGTTTCACCGCTTCCTGGCCGCCCGGAGGGTCACGCGAATCGAGCACGTGGACGCAAGGCTGCTGCGCCAATATTTGGCTCGGCTTTACAGCAGCGGGCTCTCGCGGGCCTCGATCGCGCGCAAGCTGGCGGCCATCCGGAGCTGTTTGTCCTTCCTGACTCGTCGGGGCCGGATCGGGAAGAATCCGGCGCGCGAAGTGAGGGCACCGCGACTCCCGAAGAAGCTCGCCTCCTTCCTGCCCGTGGACGAGGCCCATGCCCTTCTCGACCGACCATCTTCGGTGTCAATGAGCCAGAGGCGTGACCAGGCGATCCTCGAGCTTCTCTACGCCACCGGAGCCCGGGTGGCCGAGCTCTGCGGCCTGGATCTGGCCGAGCTGGATCGGTCCCAGGGGACAGCCCGGGTGCGGGGGAAGGGGAATAAGGAACGCATCGTGCCGGTGGGTGATGCCGCTCTGGCCGCCCTGGACGCCTACCTGGCCCTGCGGGGGGAGGAGGATGGCCCGCTCTTTCAGAATCTTCAGGGCGGGAGGCTCACGCCGAGGAGCGTCCACCGGATCGTCAAAGCGCGCGCGCGAGCCGCCGGGCTCACGCGACGGGTAACCCCGCACACGCTCCGGCATACCTTTGCGACCCATATGCTCGACGCCGGGGCAGATCTCCGACTCATCCAGGACCTGCTTGGCCACAGCAGGCTCTCGACGACGCAGCGCTACACGCACGTGAGCGCCGATCACCTGATGAAGGTGTACGACGCCGCTCACCCGCGGGCTCATCCGGAGGGGGTCGGGGTACCCACCGACGGTGGGTCGCCCTCCGGGACCTCCCCCGGCGGAATAGGAAAGTCGGGAGGCCGGACGTGAACACGCCCGCCATCCGGGGGACGACGGTGCTTTCCGTCCGCCACAAGGGAAGGGTGGCGCTCGCCGGGGACGGCCAGGTGTCCATCGGGCCGACCATCGTCAAGGCCGGGGCCCGAAAGGTGCGGAAACTGTATCACGACCGCGTCCTTGCCGGGTTTGCGGGAACTGCCGCCGATGCCTTCACGCTGTTTGAGAAGTTCGAGGCGAAGCTCGAAGAGTACCGCGGAAACCTGTCGCGAGCCGCCGTGGAGCTGGCCAAGGACTGGCGGACCAATCGGATTCTGCGGCGGCTCGAGGCCCTACTGGCCGTGGCGGACAATGAGCATTCGTTTATCATCTCGGGGACCGGCGAGCTCATCGAGCCGGACGATGGCGTGATCGGCATTGGCTCGGGCGGCCCATTCGCGCTGGCTGCCGCCCGGGCGTTGATGACCCATTCGGACCTGGACGCCAAGCAGATCGTTGAGGAAGCCATGCGGATCGCGGCGGGCATCTGCGTCTACACCAACGACCAGATCACGGTTGAAGAGCTATGACGGTCAGAAAGGGGGCTCCGCTGGCTCCGCTGACCCCCGCTCAGATCGTCGCGGCACTAGACCGCTACATCATCGGCCAGGAGCGGGCCAAGCGCGCCGTGGCCATCGCGCTCAGGAACCGCTGGCGGCGCCAGAATGTGCCCCCCGAACTGCGGGACGAGGTTGCCCCGAAGAACATCATCATGATCGGCCCGACGGGCGTGGGGAAAACCGAGATCGCCCGCCGCCTGGCCAAACTCGCCCAGGCCCCATTCCTGAAAGTCGAGGCGTCCAAGTACACAGAAGTCGGCTACGTGGGGCGGGACGTGGAATCCATGATCCGGGACCTGACGGAGCTTGCGGTGAGCATGATCAAGGCCGAGATGACCGGTGTCGTTCAGGAGAAAGCGGAAGCGCTGGCCGAAGAACGCCTTCTGGACCTGCTCCTCCCGCGTCGAAAGTCGGAGCCGTTCCAGAGCCAGACCTTGGAGGAAGTCTCGCCCGACGCCTCCCGACAGGCGACCAAGGAGAAGCTCCGACAGCAGGTCCGAGACGGCAAGCTGGACGAGCGCCTCATCGAGCTGGAGATCCAGTCCCAGGCCACCCCCATCATGGAGATCTTCTCCGGCCAGGGGATGGAAGAGATGGGGATTAATCTCCGCGAGATGCTCTCGAACGTGCTCCCCGCCAAGACCAAGCGGCGCAGGGTCAGGGTCGCGGAAGCGCGACGGCTCCTTGCGCAGGAGGAGGCCCAGAAGCTCGTGGACATGGAAGAAGTGCTCGCCCAGGCGATCCACCGCGTCGAGAACTCGGGCATCGTCTTTCTGGACGAGCTGGACAAAATCGCCGGGCGCGAGTCCGGCCACGGCCCCGACGTGTCGAGAGAAGGCGTGCAACGGGATCTCCTCCCCATCGTTGAGGGGTCCACCGTCACGACGAAGTACGGACCCGTCAGGACCGATCACATCCTCTTCATCGCCGCCGGCGCCTTCCACGTGGCGAAACCGTCGGATTTAATTCCGGAGCTTCAGGGGCGGTTCCCGATCCGCGTGGAGCTGGACTCGTTGACGCGCGAGGACTTCATCCGAATTCTGACCGAGCCTCAAAACGCCCTGATTCGCCAGTACGTCGAACTCTTGAAGACAGAGGAGGTCACCCTTCATTTCACCCCGGATGCGGTCGCCGCCGTGGCGGAGCTCGCGATGCTGGTCAATCAGCGCGCGGAAAACATCGGGGCCCGGCGGCTCTACACGATCATGGAGAAGGTCCTGGAAGAGATCTCCTTTGCCGCGCCGGACATGCCCGGCAAGGAGCTGAGCATCGACGCCGGCTACGTCCACACGCGCCTCGCCGACGTCATAAAGGACGAAGACCTTTCGAGGTATATTTTATAAGCTGGGGGCAAAGCCCCCAGGGTGAATACAGATGCAAGACATGGCGGCCATGATCCAGCGGGCCGAAATCCTGATGGAAGCCCTGCCGTACATCCGGGCCTTTCAGGGCAAGACCCTCGTCATCAAGTATGGCGGTGCCGCCATGGAGCAGGCCGACCTGAAGGAATCGTTCGCCCTGGACGTGATCCTGCTCAGGTTCGTGGGGATCAACCCGGTCATCGTCCACGGCGGAGGCCCCCAGATCGGCGCCCTGATGAAGCGGCTGGGGAAGGAGCCCCGGTTTCTGGGTGGCATGCGTGTCACCGACGAAGAGACCGTGGAGATCGTGGAGATGGTCCTCGTCGGCAAGATCAATAAGGAGATCGTCGGCCTGATCAACCACCTCGGCGGCAAGGCGGTCGGCCTGTCAGGGAAAGACGGCAACCTCATCCGGGCGCGCCGCCTGGCCCATCGGACCCCGGAGGGTGAGGAGGTGGACATCGGACTCGTCGGAGAGGTGGAACAAATCAACCCTCAGGCCATCCGACTCCTGGAGGAGAACGGCTTCATTCCGATCATCGCGCCGACCGGCGTGGGCTCGGCCGGAGAGACATACAATATCAATGCCGACTTGGTGGCGGGAGACCTCGCCGCCGCGCTTGCCGCGGAAAAGCTCATCCACCTCACCGACGTGCAGGGGATCCAGGGAGACGACGGGGCATTGCTCTCGACACTCACGCGGAAAGACGCCGAGCGTCTGATCAAAGCGGGCGTGATCGGGGGTGGGATGCTTCCGAAGGTGGAATCGTCCTTGAAGGCTCTGGAAGGCGGCACCGCGAAATGCCACATCATTGATGGACGCATTCCCCACGCCATCCTGCTCGAGATCTTCACCAGAGAAGGGATCGGCACGGAGATCGTACTCTAAAGGGGCACAACCGTGGACACGAAGACGCTGCTCGAGTGGTCGAACCGCTACCACGTCGCCACCTATTCCCGCGCTCCGATCTGCCTGGTGCGTGGGGAGGGGGTGCGCGTCTGGGATTCGGATGGACACGAGTACCTGGACTTCACGGCGGGGATCGCGGTCGTGGCACTCGGCCACTGCCACCCCCGGGTGACCCAGGCCATCCGGGAGGCGGCCGGCACCCTGATCCACACCTCGAACCTCTTCCACACGGCGCCACAGATCCAGCTGGCCAAGCTCCTCTGCGAGCACTCCTTCGGCGACCGGGTCTTTTTCGGCAACTCCGGCGCCGAGGCCAACGAGGCGGCGATCAAGCTGGCCCGCAAGTACGCGCGGGAGCAGTTCTCCAGCGACCGCTACGAGATCATTGCGACTCGGAATTCGTTTCACGGGCGCACACTGGCGACGCTGACGGCGACGGGGCAGGAGAAATACCAGCACGGCTTCGAGCCCCTGATGCCGGGGTTCAAGCACGTTCCCTACAACGACCTGCACGCGGTGGCGCGCGCCTTGGACAATCGCACCGCGGCGATTCTCGTCGAGCCGATCCAGGGTGAAGGCGGCGTCAACGTCCCGGACGATGAGTATCTGCCGGGCCTCCGCAAGCTTTGCGATGAAGCGGGAGCCCTGTTGATCCTGGACGAGATCCAGACCGGGATGGGGAGGACCGGAAAGCTCTGGGCCTACCAGCACTGGGGCGTGGAGCCCGACATCATGACGCTCGCGAAGGCGCTGGCGAACGGCATTCCCATCGGGGCCATGGTCGCCCGCGAGTCGGTCGCCCGGGCACTGACGCCCGGCACTCACGCCTCGACCTTCGGCGGAACGCCGTTTGTGACCACCGTGGGATTGGTCACGCTCACGACGCTCCTGGAAGAAAAGCTTCCCGAGAATGCAGCCCGCATGGGCAAATACCTCCTGGACCGACTCCAGGGCCTCCAGGCCAAGCATCCCGTCATTCGTGAAATACGTGGAAAGGGCCTTCTGCTCGGCATGGAGCTGAGCCGGCCGGCGGCTCCGGTGGTGACCGGATGCCGGGAGGCCGGCCTGCTGGTCCTCACCGCGGGCGATATGGTCCTGAGGCTGGCGCCCCCTCTCATTATCGACGAGGCGACCTGCGATCGCGCGCTCGCCATCCTTGATTCCGTCCTCGGCAGCCAGCCGTCATGAGATGAACCACATTTGAGCTGGCCTCCGGGCGCATGAACCACTTCATTTCGATCAGGGACCTGAGCCGGGAGGAGGTCCTCCAGCTTTTTCGGGCCACGGCGGCCCTCAAGGCCCGTCAGAAGGCGGGGGACCGCTGGGCGCCGCTGGCCGGCAGGAGCATGGCGCTGATCTTCGAAAAGCAATCCTTGCGCACCCGGGTGACCTTCGAGGTCGGCATGGCGCAGCTCGGCGGAGCGGCGGTCTATCTCTCAGCCCAGGAAATCGGCCTCGGCGTACGTGAGTCGGTCCCGGACATCGCGCGGAACCTGAGCCGCTGGGTTCACATCATCGCGGCGCGCACCTTCCGCCACGCTACCGTCGAGATGCTGGCGACCCACGCGACGGTGCCCGTCATCAATGGCCTTTCGGACCTGGAGCACCCGTGCCAGGCGCTCGCGGACTTCTTCACGCTCTGGGAGCGGGGAATGGACCTCGCGGCGATCCGGTTGGCGTGGATCGGCGACGGGAACAATGTCTGCCATTCGTTGCTGCTGCTGGGGGCGCTCCTCGGCACTCCGATGACGGTCGCGACGCCGCCGGGATACGCGCCGGACCCCCGGATCCAGGACGCGGCGCGGGCCCTTGGCGGTCGCCTGGGGCTGACCACGGAGCCGCGCGAGGCCGCCGAGGGCGCGGACGTCCTCTACACCGACGGCTGGATCAGCATGGGGCAGGAGGCCGAACGGGAGAAACGGCTGGCGGCGTTCCAGCCGTATCAGCTCAACGAGCATCTGGTTGGGTACGCCAAGCCGGGAGCGCTGGTCATGCACTGCCTGCCCGCCCACCGTGGCGAAGAGATCTCGGATTCCGTCCTGGACGGGCCGCAGAGCGTGGTCCTGGACCAATCGGAAAACCGGCTGCACGCCCAGAAGGCGGTGGTCCTGCACCTGCTGGGAGCCGACGATGTTTGACCGGACATTCTTCGAGCAGCACTTTCGCGACCAGGCGCGAACCTTTGCCCGGGAACAGAAGGTCGCCAGCCCTGTGGTTGAATTTCTTTTCGACGACGGAAGCGTCCTCCACATCCGGAGCCTGCTTCAGATGAAAGAGAACTGGCTCTGCCTGTCGGCCTACGACGACGAAACGACGCGGCAGATCTACTGCCTGTATTACAACATCAAGCGCATCACGCTGTACCCACACCCGCCGAAGGGCGCCAAGTCGCGCGAGCTGGGCTTTCAGCTTGGGTAGACCTTCCATGCCCGACCGACCGGTGCGGAAGGTGGTTCTGGCTTACTCCGGCGGCCTGGACACCTCGGTCATCCTCCGCTGGCTCATCGAGACCTACGGCTGTGAGGTCGTTGCCTTCTGTGCCGATCTGGGGCAGGGCGAGGAGCTGCTCACGGTGCGGGACAAGGCGCTCAAGACCGGGGCCGCCCGCGTGTTCGTCGAGGATCTCCGGGAGGAGTTCGTGAGGGACTTCGTCTTCCCCATGCTCCGCGCCAACGCGGTCTACGAAGGCGGGTACCTTCTCGGCACCTCCATCGCGCGGCCGCTGATCGCAAAGCGCCAGGTGGAGCTCGCGGCGCAGGAAGGGGCAGACGCGGTGGCTCACGGGGCGACCGGCAAAGGGAACGATCAGGTCCGCTTCGAGCTGACGTACGCAGCCCTGGCGCCGCACCTCAAGGTCATCGCGCCGTGGCGGGAATGGGAGCTCAACTCCCGGTCGGCTCTCATCGCCTTCGCCCAGCGCCACGACATCCCGGTTCCAGTGACCGCCGAGCACCCGTATTCCACCGATCGGAACCTGTTCCACGTCTCCTACGAAGGCGGAATCCTCGAGGACCCGTGGGTCGAGCCGCCACCCAAGATGTTCCTCCTCACGGTCTCCCCCGAGGCGGCTCCCGACATCCCTGTCCAGGTGGAGATCGAGTTCGAGGCCGGGATCCCGGTCTCCGTGGACGGCCGGCGCCTCGCCCCCGTGGAGCTGCTCGAGCGTTTGAATCGGGTCGGGGCTGAACACGGGATCGGTCGGGTGGATCTGGTGGAAAACCGCTACGTGGGCATGAAGTCGCGGGGCGTGTACGAGACGCCGGGCGGGACGATCCTGCACGCCGCCCGCCGCGCCCTGGAATCTCTCACCCTAGACCGCGAGCTCCTGCACCTCCGCGATTCGCTCGTGCCACGCTACGCGGAGATGGTCTATTACGGCTACTGGTTCTCCCCCGAGCGGGTCGCCCTTCAGCGCCTGATGGACGAGGCCCAGCAGGATGTGACCGGCACCGTGCGCGTCAAGCTCTACAAGGGGAGCGTGAGCGTGCAGGGCCGCAAATCCCCCAGGACCCTCTACCGGCCGGACTTCGCCACGTTCGAGGCCGACCAGGTGTATCGCCAGAAAGACGCCGAGGGATTCATCAACCTCAACGCGCTCCGGCTCCGGATCCGCGCCCTCCGCGATCGCCGGGGATAGAACCCGTGCGCGTCCACGTGGCCCTGATCCCCGACGAGATCGGCCAGGGGGATCTCCACTCGCGGGCGGTCGTCGTCATCGACGTCTTCCGGGCAGCCACTACGGTGACGACCGCCCTCTCCCACGGCTGTCGCATGGTCATTCCTGTCCTCACGCCTGGCGCCGCGCGCGAGCGAGCGCGCGGCTTTCCCTCCGGGCAGGTCCTCCTCGCAGGGGAGCGCGGGGGGGAGCCAATCGCGGGCTTCGACCTCGGGAACTCGCCGCTGGAGTACAGCGCCGATCGAGTCGCGGGGAAAGTGATCATCTTAACCACCTCGAACGGCACCCGGGCCCTGCTGCTGACGGCATCCCGAGCGGCTGTCACCGCGGTGGCAGCGCTGGTCAACGTGAAGGCGATCAGCCACTGGGTGAGGGACCAGTGCCGGGACCTCACCCTCGTTTGCGCGGGGGAGAGCGGAGGTGTTTCCCTGGAAGACACGGTCTGCGCGGGCTTGATCGTGGAGACACTGGCGACCGGCGGGACCCCGCTCGAGCTGAGCGATGAGGCGACGATCGCACGCTCCGTCGCCCGCGACTACCGCGACCGGCTGGCCGACCTCAGCAGGGACTCGAAGTGGGCGCGCCACCTGGCCCGTGCTGGACGGGAGAAGGACCTGGCCGTTTGCCTCTCCCTCGATGCGTGGCCGCTCGTTCCCCTTTTCCGAAACGGCGGCCTGACCGCGGCGTGAGCCGCCGTGGGGTTCGGCTGCCTTGACAACTCCCAAAGGAGCGCCCCATAATGACGTCGTTCCAGCGCTCGGCGGGCGAATAAGACCGTGAATATCCCCATCTCCCTCACCCTGGCCCGGATCGTTCTCGTCCCGCTCGTGATGGTGTTCCTGATCTCCTCCTCACGAGTTCATGTCCTCATCGCGGCGGTGATTTTCATCGCCGCGTCGCTCACGGATTGGCTGGATGGCATGATCGCGCGCCGCCGAAATCAGGTCACGACGCTCGGCAAGCTGCTCGATCCGGTGGCTGACAAACTGCTCGTCGCCGCCGCCCTGATCTCTCTGGTCCAGATCGATAAAGTCCCGGCGTGGATGGTGGTGGTGATCATCGGGCGCGAGTTCGCAGTGACGGCGCTCAGGTGGATCTCCGCCTGGGTGGGGGTGAGCGTTCCGGTGTCCAGGCTCGCGAAGTACAAGACGGCAAGCCAGTATGTGGCGATTACGCTGCTGATTCTCGACAAGGGCGTCCCGCCCGTCCAGTATGTGCCCTTCCACTGGCTCTCCTTTGGGGCGCTGTGGGGAGCCCTCGCGCTCACGGTGTTTTCCGGGGCTGACTACTTCTATCGCTTTTTCCGGAAGGCCGATTATCACGCCCTCGTTCGGGATCCGGAGCGATGGTCCTGACGCTCGGCGGTCTCCTTCTCGTTTACCTGGTAGGTGCCCTGCCGTTCGGCTATCTGGTCGCGCGGGTCGCCGGTGTGGACATCCGCAGGCAGGGGAGCGGCAACATCGGCGCCACCAACGTCCTCCGTACCCTCGGGAAGGTCCCCGCGGCGATCACCCTTCTTCTGGACGCGGGAAAGGGCTACGTCGCGGTGTGGATCGCCCTGTCCCTCGGGCCCGAGCCTTGGTGGGGGAGCCTGGGAGCACTCGTGGCCGTGGTCGGCAATTGCTGGCCGGTGTTTCTCGGCTTTCACGGCGGCAAGGGGATGGCGACGGGCCTCGGGGCATTCCTGCAACTCATACCGCTGGCCGTGCTCCCGACCCTGCTGGTGTGGGTCGCGGTCGCGTTGACATTCCGGTACATCTCGCTGGCGTCGCTGAGCGCCGCCCTGTGCCTGCCGATCGGGGCCTTCCTCCTTCGGTATGACTGGAGCGCAGGGGTCGCGGCACTCGCGGTCGGGCTGATTATCGCGCTCAGACACCGGGACAACGTGGCCCGGCTGTTCGCGGGCACGGAGCGGAAGTTGGGCCAGCGGGTCTCGGTCTCATGACGACAGGGCCGGTCGCGGTGATCGGTGGCGGCAGTTGGGGCACGGCACTGACGGTTCACCTGGGCCGGCTGGAACTGTCTCCCCGTCTGTGGGTGCGGGACGCCGAGCTGGCGAGGCTGATTCGCGCCACGGCGGAAAATCCATGGTATCTTCCCGGAATCCCGTTGCCATCACGCCTGAGCGTCACGTCGGATCTGGCGGAGGCCCTCGCGGGCGCGGGCTTGGTCATCGTGGTGGTCCCGTCTCACGCCTTCGACGGCGTGACTGAGGCGATGGCTCGGGCATTGTCGAAGGGGACACCGATCCTTTCCGCCACGAAGGGGCTGGAACCGGAGCACGCGCGCCGCATGTCAGAGATCGTGAACGCACGGTGCCCGGATTCGCCCATCGCCGTGCTCTCCGGGCCAACCTTTGCCCGGGAGGTCGCCCTGTTGCGTCCGACCGCAGCCGTCGTGGCTTCGTCCGACCCGGACATCGCCCACGCGCTCCAGCACGAGCTTTCCTCGCGCGAGTTCCGCCTCTATACCAACCGCGACGTGGTCGGGGTGGAGATCGGGGGCGCGCTCAAGAACGTCATCGCCATCGCCACCGGCATCTCCGACGGCCTGGGGCTGGGGGAAAACGCGCGCGCGGCCCTCATCACCCGCGGGCTGGCCGAGATCACGCGGCTCGGGGTCGCGCTGGGCGCCGCCCCGGCAACGTTCGCGGGACTGGCGGGCATGGGCGACCTGGTCCTGACGTGCACCGGTTCCCTGAGCCGCAATCATGCCCTGGGCTTGGCGTTGGCAGGGGGAAAGACGCTCGACGAGGCGCGGCGACAGACTCGGATGGTCGCGGAGGGCGCGAGGACGAGTGTCTCGGCTACCATCCTCGCACGCCGGGTGGGGGTGACCCTGCCGATCTGCGAAGAAGTTGCGGCCGTCCTCTTCGAGGGGAAGACACCCCAGGAGGCGCTGGCGGCGCTGCTCCAGCGCGAATTCCGGGCCGAGGAAGACCCCCTCCCGGCTCGGAGGGGGGCGTGAGTCCCCCTCCGCCGGTGATATGCCAGAGCTGAGAAAGGATCCGGTGGTGGGCCGGTGGGTCATCATTTCCACCGAACGCGCGCGCCGTCCCTCGGACTTCGGTCCGGATCCGGTCCGGGCGAAGGGCGGCCGCTGCGTGTTCTGTCCCGGCAACGAAGGCCAGACGCCGCCTGAAATTTTCGCCCTCCGGCCTCCCGGGACGCCGGCCAACACGGGAGGCTGGTCGCTGCGCGTGGTCTCCAACAAGTTCCCCGCGCTGCGCATCGAGGGCGAGCTCGAGCCTCAGGGAGAGGGGCTCTACGATCGGATGAACGGAATCGGCGCCCACGAGGTGATCATCGAGACCCCGGAACACACGGCAACGCTTGCCAGTCTCCCCGAAGCGGCGGTGATGGACGTCCTCTGGACGTACCGGGAACGGATGGTGGACCTCAAGAAAGACCCGCGCTTCGACTACGTCCTGATCTTCAAGAACCACGGCGAGGCGGCGGGCGCCTCCCTCGAGCATCCTCACTCGCAGCTGATCGCCACCCCCATTGTGCCGATCATGGTCGAGGAGGAGTTGGAAGGGGCCGCTCGGTATTTCCGGAGGAAAGAGCGCTGCGTCTGGTGCGATATCGTGCGCCAGGAGCGGCAAGCCGGCGGCCGGGTCATCCTGGACGCGGGAGGCTTCATCGCGGTGGCGCCCTTTGCCCCGCGATTTCCCTTCGAATCCTGGATTCTCCCGACGACCCACCGCTCCGCCTACGAGGAAGTCGGCCTCGAAGAAGTCCGGGCGCTGGCTTGGATCGTCGTCGAGCTCCTGCGACGAATGAATCGGGTCCTGAAGGATCCCCCCTTTAATTTCATGCTTCATACCGCACCCCTACGGGAGCCGTCTCTCGACCACTACCACTGGCACCTGGAAGTCATCCCGAAGCTGACCAAAGTCGCGGGATTCGAGTGGGGGAGTGGGTTTTTTATCAATCCGACCCCCCCGGAGGATGCGGCACGCTACCTCAGGGAAGAGCCGGCCTGAGCCGGAAATGTCCCCTAAGTTGACAGGTTTCCAGGCCTTTGTTACAATTCCGCCCGGTTCTTTGCGGGAATAGCTCAGCGGCAGAGCACTACCTTGCCAAGGTAGGGGTCGCGGGTTCAAATCCCGTTTCCCGCTCCAAATCTCGACTGGTATCGGCGGCGTAGCCAAGTGGCCAAGGCGGAGGTCTGCAAAACCTCTATTCAGCGGTTCGAATCCGCTCGCCGCCTCCAACACAAGAACGCGCCGGGGTGGCGGAACTGGGAGACGCCGCGGACTTAA
>CAYRZF010000021.1:0-27939 GCA_964428805.1 uncultured bacterium | reverse complement strand
AAGCGCCGGCCTCCAAGGGTCACGTCCGAGCGTCTGGCAGATCCATCGTCTCGCGAAGTCGAGTCATCCGTTCCTCGTACTCCAGCATCCGATGGAACAGGAGGAGCAGGGTGGTCGCGTAGATGATGCCATCGAGGGAGCCCATCAGCACCCATCCGATGGTCTGGTCCTCGAGCGGGCTCAGCCCCCAGAGCCGTGGCACGGTCGTGTAATAAGGGTAAAAGACTTGCTGCGCGGACAAGGCGATTGACATCACCGGCAGCATGAGGGGGACCACCGGCGCGATGTAGGCGAGTCTGAGACCGTAGGCGATGTGGCCGTGTACCCTCGGGGCCGGGTTGATCAAGGGGAACCAGTAAAGAAGGGCCGTGGCGAAGAAGGACAGGTGCTGCACGTTGTGTACCAGCTCGCTCCGGAGCGACATCTCGAAGGCCGCAGGAAGATGCCACCCCCAGAAGACAACCATGTAGAGGAGCCAGGAGATCGGCATCCACGTGAGCACCCGGACGATGAGCCGCACCCGGGTCCCTCGGGTCAGGAGACGCCCCAGACGGTGGCGGACGGACCGAGGAAGTGCCCAGAGGACCGCCGGCAACGGGTTCGCGAGGAGGAGGAGGGGCGCGGCGACCATCGTGAGCAGTTCGTGCTGAATCATGTGCGCCGCCAGAAGCAGGGACCCCAGGGGGTCGAGGGGGGACAGGAGCGCGACGGCAATCACGGCGAGCCCGGCCAGGTAGAGGGCGAGCTGCCAGGGTCTGGCCACCTGAGGCTGTCTGCACCGGAGGCGCCACCAGCCGGTGATGTAGAGGGTCCCAAGAACCAGAAGGACCAGGAGGACGTCAGGGCGCCAGTGCCAGGAGCCCAAAACAGCCTTCACCGTCGGGTCCATTGCGCCCGTGCCCTTATCTGCTCATGGCCTTGGCGACCACCCCCAAGAGAGCGATCGCCCAGGCCGGGAGGAAGGCCATGAGGCCCACGAGCCAGTACGCCAGGGGACGGTGATCGCGGCCCGAGTCGCGCAGGCGCCGGAAAGCGGCGTCCGAGAGAAAGAGGCCCAGGAGGGCCGCCGCCGACGACACGAGCCACGCTAGGATGGGCACCGACTCCTCAGGGCGCCGCCCCAGGGGCGAAGCTCCCAGCAGGCCAACAAAGGCAATCAGCCATGCCGGAGCCATCCCGGCGAGCCCCAGCACCCACGAGACAACCGGCTGGACCTCAGACTGGCGCTGCGCGAGACGGGTCATCGCAATCCACGTCGCAAGCAGCCCGGCGCCGCCCGCCAGGACAGACCATAGCATCGCGGTCAACTGAATCTCCGTCACCCCTCACTATCCGTCATCTCCGGATCCCTTGAACTGCCGGGAATCGGGGAGGGCACGCACGGCGCTCACAACCGTGCTCAGGCAGCGTGCCAGCCCGCCGGGCGCCACGACCACAAGAGCGATGAGGAGGAACCCCAGCACCAGGCCCCGATACCCGATCCACCGCAACGAGATGTCTTCCAGGCCCCCGAAGGCGAAGGCTCCGATCACGGGTCCGAGGAAGTGCCGGCTCCCTCCGAGCACCGTCATGAGGATGAGCTGCGCCGAGAGCAGCCAGTGGAGCTGCTCCGGCGTGATCTGCCGGCTCAGCTGGCCGTTGAGGCCTCCGGCGAGCCCCGTGAAGACCCCGGAGAGGACGAAGGCGTACCAGCGGTACCGGCGGACCGGGAGGCCGACGAAGGCGGCCCTCGTGTCGTTGTCGCGGATCGCCCGGAGGGCCATCCCGAACGGGGAGCGGCTGATCCGCCACAGGAGCAGCGCCGAGCCGAGGAACGCGAGGACGATCACGTAGTAGAGGGCCGGGATGAAGCGCTCGGGGCCGACCTCCGTCCCGAGAATCCTGAAGCGCGGGATGTAGAGTCCGCCTTCGCCGAGGAGGTAGAGCCCCTTCCCCACGCCGCCGAACGGCTGGAAGATCGCGCCGGTGATGAAGAGTGAATGGACCAACTGGGCGAAGGCCAGCGTCAGGATGGTGAAGTGGATCCTTGTGGTCCTGACGCAGAGGGCGCCGAAGACTGCCGCCAGCGCCGTCGAGCAGGCGACGCCCGCGAGCAGGTAGGCCTCGAGCGATGTCAGGGGCCCGAAGTAGTAAAGGAACCCTCCCGCGTAGGCCCCGACGCCGAAGTAGGCGGCGTGCCCGAGGGAGAGCAATCCGGTCGTCCCGAACAGAAGGTTCAGGCCCAGACATGCAATCGAGAAGATCAGGGCATAGGAGAGGGTGATCAGGGGGTAGGCGGGGAGCACGAGGGGCATGAGCAGAAGGATCATCCCCGCCATTCCAGCGAGGAGGAGCCTGCGGCGGGGCGTCATTCCGCCCCGAGGCTCGACCTAATGGGGAGACTCATGCGCGAACTCGTTGACCAAGAAGATGTGCCGGCCAGCGACCTGCCCGATGTAGATGATGAACAGCTCGATCTCTTCCCCGGGGCGGAGGTCGCGCTTCATCGAGGGCACCAGGACTTCCTGGACGGGGACCCAGTAACCGATGCCGGCCTCAGCCACCTTGAGCTCCTGCCGGAAGGCTTGCGGCATGCCCGGGACGTTCATGGACTCCGACCAGAGGGCGATGAGACGGCGGCTGTCGTTGGGAAGGTCCCGGAACTCCCCTGAGTACACGACCTTGGATCGAATCGGGATGTCGTTCGTGATGACCAAACCCTTTTGACGGGCGTAGTCCCGGATCAGCTCCTTCATCATCCGCGGCTGGTATCGAGAGAAGTCAAACCCCGAGACATCGCTCGGAATCGCCAGAAGGATGCACAGGCCCATCGCGAAAGCGATACCGCCGGCTCCAACAAGAGATCGCACCATCACCCCTCGCCGGCCCGTCTCATCGCTCCCGAGATTCTTGCTGGCTTGCAGGCGGAGGTGGTGTGTCACCCCTCGTCGCGAGCTGGAGCAGCGGCGCCGATTCGAGCTGGATCGTCGTGTGCTCGATCCCGTAGCGCTCGTGGAGCAGCTCGTGGAGGTCGCGGAGGATCTGGTTGCCAGCCGCGAGGTCCTCCACCACGACGTGGCCGCTCATTGCGTGCTTTCCGGAGGTCAGCGTCCAGACGTGGAGGTCGTGGACCTGCCGGACGCCGGGGACAGCCGCCATGGCGCCCTCGACCTCGGCCAGGTTCACGTGGGGCGGGGTGCCCTCGAGCAGAATGTTGACCGCCTGGCGAAGGAGCCCCCAGGTCCGGGGGAGGATGAACAGGCCGATCCCCGCGCCGACGAGGGGATCCACCAGGTACCACCCCGTCGCGAGCACGACGACCGCCGCCACGATCACCCCGAGCGAGCCGAGCGCGTCGCTCAGGACCTCCAAGTACGCTCCCTTCAGGTTCAGGCTCTCGCCGGATCCCTTGTGCAAGAGCCACATCCCGGCGAGGTTGACGAGGAGCCCGGCGGTCGCGACGGCCAGCATGGGTCCTCCCAGCACGGGCGGCGGGGACAGGAATCGCCGATAGGCCTCGTAGAGGATGAAGGCGGAGATGGCGAAGAGGACGACAGCATTCGCCAGGGCGGCGAGGATCTCCACCCGGTAGTACCCGTAGGTCTTCTCGGGGGTGGGCGGTCTGGCGGCCACCCAGATGGCGAAGAGGGCGAGCCCGAGGCCTCCCACGTCCGTCAGCATGTGCCCGGCGTCGGCCAGGAGCGCCAGGCTGCCCGTCCAGAGGGCCCCGGCCACCTCGATCAGGAGGAAGCCGCCCGTCAGCCCCAGCGTCCAGGCGAGGGCGCGGGTGTGACGGCCGGCGGCCGTCCTCGCGTCCCCTGTGTGCGGGTGGGCGCTCATCGGTCGTGGGCCACCGGGGCTCGTCCCCGAACGGTGCCGCGGTCGCGGAGGCAGACGAGCGCGAGGCACCCGACGCCAATGCTGACGGCCGAATCGGCCAGGTTGAAAGTGGGCCAGTGGTACTGGCCGAGATAGAGATCCAGGTAGTCCACCACGTACCCGAGGCGGACGCGATCAATGAGGTTCCCGATCGCGCCCGTATTGCTTCCGAACCTCAGGTCGAAAAACCCCGGGATCACCGATATCCGGGGACGGAGGGCCAAGACGGCGAGCTTCACCGCCTGGTCGAGCGCGGCAATGAGCGCGGCCCCGAGCAGCGGCCCCACCAATGGGCCGCAATGGTTCGAAAAACCCGGAACCTTCCTGGACGACGCCATGCAAATCTCCTCGATGCGGTTTCGCCGGTCCCGCCGGCCCGGTGCGACCGAGATCCGGCGACAGACGTCTGGTTGAGAGGGGCGAGGTCAGTCAGACGCGGGGAGGAACGAAGATCGAGGAACCGACTAAGGGGACGCGACCGAGCGGTTCGAACGGGAGGAGGGGTCCCGACGCCAGCACGACGACAGGGGCCACTGGCTGGAGAGCCACGACAGGGTTCGCGTGAAGCTGGCAGCGAGCGCCCTGGCTCTCGTCAGCCGCAGGCTCGTTCCAGGCGAGGTCAAGCGCGGGAGCCACGACGAGAAGCGCCGCAGCCAGCAGCCATAGGAGACGCTGGACCGCCCGTGGGCCCCTCAGAACACTCGGATCTCTCTGAGCCAACCACATTCTCATCCGATGATGCCAGGGGCCCCGTGCCAGGGTCAAGCGCTCTGGAGCGGTGGCCAGTGCGGCCGGGAACCCTGTCACTGTACAGAGCGGGCAAGCCTTTAGGGCCCGTCCGAGTACCAGGTTCTCGCTACACTTCCCATTTGAGTCTCACAAGGTAAGACTTCATGGGTTTCGGCGAGATTGTAGATGCGGGTGGATGGCGGGTTTACGTCCAAAAAGAGGGGATCGGGTGGGCGTGTAGCGCCACTTCTTTGGCCGTGGTTACCAGTTCTTAGTAGGAAAGCGCGTGGCGGAGTGTAAACGCGGGATCACGCCCCCGAGGCGACCGCCACCTCCTTTAACACCCGCAGCATTTCGTCGTGAATGCGGCCGTTCGACGCGACCACCGCGGGGCGGTTTCGATCCAGCGGACCGCCCTCGAGATTTGTCACCCGGCCGCCCGCTTCCTCCACCATGAGCCCGCCCGCCGCCGCGTCCCAGGGGCCGAGCCGAAGCTCCCAGTAGCCATCCAGCCGACCAGCCGCCACGTAGCAGAAGTAGAGCACCGCGGATCCCATGCGGCGGACGCCCTGGCAGCGGAGGCTGAACGCCGCGAACTCGGCGAGATTGTTGTGAGGCGACTCCCGGATGCTGTAGGGGAAACCGGTCGCAAGGAGGCTCTCGTTCAGTACCGGAGTCTCTGACACTGACAGGCGTTCGCCGTTCAACCGCGCTCCGTTCCCACGCTCCGCCACGAAGCACTCGTCCAGATTGGGATCGTACACGACCCCCAGGCGAGGCTGGCCGTCAACCTCGAGCGCGATGGACACGCCGAAGACGGGGATGCCGTGGGCGTAATTCGTGGTGCCGTCGAGCGGATCGACGATCCACCGGTGGGAGGCGGGTCCGCCCACCGTCCCGCGCTCCTCGGACAGGATGGCGTGCCCCGGGAACTCGGCACGGAGCCCGTCAATGATCAGCGCCTCCGCGCGGCGATCCATCTCGGTGACCAGGTTGGTCGGGCCGCCCTTGAAGGCGATCTGGCGACGGTTGCCCGCCTCGGCGCGGAGGAGCGCACCGGCGCCCCTCGCGATCTCAATCGCCGTGCTCCGAAATCGCTCGTCCATAGTCGGCCCCAAACGCACCGGATGCGGCCCGAGGCCGCATCCGAGACCGATCGTACCATATTGCCCGCGACGGGCCAACCGACGGAAAGTAACTTGACAGGCCAGCGACCCGGTGATTTCCTTAGACGGGGCGCCTTCATCGACTGAAGGAGTCCGATGCCGCCCAAATCAATCCAGCGTTCGATCCTCCTCGTCGTTTCCGGCGTCTGCCAGGGCAGCCAGGGCGGGTGGGGATACGTGGCGTGCCTGCCCACGGGTCTCGAACGCGAAGGGCAGGGATCGTCGGACGAGACGACCACCAAGCGGATGGAGATCATGGCCACGATCGAAGGCTTCAAATCGCTCGGGGGAAAAGACCGCGCGACGCCGGTGCGCGTGGTGAGCACGAGCCGATACCTCGTGGACGGCGCCACGGGCGGGCGGGACCGGAGCGCCAATCTGGACCTCTGGGCCAAGCTGGACGCTCAGACCAAGAATCGGTCGGTGGCCTGGGAATGGGAGCCGCCCAACACCATGCTCTATCAGGCCCAGGCCTACGACCTGGCGCGCCAGGCCCTCAACCGCGCCGTCAAGTCGGCGCCTGCCAAGGAAACGCCGTGAAGGTCCTCGTCATGGGCAGCGGTGGTGTGGGGGGATACTTCGGCGCCAAGCTGGCCAGGGCCGGAGAAGACGTCGCCTTCGTGGCCCGGGGGGCGCACCTTGAGGCCATCCGCGCTCACGGCCTGACGATCAAGTCCACGACCGACGGGGATTTCGTGGTCCAGAGTCACGCCACGGGTGATCCGGCGTCCGACGGCATCACCGACCTGGTCCTCTTCTGCGTGAAATCCTATGACACCGAGGCTGCGGCTGAGGCCATCCGTCCCGTCGTCGGTCCCGAGACCGCTGTTCTCTCGCTCCAGAACGGCGTGGACAACGAGGAGAAGATCGCACGGATTGTCGGTCCCGGCCACGTCTTGGGTGGCGTGGCCTACGTGTTCGCCACCATCGAGAGTCCCGGCACGATCGTTCATTCGCTGGGAGGACGAATCGTTTTCGGGGAACTGGACGGAGCCGACACGCTCCGGGCGCGGCGGATCCTCGAGGCGTTTCAGCGGGCGGGCATCCGGGCCGAGCGTTCGCCCCGGATCGAGCGGGTCCTGTGGGAGAAGTATCTGTTCATCACCGCACAGGCCGGAATGACGGCGCTGACCCGCTGCCCTGTCGGTCTCATCCGGTCCATGCCGGAGACCCGGCGCATGTACCGGCTCATCCTCGAGGAGCTCGCCGCCGTGGCCAAGGCGGCCGGGATCGAGCTGCCCCCGCAGACCGTGGACGACGTCCTGGCCGACGCCGACAAGCTCGCTCCTTCCGTCACCTCCTCGCTCCATCACGACCTGATCCACGGCCGCAGGTTGGAGCTCGAGGCGCTCCAGGGCCACGCCGTCCGCCTCGGGGAGCAGCTCGGCGTCCCGACACCCACCTTGTTTTCGGTCTACGCCGCCCTCAGGCCGCACCGGGACGGCACCCCCGGTTGAGGCCTCATCCCCTCGTGCCGCATCGTCTGCTGCTCCGGCACCTCCGCCCGTACGCGCGTCGCTATCTCCTCGGCTTCCTCTTCCTCGTCCTCGGCAGCGTGTGCTCGCTCGCCATCCCCTGGATGGTGAAGGACGCCATCGAAGCGCTCGGGGCCGGGGCCAACGCCGTTGAGCTCCGATACTACGTCGTCCTGATCCTGGCGCTGGCGGTTGCCCACGGGCTGGTGAGGCTTGGCTCGCGCTTTGCGATCCTCGGCGGCGGTCAGGCCGTGGAACGTGACCTCCGTAACACGCTCTATCGCCACCTCCAGAGGCTACCCGCCGCCTTCTACCAGGCGCACCGCACGGGCGACCTCATGTCGCGCGCGTCCAACGACATCTCGGCGGTGAAGCACCTGGTCGGCTTCGGGGCGCTGAGCCTCCTGGGAACGACGATCGCCTTCGTCGGGACCCTCGTCGCCATGCTGGCCATCGATCCCTGGCTGACCCTCTACGCCATGGCCCCGTTCCCGCTGCTGATCCTCGTGGCCAAGCGCTTCAACAGTACCGTGCACCAGCAGTCGCAAGCGGTCCAGGAGCAACTGGGCGCTCTGTCCGCCAGGGTGCAGGAGAATCTCGCGGGAATGAACGTGGTCCGCGCCTACACCATGGAGACCCGAGAGATCCGCCAGTTCCAGCAACTCAATGCCGAGTACCTGGAACGGAGCCTCCGCCTCACCCGGACCCAGGCCGCCTTCTCCCCGCTGATGGGCCTGATCGCCGGGGTCGGCACGCTCACCGTGCTGTGGCTCGGCGGCAAAGCGGTGGTGGACGGGCGGATCACCCTCGGCGCCTTCGTCGCCTTCAATGCCTACCTCGCCCATCTGGCATGGCCCACGATCGCGCTCGGCTGGACGCTTTCCATCGTGCGACGCGGGCTCTCGGCCATGGGGCGAATCGCCGAGATTCTCGGCGTCGAGCCCGCCATCCGCGACGCCCCCGACGCCCTCGACTTTTCCGTGGCGACTCGGAGCGCCACCATCGAGTTCAAGAACTTAACCTTCGCCTACGACGGGCGAGCGCCGGCGCTCAGAAACGTGACGCTCACGATCCCGGAGGGGATCACGGTGGCGGTCGTCGGTCCGACGGGGAGCGGCAAGTCCACGCTTGGGGCCTTGATCCCGCGACTCTTCGATCCGCCCCCCGGAAGCCTCCTGATCGGCGGAACTGACGTCCGGCAGATTCGCCTCGACCAGCTCCGCCGGGCGGTGGGCTATGTCCCGCAGGAATCCTTCCTGTTCTCCCGGAGCCTCCGCGAGAATCTAACTCTGGCCGATGACTCGGCGCATCCGGACCGGGTCGTGCAGGCGGCGCGCGCGGCAGGCCTCCACGACGAGATCGAGGGGTTTCCGGAAGGGTGGGAAACTGTGGTGGGGGAGCGGGGCTTGACGCTTTCGGGCGGGCAGCGTCAGCGGGCGGCCCTCGCCCGCGCCCTCCTGTCGGAGGCGCCCATTTTGATCCTGGACGACGCCTTCGCGAATGTCGATGCGGCGAAGGAGGAAGAGATCCTCAGCGCGCTACGTCATGTCTTCAGGGAACGAACCACCTTGATCATCACCCACCGCCTGAAGGCCGCCCGGGAGGCGGACTGGATTCTGGTGCTCGATGAGGGGCGGATCGTGGCGCAGGGGAGCCACGATGCCCTGCTCGGCCAGGGCGGCCTCTACGCCCGTCTCTGGCGGATCCAGCAGCTTGAGGAAGAGATCTCCCGTGCATAAGCACGGGGGCCAGATGCCGGCGGATCCTCAGGACGACGAGATCCTCGGCAAGGCGTACGACGCCCGGCTGGCCAGGCGACTCTGGGAGGTCACGCGCCCCTACCGGCGTGTGGTGCTGGTCTCGGCCTTCCTGTTGCTCCCCATCGCCGCCCTAGAGCTGCTCCAGCCCTACCTGATCAAGGTCGCCATCGATGCTCACATCCTTCTCGGCGACTGGCCCGGGCTCACGCCGGTCGCCGCCCTCTTCCTCCTCACGCTGGCCGGTCTCTACGCGCTCCGCACGCTGCAGAGCTACCTGATGAACCTGACCGGCCAGCGCGTCATGCACGACCTCCGCCATCGCCTCTTTGCCCACACGCAAAAGATGGATGCAGCCTTTTTTGACCGCAATCCCGTCGGCAGGCTCATGACGCGGATTCTCAACGACGTGGAAGCCGTGAGCGAGATGTTCGGGAGCGGGGTCGTGGCGATCCTCGGGGACCTCGTGACGCTCGCCGGCGTGGTGGTGGTGATGCTCGCCATGAACTGGAAGCTGGCGCTCGTGACGTTCGCACTCGTCCCAGTCCTCTTCGCGGCCGCCGGCTACTTCCGCCGACAGGCGCGCGCCGCGTACCGCGGGCTCCGGACCCGGCTGGCGCGCCTCAACGCCTTCCTCCAGGAGAGCCTCCAGGGGATGACCGTGATCCAGCTCTTCGCTCGGGAGCGGCAGGAGCGCCAGCTCTTCGAGACGCTGAGCGCCGATTACCGGCAGGCCCAGTTCCGCTCGACCGCCTACGATGCCTCGCTCTACGCCATCGTGGAGGCCATCGGGTCGGCGGCCGTCGCGCTCCTCCTCTGGTATGGTGGAGGGCAGATCTGGGACGGGCTGCTGACCTTCGGCGGCCTCGTGGCGTTCATCGAATATACAAACCGGTTTTTCTTGCCCATCAGGGATCTCGGGGCAAAGTACGCGGTCATGCAGGCGGCCATGGCGTCGTCCGAGCGCATCTTCGGGCTGCTGGATCTGGAGCCTGCGATGAGGGCAGGGGACGCCGGGGCGCCCAGTACGGGCCAACAGGCAGAGGGTCACGCGGCCAGACAGTCGGCAGCGGTCGAGCTCAGGAACGTGTGGTTCGCCTACGAGGGCGAGGAGTGGGTGCTGGGCGATTGCTCGTTCGAGGTAAGGTCCGGCGAGTGCGTGGCGCTGGTCGGGGTGACGGGGGCGGGGAAGAGCACCATCGCGCGCCTGCTGAATCGGTCCTACGATACAACCCGGGGCCGGGTTCTTGTCCGCGGGACGGACGTCAGGGAATGGGAGCTGACCACGCTGCGCCGATACGTGGGCCTGATTCCCCAGGACGTCTTTCTCTTCACGGGCAGCGTCGAAGCCAACCTGCGACTGGCCGGGGACGGCGCCGTGACCCGCGAGGCCCTCGAGCGGGCGGCGACCCTGGCCAACGCCCGAAGCTTCATCGAATCCCTGCCGGCTGGCTTCGGCTATGAACTCAGGGAGCGGGGCGCCAACCTCTCCCAGGGCCAGCGCCAGCTGCTGGCTATCGCCCGCGCGCTGGTATACAATCCGGCCGTTTTGGTCTTCGACGAGGCGACCTCCAGCGTGGACCCGGAGTCGGAGGCGCTCATCCAGGACGCGATGGGCCGGCTGCTCGAGGGGCGCACGAGCCTGGTGATTGCCCATCGCCTCTCGACCGTGAAAATGGCGAACCGCATCCTGGTCCTCCACAAGGGCCAGGTGCAAGAGGAGGGGAGCCACGCCGAGTTGCTCCGCCGGGGCGGCATCTATTCGCGCCTCTACGAATTGCAGTGCGGGAGGTGAACGGCCGGCGCGTCTCGGGAGTTCAGTTCGATCGCGCGGTATATGCGCTGGTCAGGCAGATTCCCAGAGGGAGAGTGGCCACGTATGGTCAGCTCGCCGCCCTGCTGGGCCAGCCCCGGGCGGCCCGGGCTGTGGGGTACGCGATGAAGCGGTGTCCGCCCGGGATCCCCTGGCAGCGGGTCCTCAACGCGCACGGAGGCATCAGCCTCCGTGCCAACGTGGGCGGGATGGTGACCCAGCGCATCTTGCTCGAGCACGAGGGTGTTTCGTTCAGACGCGGGAGCGTGGACCTCGGGCGATTCCGGTGGGCCGGCGGAGCACCTCGGGCAGGCCGATCCACCGCTGGAGGCGAATCGAAATCTCCTCTGGCAGAGGCGGCGAAAGCCCGAGGCGAAGGTCGAGCGCCCCCGGTTGAAACCCGAAAGGGGTTCGGATATAGTGGGACGCTGGACTATCTCACACCACGCGAAAGGAGGGAGCACGGATGACCACACAAACCGAGGTGAAAGCGGGAGACCAAGCCCCGGACTTCAAGCTCCAGGGGATCGGCGGAAAGGAGTACACGCTCGGCGAATTCAAAGCCAAGAAGAACGTCGTCCTCCTCTTCTACGTCCTCGACTGGACCCCTGGCTGAACCAAGGAGATGCCCGCCTTCGAAGCCAAGCTCAAGGACTTCGAGGCGGCGAATACCCAGGTCATGGGGATCAGCACCGACAGCATTTACTCTCACGACGCGTGGGCGAAGTCGTGCGGCGGGATCAGCTATCCGCTGCTGGGTGACATTCACCGGGAGGTGGTCAAGAAGTACGGGATCTGGTGGCCAGAGCTGAACGCCAACTACCGGGCTACCTACATCGTGGACAAGCAGGGGAAGGTACGGTTCGTGGAGCGCTACGGCAAGGGGGAAATCCCCGACCCGAACAAGATCCTGGCAGAGGTGAAAAAGCTCTAGCCGCATCCCCCCTCACCTTTATCCTCTCCCCCGGGGGGGAGAGGATAAAGGTGAGGGGGACAATCAGTCCCCGGCCTTTTCCTTGTGACGGGTGGTCAGCGCGACCCCGATGAGGACTGCCAGCCCGCCGACAAGCTGCGCCCCCCCGATCGTTTCCCGGAGTAAGACGGCGGCGAGGAGCACCCCCACCACCGGCTGGAAGTTCATGAAGACGGCGGAGCGGCTCGGGCCGACGGCCCGCACCCCCTCGTACCACCAGATGTGCGCGAGGGCCCCGAGGATGGCCTGGTACAGGACCACGCCCCACGCCAACGCTGAGCTGAAGTGGGGCGGCCTGAAGAGGGGGGCGGTGAAAACGGTCAGGGGAACGAGCATCAGGGTGCCCAGAACGCAGGAAAGCGTCGTGGCAAGCGCCGGCGAGTGAGCGGTCAGGACGCGCTTGCCGTAGATCGTATACGCGCTCCACCCGCTGAGGGAGAAGAGGACAACGAAATCGCCGGCGTGAAGGTTCCCAAAGCGCAGAGCCGCCCACTGGCCGCGCGTCACGACCAGCAGCACCCCCGCCGACGAGCAGCCCACTCCGAGCCACTGCTGGCCGCTGAGGCGCTCCCCCAGGTAGAGCCGAGCCCCCACCGCGACCATGACGGGGGCGGATGCCTGCAGGATCACGGCGTTGGAGGCGGTGGTGAGATCGATGGCCAGGTAGTTAAATGCCGTGGAGATCACGATGCCGAAAAATCCCAGAACGGCGAAGGCCCGCATGTCCTCCAGGGTCAGCGCTCTCACGTCCCCGAGGCCGCGCCGTAAAAGCAGGACCACGAGGAAGGCCGAGGCCAGCAGGCATCGGAGCAGAGCGAGGATGAACGGCGGAAGGTCGGGCAGCGCGAGCTTCGTCACCGCGGGATAGCTTCCCCACAGCGAGACGACGAGCAGTAGCGCGACGTAGGCGCGCGTTTGACTGAGGGCGGCCACCTCCCTATCATAGCGCGGAGATCATGGCCGACCACATCCTGGAATCCCGCATCTGGCTTCCCCGACCTCGCGCGGAAGTGTTCCCGTTCTTCGCGGACCCGGGAAACCTGTCGGCCGTGACCCCGCGCTGGCTCGGCTTCAAGCTGCTCTCTCCCCGACCCATTGCGTTGGAGGCAGGAGCCGTCTTCGACTGTCGCATCCGCTGGCTGGGAGTTCCACTCCGCTGGCGCGGTCTGATTCGTGAGTACGACCCACCCTACCGGTTCGTGGACGTCCAGGTGCGCGGTCCCTACGCGCGGTGGGAGCACCGGCATCTATTCCGGGAGGAACGCGGAGGAACGTGGGTGGAGGATCGCGTCACCTACCGCCTCCCACTGGGTCCGCTCGGCCGGCTGCTCCACTCCCTCTGGGTGGGGCGGCAGCTGAAAAGGATCTTCGCCTATCGCTCTCGCCGGCTGGGAGAGATGTTCAATGCCTCCCCCTGATCTGCTCGGCGCGCACATGTCCATCGCGGGCGGCCTGTACCTGGCGCTGGAGCGGGGCAAGGCGGCGGGCTGCTCGGTCGTCCAGCTGTTCGTCAAGAACCAGGTCCAGTGGGCAGCCAAGCCGCTCACCGAGGCGGACGTGCGACTGTTCAAGAAGGCCCAACGACGCACGGGGATCCGCGTGGTCTTCGCCCACGCCACGTATTTGATCAACCTCGCGGCCCCCGTGGAACCCGAGTGGCGGCGCGCGGTGGATGCTTTCGCCGACGAGCTGGAGCGAGCGGAAAGGCTCGGGCTCCAGTTCGTGGTGATCCACCCCGGCTCTCACAAGGGGACCGGCCTGGAGGCGGGGATCTCGCGAATCGTCCGGGCGCTCGATGAGCTAGCGGCGCGGACCAAGGGGTACCGGGTCAAGGTCGTGCTGGAGAACACGGCCGGCGCCGGCCATACCGTGGGAGCGCGCTTCGAGGAGCTTCAGGCGATTCTGGAGCGCGTCGCCGCGCCGGACAGACTCGGGATCTGCCTCGACACCTGCCACCTGCTCGCCGCCGGGTACGACATCCGAACCCCCGACGGGTATGCCAGGACCATGGAGCGGTGCGATCAGATCGTGGGGGCCAAATCCGTCGTCGCCTTCCACCTGAACGATGCCAAGGCCCCACTCGCGTCGAGGCTCGATCGCCACGAGCACATTGGCAAAGGCCACATCGGGCTCGCGGCCTTCCGGCTTCTCCTGAACGACCGACGCTTCGGGAGAGTCCCGATGGTCCTGGAGACCCCCAAGGACGGCGACGCCGACGTCCGGAACCTGAGGACACTCCGGCGGCTTCGGCGGAAGCGCCGCTGAGATTTCCCCTCACCCCACTCATAATCCCCTCACCTTCATCCTCTCCCCCCGGAGGGGGAGAGGGCAGGGTGAGGGGGGAGAGGAGAAGAGGTGAGGGGCGTTATCAGGCTCAGCGCGAGCGGGTCACGCCGACGCGATGGCAGGCCCTTCGGACCGCACAGATCGAGCAGCGCGGGGAGAGGGGAACGCAGATGTTCTGACCGAAGGCCACCAGGAGGTCGTTCAGCTCGATCCAGTGCCGTCGCGGCAATTTCTTCCGGAGCGCCAGCTCGGACTGTTCCGGGGTTTTGGTCTTCACGAAGCCCAGCCGATTGCTGATCCGGTGGACGTGGGTGTCCACGCAGATCCCCGGCTTACCGAATCCCATGGTGACTACCAGGTTGGCGGTTTTTCTGCCGACGCCCTTGAGAGTGAGGAGCGCCTCCAGCGTGTCCGGCACCGACCCGCCAAACCGCTCGAGTAGATCCCGGCACACCCCGCGGATCACCCGCGCCTTCGTGCGGTAGAACCCCACCGGGAAGATCGCCCGCTCGATCCGACGGGGCGTGAGGCCAAGCATCGTCCGAGGCGCGTCGGCCAGGGCGAAGAGGCGTTCGGCGGCGGGCCCGGTGGTCGCGTCCTTCGTGCGGAGCGAGAGGAGGCAGGCGACCAGGATCCTGAATGGATCCCGTTCCGTCCGATCCGCCACCTCCGCGAGAGCCGTCGGGTTCCATTCAGTCGCCTTGGCTCTGAGCCGGGCGATCACCCGGCTCATCGCCCGAGCGTGCATGGGCGCCCGGATTGCCCGGGCCAGCCACTTCGGTTCGGGCTTCAGGACTTGTCCTTGATGGAGCCGAGCAGCTCGCGGGCGCGTTTGGTGTGTTTCACGGTCCAGTCGGCGAGGAAGCGCGGCTCCTTCTCGTTCAGCACCCGCTGGAGCTCCTTTCGCGCCTCGTCATACCTGCCGCGCTTGATCAGGAGCCGGGCGAGCTCCACACGGACCGAGGTGTAGTGGGGGTCGATCTTGAGGGCCTTTCGGAAATCCGCTTCGGCCTTGTCCAGGTCCCCCCAGGGCAAGCCGAGCTCGACGCTCCCGGCTAACTGGAGAGCGCCGGGATGCTCGGGGGCAAGGGTGAGGATGATATCGATCTCCTCCCGTAGCGTGGGCAGGAGGAAGAGGGAGCGGAGCACGCCCTTGGTCTGGCCCCACTTGGCGGTGTTTGCCGCATACCAGAAGTGAGCCTCTGGGTTCTTCGGCGCCAGCTCGACGGCCCGCTTGCCGAGCTCGCGCCCACGGTCGTAGGCGGCGAGCTTCTCCTCGTCGTCCTTGGTCCGCACGTCTCCCCACATGAACGAGATGCGCGAGAGGAGGATCATCCCCTCCACCTGCGAATCGGTCTTGAGATACTTCTCCATCAGGTCACGGGCCCGGTCGAGCCGCGTCACGTCCTCGTGGTAATTGGCGATGAGGCCCCGCGCTTCTTCGATCGAAGACTGGGCCAGAGCGGGTAGAGGCGCAAGGAGGAAAGCGAGGAGGATCAGCGCAACGCGCATCATGGCCACTCTACCGTCGGGGGCGATTGCTGTCAACGGCGCGCGGCTTGACTTCCTCTCTCGCGTGGCCGATAAGGAGGAGGATGGCTCTGGCGCTGGAAGGGCTCAAGGTGCTCGACCTGGCGACGTTCGTGGCGGCGCCGGTCTGCGCGACGCTCCTCGGGGAGTTCGGCGCCGAGATCATCAAGGTCGAGCAACCCGGCGAGGGCGACGACCTCCGCCGCCTGGGACGCCAGACGGACGGGGTGTCGCTCTGGTGGCTCGCCGAGGCGCGCAACAAGAAGTCCATCACCTGTAACCTCCGGACCCGGGAGGGGCAAGAGCTGGTCAAGCGGCTCGTCGCCCAAAGCGATATCGTGGCCGAAAATTTCCGGCCGGGGACATTAGAGCGCTGGAATCTCGGGTACGAGGCGCTCAGGGAGGTTAACCCGCGCCTGATCATGGTCAGGATCTCGGCCTTCGGCCAGACCGGGCCGTATCGGGAACGGCCCGGGTTCGGCCGGATCGCCGCCGCGGTCGGCGGGATCAGCTATCTCTCGGGGCATCCGGACCGGCCTCCCGCCACCCCGGGGACGCCCACGATCCCCGATTACCTCGCCGGCGTGATGGGCGCGCTGGGCGCGCTCATCGCGCTTCACCACCGCGAGAGGACCGGGGAAGGGCAAGTGGTGGACGTCGCGCTCTACGAGCCCATTCTCCGCATGCTGGACGAGCTGATCCCGGTTTACGGAGCGACCGGGCATGTTCGTGAACGCATCGGCTCAGGAACCGAGTACGTGGTGCCCCACAACCACTACCGGACCCGGGACGGGAAGTGGCTCGCCATCGCGTGCACCAGCGACCGGATGTTCGAGCGCCTCCTCAGGGCCATGGGGCGGGAGGCACTGAAGGAGCGCTACCAGACCATGGCTGACCGCCTGAGGCTCCGCGAGGAATTGGACGCCCTCATCCAGCAGTGGGTGGAGGCAAAGGACGCGCGGGAGGCGCTGGCCCAGCTCGAGGCCGCCGAGGTGCCGTCGTCGCTCGTGTACAGCGTCAGAGACCTCTTCGACGACCCGCATCTCAAAGCGCGCGAGAACATCGTGTCCGTGCCGAATCCGCTCGGTGGCCTGCTCCACATGGTCGGCGTCATTCCGCGACTCAGCCGGACGCCGGGAAGTATCCGCAGTGTCGGGCCCTTGCGCCCGGGCGAGAACAACGAGGAGATCTACGGGGACCGCCTCGGCTTGAGCCGCGGGGAGCTGGACCGGCTTCGAAATGGCGGAGTCATCTGACCCATGAAAGAGCCCTGGAGCCACCGGTTCGTCGAAGCCAACAACCTGCGCTTCCATTGCGTCACCCAGGGAGAGGGACCGCTCGTGCTGCTCCTCCACGGCTTCCCCGAGTTCTGGTACTCGTGGCGGCACCAGATTCCCGCGCTCGCCGGTGCCGGCTTCACGGTGGTGGCTCCCGACCTCAGAGGCTACAACGAGTCTGATAAGCCTGAGGACGTCGAGGCGTACCGAATCAGCCACATCGTGGAGGACGTGGCGGGGCTGGTCCGCGCGTTTGGCCGAGAGCGCGCGGTGATCGTCGGCCACGACTGGGGCGGGGTCGTCGCCCACCACTTCGCGATGCGACGCCCCGAGATGACCCGGGCGCTCGTGGTGCTCAATTGTCCCCACCCGGCGGCGTTCACCGCGGCGCTCTTCGGCGGAAAGAATCTGGAGCAGATGAAGAAGAGCTGGTACATGTTCTTCTTCCAGCTCCCGGAGCTTCCGGAGAAACTGCTCGGCGCGGAAAATTTCCGGCTGCTCAAAGCCTTCGCGTACGCCCACGCGCGCCCGGGGACCTTCAGGCCCAGGGACCTCCAGGCGTACATGGAGGCCTTCGCCAAGCCCGGCGCCCTCACGGGAGGGATCAACTGGTACCGGGCCATGTTCAGGCGCTCGCCGCCGCCCGAGCGCCAGTTCCCGCCGATCCGCTGCCCCACGCTTGTCATCTGGGGGGAGCGAGATCACTTCCTGGGCAAGGAGCTGACCCGGGGGATGAAGCGATACTTTTCGGGCCCCTTCAAGATCCGCTACCTTCCCGGCGCGGGCCACTGGGTCCAGCAAGAGGCCCCCGGCCGCGTCAACGCCCTGTTAAGAGAGTTCCTAAAGCAGATCGAAAAGAGGCTGATGTGAACTCATTGAAAGTATTGACGATCTCATCTGTCTCAGTCTGGCTCGGAGCGATGGCGTTCTTCTCCTTCTTCGTGGCTCCCGCCGCCTTCTCCGTCCTGGACCGCGACAGCGCGGGCCGCTTGGTCACCACGGTCTTTCCCCGCTACTACTTCTTCGGACTTGTCCTGGGACTGCTGGGCCTCGTCGGTGTGGCGGGGCGGCTCCTCGAGCGCGGACAGCGCCAGGCCCCCTGGGGCACGCTGGCGCTTCTCCTGCTCATGCTGGGGCTGACCCTCTACGCCATCTGGGTCTTGCTGCCCGCGAGCCAGACCGCGCGAGCCGCGATGTACGCGGCCGGGGTCGCGCCGGGAAGCGTGGCGCCCGAGGCCCGGGCGTTCGCCCGGCTCCACAGGGTGTCGGTGATCCTCAACGGGGTGACCCTCCTTGCCGGGCTGGGCCTCGTCTGCCTCGAGGCGGTTCGCTTCAGGGGGTAGAGGCATGGCCAGGGCTCCGCAGCTCATTCGAACGCTTAAGAAGGAACTCGAACCTATCGAGCGCGGGATCCGCCGCCACCCCTATCTCGACGAGGTCGAAGCTGGGCGCGTGAGCCGGGAGGGGCTCCAGATCTTCGCGGGCGAGCAGTACCACATCATTCGGAGCGATCTGAGAAGCGTGGCGCTCCTGGTCAACCGGTTCGGCAGCGCTCCGAGCGGCCCGTTCTTCCAGGCACTGCTCTCCGGTGAGGCGGCAGCGCTGGCCGCGCTGCGGGCGTTCGCCGACGCCGTGGGGCTCACCGAATCCCGCCTTCAAGCGTACGAGCCGGACCCGGGTGCCCAGGCCTATCCCGCCTACATGGCCTGGCTCGCGCTCTACGGCTCCGACGCCGAAGTGGCCGCCGGCTTTCTCGTGAACTTCGCGGCGTGGGGGGCCAACTGCGGCCGGATGAGCCGGGCCCTGCGTGCGCGCTACCGGTTGGGAAAGGCCGAGACGGCCTTTTTCGACCTCTTTGCTAGCCCACCCGCCGAGTTTGAGCGCGGGGCCCTGGCGGTGCTCGAGTCGGGGCTCGAGCGCGGCGCCGAGCCCCGGCTGATCAAGCGCGCCGCTCGCCTGCTCCAGGGCTACGAGAAGCTCTACTGGGACACGCTCCTGGCCTTATCCAGGAGGTAACACATGGATCGCCTCTTCGAGCCGCTGGGCCTGGATCACGTCGTCCTGCACGTCAGGGACCAGGCCGCTTCCCGGCGCTTTTACACCGGGGTCCTCGGCTGCACCGTGGAGCACGTCAACAAGAAACTCTCGCTCGTCCAGCTCCGCTTCGGCCAGCACCTGATTGACCTGCTCCCGCTCAGCCCGAATGCCCCCGCGCCGAACCCCGACACGGCGATGGACCATTTCTGCCTTTCCATCCGATGCGACGACCTCGGCAAGGTGGCCCGAGCCCTCAGGGTCAGAGGGATGACCGTGGAAGGGGAGGTGGTTACCCGGCGCGGGGCATTCGGGGAGGGCGCGTCGCTCTACCTGCGCGACCCGGACGGCTATCGGATCGAGCTCAAGCCCCGCTGACCGCGAGGTGAAGGAGGGATTTGACCAGTTCATCGGGGGAGACTGTCCCCCCCTGGGAGGATGACTGGAGGAGGCATCCCTCCGCGACGCCGAGGCACACCGCCGAGAAGATCACTGGATCCAGGTCGCGCCTGAACGCCCCGCCCCGAATTCCCTCAGCGAGGATTTCCTCGAAGGAGAGACGTAGTTGCTCCCGGAGCCACGCCATCGCCAGCCTGAAGCGCTTGTCCCGCCGCGCCCGGAGCCACCCCTCCAGGAGCGGGCCGCAGAAACGCTCGTCACCGGCGCCGAAGGCCCCGAAAAGAATGTCCAGCGCCCCCTCGAGCTTGACAGGCGGCGGCTCCGCCCGCTTTGCCAGGCGGGCCAATTCCTTGACCAGGGGAAGTCCGCGCTCTTCGATCGCGCGGACCCCCGCCGGAGGCGGAGGGGTCTTCGGTCGTGTCCGCCGCGCTACTCGCCGGGACGTGGCAGCACCTCCTCTTCGACCGCGTCGCTGGGGGGTCAAGGACTTGAGGGGGACGCGTTCAAGTTACGGTGATTGGCGCTCGCGCTTGAGGCGGTCGAGAAACTCGAAGGAGTCCACCGTGACGCGATACCGGTGCTCTGATCCGGACGTGGTGAGGCGGATCTCAAAAAAGGACGAGCCCTGAGGGGGGATCTCCGTTTCGAGGGATCTCCGGGCCCGGCTGACGACCTTCCCGGCCGGGTCCAGCCCTTCCGCCCGGAGGATCACCCCGCTGGCGGGGGACTCCGAGAGATTCTGAATGTCTCCCTGGATCAGGACACGGGACGGTCCCAGGCGCTCGGTGGTCCAGCTGAGCCGAAGATCGCGGTCCGACTGCGGCTGATACCACTGGGCCACGGCTGAAGACACGCCGACGATGAAGAGGAGAGACAGCGCGACTGCACCCACGCGGAACGCGTGGGCACCGGGCGCACGCTTATTCATACCGGAGGGCTTCGATGGGGTCCAGTCGGGAGGCCTTCCGGGCCGGGTAGAAGCCGAAGAAGATACCCACCGCGCCTGAAAAGCCGAAGGCCAGAAGGATCGCCTCCGGCTGGATCAGCGTGCGCCACTCCGCGAAGTAGGCGATCCCGTACGAGCCGGCCAGGCCGACCCCGATCCCGATCAGCCCGCCGATCAGGGAAAGGGTCACCGCTTCCACCAAAAACTGGGTCAGGATGTCCCGGCCCCGCGCACCCACCGCCATCCTCAAGCCGATTTCCCTCGTTCGTTCCGTCACGGACACCAGCATGATATTCATGATGCCGATGCCCCCGACCAGGAGGGAGACGGAGGCGATGGCGGCGAGGAGCATGGTGAGGACGCGCGAGGATTCCTCCTGGGTCTGGAGGACCTCCGACAGATTCCGGAGCCAGAAGTCGTCGTCCTGATACGGTTGGAGGCGATGGCGCTGGCGCAGGAGAGCCCGCATCTGCTGCTCAGCCTCCTTCATGTCCGCCCCCTCCTGGGTCTTGATGGAGATGGCCCCCACCGAGCGCGCGTTGGCCTGGCTCACGCCCAACACCTTTTTCTTGGCGGTGGAGAGGGGGATCATGATGATGTCGTCCTGGTCCTGCCCCCAGGTGCTCTGCCCCTTCCGGTCGAGCACCCCGATGACGGTGAAGGGGACCTTCCGGATCCTGATCACCTGCCCGACGGGATCGCTATCGCTGAAGAGGTTCGCGGCGACGGTCTGGCCGAGCAACGCGACCTTGGTCGCGCCGTCCACGTCCTCCTGGGTGAAGAGCTTTCCCGCGACAACGCCCCATTCCCGGGCCTCAAAAAAGTCGGGCGTCACCCCTTGCACGACCGTGGTCCAGTTGAGGTTGCCGTAGACCACCGCGGCGGTACCCCGCATGGAGGGAGCGGCCGCCTGGACGGTCGGCACCTCGCGCGCGATCGCCCACGCATCGTCTTCGGTGATCGTGAGCTGGGTGCCGTGGCCGAGCCGGACCCCGCCCGAGGTGACGGTGCCCGAGAGCACGATGATGAGGTTGGAGCCGAGACTCTGGATCTGCTCCGCCACCCGGGCCTGGGCCCCGGCCCCCACCGCCACCATCGTGATGACGGCGCCCACGCCGATGATAATGCCGAGCATCGTGAGCACGCTCCGGAGGGCGTTGACCCGCAGCGCGCGGACCGCGATGCGCCCGCTGGCCCACACGTTCATGCGTCCACCTCCAGGGGAGGAAGCGTGGCCAGGAGACTCTCGGCGTCCTTGGGTTCGGCCACAGATTGATCGTGGATCAGTTTGCCGTCGCGGAAGCTGAGGGCGCGCCCGGCGTACTGGGCAATCTCGGCCTCGTGGGTGACGAGGACGATCGTGATCCCGCTCCGGTTGAGCGCCTGGAAGAGCGCCATGACCTCCACGCTGGTGCGCGAGTCCAGGTTGCCCGTCGGCTCGTCAGCCAGGATCAAGACCGGGTTATTCACGAGGGCGCGCGCGATCGCCACCCGCTGCTGTTGGCCGCCGGAAAGCTGCGCGGGGTGGTGATGCGCCCGGTCGGACAGTCCCACGGCTTCCAGTTTCGCCCGCGCCTTGGGGCGACGCTCGCTCGGGGGGGTGCCGTCGTAGAGGAGCGGGAGCTCCACGTTCTCCTGGGCGCTGATCCTCGGGAGCAGGTTGAACGTCTGGAACACGAAGCCGATTTTTTGATTGCGGATCCGCGCCAGCGCGTCCCGGGAGAGGCGGGAGATGTCTTCCCCGCCGAGCAGATAGCGCCCGGCCGTCGGCGTGTCGAGGCACCCCAGGAGGTTCATGAAGGTGGACTTGCCCGAACCCGACGGCCCCATCACCGCCACGAACTCGCCCCGTCGGATCCGGACCGACACGCCGCGGAGGGCGTGCACCACGTGGGGCCCCAACCGGTACTCCTTGACCAGCCCCTGGGTTTCGATGAGAACGTCGGCCATCTTAAAACCGGATCCGCGGCGCACCCCCCGACGGCTGAGGGGTGGGTCGCTCGGTGGATCCCACGATCACTTCCTGTCCGTCCCTGAGCCCTCCGTCCAGGATCTCGGTGAATGTCCCGTCGCTGATCCCGAGCTGGATGGAGAGCGGCTTGGGCTTCCCGGCGGGCCCCAGGATCCAGACCCGCCCCGAGAGGCCGCCGTGGGCGCCGGGCGGCCCCGATCCCCCTCCAGCCTGGGGGTTCTGACCCTGGGGCCCGCCCCGGGGAACGCCGTCCCCCTCCACGCCCTGAGGGCGGAAGCGGAGGGCAGCGTTGGGAACCTTCAGGACCGAGGGCTTCTGGTCCACGACGATTCGGACGTTGGCGGTCATCCCGGGCAAGAGCTTGAGCTCCCTGTTTTGCGCCGAGACCACGACGTTGTAGGTGACCACGTTCTGAACCACCTGGGGCGCCTTCCGGATCTGGACGACTTCCCCCGAAAAGGTCTGCCCTGGGAAGGAGTCCACGGTGAAGGTCGCGCGCTGATCCAATCGGATACGGCCCACGTCGGCCTCGTCCACATTCGTGTCCACCTGCATCTGGGTCAGATCCTGGGCGATCGTGAAGAGGGTGGGGGCCTGGAGGCTGGCGGCTACGGTCTGCCCCACGTCCACGGTCCGGGACACGACGACCCCGTCAACCGGCGCCCGGATGGAAGTGTGGTCCAGATCCACCTGGGCCTGGTCGAGCGCAGCCTTCTTCTGCCTGACCTGGGCTTCGGCGGCCTTGACCTGAGCCTCGGCCACCTTGAACTGGGCCTCCCCGGACCGGACCCCGGCAGCCAGGGCCTGCTCTTGGGCGCGATTCGCCTCGATCTGGGCCACCGCCGAATCGTAGTTGGCCTGGGAGGTATCCTTGTCGCTCTGGGCGATTAGCTCTTTCCTCAGGAGTTCCGTCTTGCGAGCCAGATCGCGTTTCGCGTCCAGCACGGCGACCTCCGCCTTCGCCGTCTGGGCCTTGCCCACGGCCACCGCCGCCCGGGCGTTCTCTACGTCCGCCCGGGTCCGCTCCACCAGAGCCCGCTGGTTCAAGACCGTGGCAGCGGACGCTTCAAGATCGGCCTTGGCTTGATTGACCTTCGCCTCGAAGGTGTCGGGGTCGATGCGCACGATCAGCTGACCCTTCTTGACCTGCGAGTTGAAGTCGGCGAAGAGTTGCTTGATCTGCCCGGAGACCTGGGAGCCCACCTGGACGGTGATCACGGCGTTCAGGTTCCCTGTCGCCGAAACGGTCGCCGTCAGGGAACCCGCCTCCACCCGGGCGAACCGGTACTTCGGACTCGCGCCCCGCCCCTGGGCGTAGAACCAGGCCGCCGTGGCCCCCAGCGTCACGACCACGATAACGAGGAGAGTAAGGAGTCGTCGCCGCATGATTCTTGGACGGCCTCCTGGACCGGGCCGCTTACAATTGTATCCCCGGCGCGTGGGTGAGGGAACAGGGGCTATCGGCGGCCCAGCGCGCGCTCCAGCCGGGCGATGCCGATCCGGTAGGCGGCCAGCACCTGGGCCAGCGTCGCCTCAGCCTGGGTGAGCGTGAATTGGGCATCCGTCAGCTCGATGATGGTCCCCACGCCCGCGTCGAACCGACCCTTGGCGAGGCGGAAGTTTTCTTGGGCGGACTCCACGCCCTTCTGCGCGGGGTTGATCCCCTCCTTGGCCTCGCTGAGGTTGAGGTCGGCCTGGACGACTTCCTGGCTCACCGAGAGCTCGATGGTCTTGACCTGGGAACGCCCGGACTCGAGGATCTTCTGCGTCTCCTGGTAGCGCGCGATCTTGTTGCCGCCGTCGAGGATCGCCCAATTCAACTGAACGCCCAACTGCCAGGTTTCTGCCAGGTCGTCAGGCGTGGTGGGGCTGCGGAACGTTCCGCCGTATGAGCCGATCCCCGAGACGACAGGGAAGAAGTTCCGGAAGGCCTGACGGACGGACGCCTCGGCGGAGGTCACGACCGCGTTGACGCGGAAGTACTCGGGGCGCCGGCGCAGCGCCTCGTCGATCAGCTTCTCCTGATCGACCGGATAGGGCTCATAGGTGAGGATGTCCTCGACCTCCGTCGGCGTCTTCACGGCGATCCCCATCGCCGTGTTCAGGGCCACACGGGCCAGGCTCAGCGCGTTCCGCGCCTGGATCAGGCCCAGCTCGGCGTTGGCCATGGTCACCTCAGCGCGCACGACGTCGATCTTCGGCCGCGTCCCCACCTCGAAGAACCCCTTGGCGGTCCGGAGGTTCAACCCGGCCCGAGCCACGGCCTCCTGATTGACCACCACGAGCCGCTTGCCGAGGAGGAGGTTGAAGTACCCTTCCTTGACAGCGAGGATGATCTGGTCCTTCTGCACCTCGACATCGAGCCGGGCTACCTCGGACTGGGCCTTCGCCACGTCGGTGGCGGCAAAGGTCTGCCCGAAGTCGAAGAGGATCTGGGAGAGGGTGAGCTGGGCCGACTGGGTGGTGCTCCAGAGCGGCTGGGGCTTGGTCGCGCCCCCGCCGATCGAGCTGGAAAAGAACTGCGTCTGCTGCCGGCTGCCGACCCAGCTGCCGCCGATCTGAGGCAGGATGTTGGAGAGGGCCTCCTTCACGCGCTGCTGGGCCGCGGCGTAATCGGCCAGGCGAGACTGGATCGTCGGCTGGGTCTCCAACGCGATCTTGACGGCCTCTGGAAGGGTCAGAACCCGGCCGGCCACCGGGGAGGCCGAAGGGAAGGGGGGGACCGGCGCGGAAGGCCCGGGGGGTGTCTGGGCTCCTGCCGCCAGCGGGGTCAGCCAAATGCCCAGAACCAGTGCCACGGGCAAAGCCCGGGACCGGGCCAAACAGGCTCGCGTCATGCGAAATCTCCTTCTCATCAGGGAAGCGCTTCAGGATTCGGCGGGGCACGGAAAAGCACAAACAACCACGCTGACATTGTACCGACGCCCGCGCCCGAGACGAATACGAATTATCTGGCCGCGCTTCAACTGAGAGAGACAGAGGCGCTATTGCTCCCCCCCGAGGAGACCCCTCATTTCGGCCCGCAACTCGTTGAAACGTCGTCGAGTCTGCCCGGCCTTGGCAAGCTGCTCCGGGGTGAGCACCCCACGGATCTCGAGGGCGACCTGAAGCCCCTCTTGGGCGAGTTGTCCCCGGAGCTGGCCGATTTGCTCCTTAAGCGGGGCAAGATCTTCGGCCTTCACCGGACCTGGGGCATAGAGCTTCTCGGCCAATTGCTCGTGGGCGGTCCGTAGCTGGCTCAGTAGCCCCTGAAACTGTGGTCGATGGCTTGCCACAATCTGTTTGACCTGAGCCTGCTGGGTTTCGGTCAGGCCCACCCCTTTGACGAGCAGGGGTAGCCCCATGTGGAACCCTCCCTGCCATGGACCCATCCCATACATGTGCATGCCCCTGGAATGCTGCGCGGAGGCCGTCGCAGTCCAGAGCCCTATCGTGAGTGCTCCTAGCAGCGCAATTCCCCATCGTGGCCTCATTGATGTCCCTCCTCAAGTGTTGTCATCAAACAGCTGGCCTGCGTCCCCTTCGTCCGACCAGCCGGTTTCCGGCATCGCTGCCACGTCGGCAAAGTCCGGAGTGGGCGCATCCCCTGTTGAAGACAGGACGGCGGACACTTCTGCCAAGAAGCGGAGGGCATCGGCATCGCCGGCTTCCGTCTGGGGACGAACCCAGGACAGAGACTCGCGCCACCTCCACGCTTCGACCCCCGCGAACACGACGATCACTGCCAGCGCCACGGCCACCGCCACGCTCCGGCGCCGGACGTCGCTGGGATGACGACGGGCCGCTCGGAGGGGGGGCGCCTGTTCGAGCGCCTGATCGATCACCTCGAGGTCTAGACCCATCTGCTGATAGCGCCCAGCACACCGGAGGCAGGCCCTCAGGTGGGCCCGGTCGCTCTCGCTCCCTTCCCCTTCGTGCAGTAGCAACAGAGTTCGGTCCCGCAGGCATCGGTTCATGGGCGCCCCCCTAGCGCTTTGCGCAACCGCTGAACGGCCCGGAACAGATGACGCTTCACGCTGCCCGTGGTCACTCCCACGGCGTCGGCCACTTCCTGGGTGGACCACCCCTCGAGATGCCGCAGCACAAAGATCTCTCGCTGGCGCCGGGGAAGCTGCCGGAAGGCGCCCCAGACCTGCTCGCGCACTTCCCCACTGAGGGCCGCCCGTTCCGGCGTCGGTTCGCCGTCCTCAACGTCCACCTCCTCGATGACTTCGTGCCTCAGGCGCCACCACCGCCACCAACCCGAGCGCCACCGGTCGCGACAGGCGTTCACTGTGACCCGTGTCAGCCACGCCCCCCATTCCCGAGGCTGGTTGGGCGCCTCAGATACGCGAGCCAGCTTGAGAAAGACTTCTTGGGCGACGTCCTGGGCCTCCTGCGAGTCATCCAGCAGGAGACGGCATAAACGCACCACCCGCCCGCAGTGCTGCCGGTAGAGTGCCTCATACCCGGCATGCCACGGCGGGATCTCTCTCAAGGCCCCCATCTCTTTGCGCGTCTCACTAAGATTGACGAATCAGCCCCCGAGTTGGTTGACACGAGGGCCGAGCCCCCCCAATCCTGGCTCCTACCGCCCCAAAAGAGCAAGCTTGTGATTGTGTTCACCCGGACGAGCCGATGCGATACTTTTTCCTTGACCGGTCCCAAATGTCGTGTGGTAGGCTCTGGCTCACCACACAATATAGTGGGTCGAATCGGATGCCGCCCAGTAAGAGATTGACCGTTTCCTGGCCGTTCGCTCTAGTAGTCCGCGAGCGAGGCCGCCAAGCCGCCTGGCGACCCGCCCATCGGCGCTGCCTTGGGGCCGGCCCATCTCGCGGCCCGATTATCCCGCTCACCCGCTAATCTCACGTACCCGGAAAGGGAGGAGTCGCATGCTGTCTGACACGCGGCCATCAAAAGTCGGGAAGTGGACGGAGCCTGCCCTCCGGGTGCTCAGGGAGCGGTATCTGACCCGCAAGGGGGACGAAGTGTTGGAAACGCCGGAGGAGATGTGCTGGCGCGTGGCCCAGTGTCTGGCCCAGGCCGAGGCGCGGTGGGGGAAGAGCCCGGGGGCAGTCCACGAGGTGGCGGCGGCCTTCTACGACTTGATGGTGGACGGGCACTTTCTTCCGAACTCGCCAACCCTCATGAATGCCGGAAAGGGGAACCGGCTGCAGTACTCAGCGTGCTACGTGCTCCCCGTCGGGGATTCCATGGAGGAGATCTTCGACGCCGTGAAGGCCGCGGCTATCATTCATAAATCCGGCGGCGGCACCGGGTTCGCGTTCTCCCGGCTCCGCCCCAAGGACGACGTGGTCGCCTCGACGGGCGGCAAGGCCTCGGGCCCGGTTTCCTTTCTCCGCGTGTTCAACGGCGCCACCGAGGCGGTGAAACAGGGGGGCACCCGTCGCGGAGCTAACATGGGGATCCTGAAAATCGAACACCCCGACATCCTGGAGTTCATCGAGTGCAAGCTGGACGGGGGCATCACCAACTTCAACATCTCCGTGGCCGCCACCGATCGCTTCATGGACGCCCTCGAAAAAGGCGAGGAGTATGAGCTGATCAACCCTCACACCGGCGCGGTGACCGGGAAGCTCTCGGCCCGGGAGGTGTTCGAGCGGATCGTTCGGGCGGCCTGGCGCACCGGGGATCCGGGCATGGTCTTCATCGACCGCATCAATCGAAGCCCCGCCAACCCGACGCCGGAGGTCGGAATGGTGGAGGCGACCAATCCGTGCG
>CAYRZF010000020.1:10507-29851 GCA_964428805.1 uncultured bacterium | reverse complement strand
CGAGCGTGTGCTGACCTTGGGAAACGATCTCGGCGTCCTGACGGGCGAGCCGCAGAACCCGAACCTGGTCATCCGGCCCTTCTGTGAGGATCCCTTGGTGCTCATCGTCCCCCCTCAGCACCCCTGGGCCGGACGCCGGACCGTTTCGCTCCACGAGCTCCAAGACCAGCCATTTATCCTCCGCGAGCCAGGATCCGCGACCCGAGCACTGATCGAAAGCCGCATGGCGGCCGCCGGAGTCTCCCTTCAAGTCACGATGGAATTGGGCTCCAATGAAGCGATTAAGCGGACCGTTGAAATGGGCAGCGGAGTCACGCTCATCTCGGCGGCAATCGTGCCGCGAGAGGTGAAAGCCGGTCACCTGGCGAGGCTCAGAGTGCGGGAACCCGGGCTCGTGCGTTGATTTGACCTGGTCTATCACCGGGAACGGCGCGAATCGCCTCTCATCAAAGCGTTCCTAGAGATTGTTCAACAGGGCGACAGGAAAATTCGCTAGGTCAAGCGCCCCGGCGAATCAAGCCCGCCCGGACCATGGCGGGGCCCCAGCACCCGCTCGAGGCGCCCGAGGATGCGGTCGGCGTGGCTCCCCTGCCAGTAGATGCGCGCGCACTCCCGGCAGCCGACGAAGCGCTCCTGAGTCGCGAAGATGTACTCTGGCACGAGGCCACTGACGGATTCCTTTGGTCGATCCTCGAGCAGCGCGTTGCACTCCAGGCACCGGGACAGGAGGCCGTCGCCGCTCGGGCGGAGGGCCAGCCGCTCAAGCACTTCCGCCATCTGGGACTCGATCTCCGTTGCCCGGATCAGCAAGCCGCCCGGGCCGGCCAGGCGGGCGAGGTTCGCGTCGCGCGTCAGCAACGTGCGCGCCTCGGCGCGGGCCAGCTGGAGGAGGTACCGGTCATCGGCGGCCTTGAAGTAAAGCGCGTCGTAGCCCATGGCGCGGAGCCAGCGGGCCAGCTTCCCTAGCATGGTGTCCAGCACGAAGCGCTGCGGCGTCGCCACGGCAGAACCTTGTTGCCCTCCCGGCCCTAGTGTATCCTCCCCGGGGAGCCGAGGCCATGGCAGGAGCCGCTGACACGATCTACCGGGCGATCTACCGCGGCCTGCTCTGCCGGCTCCCCGAACCCACCGCCGTCGCGCTCGGTCAGGCCGGGCTCAGGTGGCTCCCGCTCGATCGCATGCCCATCTTCCGCTCGACCGATCCCCGCCTCGCTGTCACGCTTGGTGGAGTGCGCCTCCCGAATCCACTCATCCTCTCTTCCATGTACTACGACCTCACCATCCTGAGGCGCGCGATGGGGTTGGGCTTCGGCGCGGTGACCACCAAGAGCATCACGCTGTCTCCGCGCCCGGGTCACCCCGAGCCGAACCTGGTCAGGACCGAAACGGGCGCCGGCCCGGGCCTGATCAACTGCAACGGCTTCAAGAACCCAGGGCTCGGAGCCTACCGCGCCTCGCTCCCCTCGCTTCCCCACCGCGTCCCGCTCATCGTGTCGGTGGCCGGGGAGTCCATCGAGGAGTACGCGACGCTGGTGGGAGAGCTTGCGCCCTTCGGAGACCTGGTCGAGGTCAACATCTCTTCCCCCAACACGGCCCTCGTCTACCAGTGGAGCCAGAAACCCCAGGAGGTGGCGTCCCTCTTCAAGGCGGTCCGCACGGCCACAACCAAGCCCTTGATCGTCAAGCTCTCTCCGGACTTCCACGACACGAACGAAGCGGCGACCATCCCCGCCGCGCTCGACCAGGAGATCCGGATCGTGACCTACGGGAATACCCGCCGAGTCACCGAGCGCCGGCTCTCGCAGGGGGCGGGAGGGCTCTCCGGGCCGGAGCTCTTCCCGGACACGCTGGAGAGCGTGCGCCGGATCCGTCGTCGCTTCGGAGAAAATCTGGAAATCATCGCCACGGGGGGAATCGACGCCCCGGAAAAGGCCGTGTCCGTCTTGGAGGCGGGCGCCAACGCGTGCGGCTACTTCACAGGATTCATCACGCGGGGTCCCCTCCTCGCGCGGCGAATCCTCGATCGGCTCTCTCGCGAGCTGGACCAGCGCGCAATCGCTCGTCTCGACGATCTCAGGCGTCCAGAAGCCGGCCGGTAATACCCACACGTTATCCACTTATCCACACTAATCCACAGCCGCCGAATTTGCACGTCCTGACGCGCTCTCCCGGCCAGCGTCGCTGAAAACGACCGTTCCACCGTCCACAGGCAAGGGGGGTCGTGAAAATTTGTCGATCTGGTGAGGCTTCAGAGAGGGCACCCCGCGCGAAGTCGCATCGAATGCGGAGAAACGAAGCCTTGACATTTTTTTTGCGCGCCAATAAGGTTGTCACGTTGTTGCTGCCTTCATAATTGGAGTCTGTCGTTTGCGCGCGGTGAACGCAGAGAGGAATGGAACGACGGAGATCGCTAAATGGAGGCCAGCCGAAAACCACTGGCGAAGATTGAGGGACGTCGTCGGTTGCGGCTCAGCGGGCTCACCATCGCGTGGCGGGGAACGCCAAAGGTGGATGACTGGGTGGCTCACATCGTCAACGGCACCAAATCCAAGAAGTTAATCCTCGCCGACAGCGTCTCGGAGCGGAAACTCAAAACACTCCTGAGCCGGATCCAGGTCATGTCCAAGAAGGAAGTGGAGAAATTGGCCAAGGGCTAGAGCGCCAGGGGCTTGGCCGACGCCAGCGCTGAGGAACTACAGGACGCCCCGCTGAGCCAGGCTGACGAACCGGCCCCTTCCCACGATGAGGTGGTCATGAATCCGAAGATCGAGGAGCCGGGAGCACTCCACCAGCTGACGGGTCAAGCGTAGGTCCTCCTTGCTCGGAGTTGGATCCCCGCTCGGGTGATTGTGCAGCAAGATCAGCGAGGCCGCCGATTCGAGGATAGCAGGCTTGAAAACCTCCCGGGGGTGGACCAGGCTCGCCGAGAGGGTTCCCTCGGAGACGACGACATCCTTGAGAAACCCGTTCTGGGCGTCCAAGAGCACAACCCGGAACACCTCTTTCTGGAGATCCTCCATCAGCGGGCCGAAATGGGCGAAGACTCGCTCGGGACTTCCCAGTCTGACTCTGCCGTCACTGCCGCGCGACCGAAGGCGCCGGGTTAGCTCGAACGCCGCCGCCAATCTGACAGCCTTCGCGCGCCCCACCCCGCGGATCCGCATCAGTTCCGCCACGCCGCGCCCGGCTAACCCCGACAGCGAGCCGTATTGGGCCAGCAGCTCACGGGCGAGGTCCACGGCCGTCTGACCCCGGGTGCCGGTTCCCAACTGGAGGGCCAGGAGTTCGGCGTCGGCCAGGGAGTCGGCTCCCTTGAGATACAAGCGCTCCCGGGGCCGCTCCCCGGAGGGCCAGTCGCTGATTCGTGAGGCCGGGCTCATAGGCTCAACCAGCCTCGTAGCACGGGGGTCCGGAGGCGTCAATGTCAAGAAAGCGATACGTCTTCGGGGAGCCCCTCGATCAGGATCTCGCGCCGCTCGTCGCCGAGCCCGGAGATCTTCACCGTGATCGCGTGGGGTGGAAGCAGCGCCAGGAGTTTGTCGGCCCACTCCACTAATGTCACCCCGTCGCCGTAGAAAAACTCCTCCAAGCCGAGATCGAGGAGTTCCGTCAGGCTCTCAGTCCGGTAGGCGTCCAGATGATGGACCGGGAGACGACCCCGGTAGTGGTTGATCAGGACGAAGGTGGGGCTCGTGGCCGTCTCCGTGACTCCCAGACCGCGGACCAGCCCCTGAAGGAAACAGGTCTTCCCCGCTCCCAGCTCCCCGATGGTGGCCACGACATCCCCCGCTCTCAGCCGGCTGCCCAGGGCTTCAGCGATCCGCTGGGTCTCTTCGGGACTCCCGCTCTCGTATCGGAGCTTAGCCACCGTCGCGCTGGACCCTGAGGATCGCGCCCGGAATTGCTTCCAGGATGTCTCCGGCAACCAGCCCCTCCTCGCCCTTTTCGTCCCGGGCCAGGTCGCCCGCCAGACCGTGCAGATACACCGCGGCCTGAAGGGCCTGCCAGGGGTCCATGCCTCGTCCCAGGAACGCGCCCACCATTCCCGTGAGCACATCGCCGGCACCGCCGCTCGCCATCCCCGGATTCCCCGTCGGGTTCAGAGCAATCTTCCCTCCCGGCTCACCGATGACCGTCCTCGCCCCCTTTAGCGCCACGAACACCCCGTAGCGCCGGCAGAATGCCTTCACGGTCTCGATCCGGTTTGCCTGCACCTCGGCCACCGTTATCCCGAGCATCCGCGCCATCTCTCCCGGATGCGGGGTCAGGCACCGGGCCGCCGGAGCCCGCTTTAGGAGGTCAAGGTTCCCTGCCAGGGCCGTCAGCCCGTCGGCGTCCACCACCACGGGCCGGCGGACCTCCGTCACCAGTTCCCGGACAAGAGACTGGGTCTCGGGATCAAGGGAGATGCCCGGTCCGAGAGCCACAGCATCGACCCGAGCCGCCAGGTCGAGCAGCCGGTCCTTGGCCTTCAGCGCCAGGGCCTGAGACGGCGTCTCCGGCAGAGGCTCGGTCATCGTCTCCATCCCGAGCAGAGCCACGATGGGCTGCTGGCTGGCAGGACAGGCGATCGTCACCAGGCCGGCGCCGCTCCGAAGCCCCGCCCGCCCCGCCAGGGCCGCCGCCCCGGTCTTCCCGACCGAGCCTGCCACCACTAGCAGGTGGCCGAAGGTCCCCTTGTGGGCATCGGGGGGACGCGCTGGAACGAACGGACGGATATCCGAGGGCTCAAGGAGGGACACCGAAATTTCTCGGGAGACTTCGGCAGGGGGAATCCCGATGGGAACCACCCTGACCGTTCCGGCCTTGGCGGCACCGGGATAGAGGACGAGCCCCCGCTTTAAACCGGCGAACGTCGTCGTGAGAGTGGCGGCCACCGTGGGGCCCAGGAGGGCTCCGATGTCAGAGGAGAGACCGGAGGGAAGGTCCAGGGCCACGACGGGACGGCCGGCGGAGTTGATCGCACCGATGGCCCGGGCGACCAGCCCTTCAGCGGGACCGGTGAGCCCCGTGCCGAGCAGCGCGTCCACAACGAGGTCGGCGCTCCCGAGGGCCCTCTCGACCTCGACGAACCCATCCTCCGTGAGAACCTCGGTCACCCTACCCCGCCCGCGCAGAAGTTCCCGAAGCTTGACCGCCGCGTCCCCTTTGACCTCCCGGACCGGTCCGAGGAGAAACACGTGGACGCGCGCGCCCCCTCGGCGGAGATGGCGCGCCACGACGAACCCATCCCCGCCGTTGTTGCCCTTTCCGCAAAGGATCACGACCTTCTTTCCCCGGAGGACTCCGAAGGCCGACCGAATCTCCAGCGCCGCTCCCGCGCCGGCGCTTTCCATGAGGGCGGTGCCGGGGATTCGGAGCTCTTTGATGGCGCGCCGGTCGAGACGTCGCATCTCTTCGGCGGTGAAGACCGGGAGCACGGCCCTACTGCCCTCTCGTGACGAGGAGGTTGGCGGCCTGACTTAGGAAATCCCCCAGAACGTCAGTGTAGGCCTCCCGCCCGAGGGTGCGGGCCAGCCGGGGGAGCTCGATGTGGATCGCGCGTTGAGGGAGCGTGAAGATGCCGACCTGCTTGACCGCCGATGCCATGTAGTAGAGCTGATCCAGCGGTTCCACGAGGACGTCGAGGCGAGGGATTTCCGGTCTTCCCCCGAGGTGAGCGTCGCGGATCAGCTCCAGGAGAGTTTTCAGCATCCAAGCGTCCTCCCGGCTCACTCCCACCGTGGCGATCTCGATGCGCCCCGCGCTCTCCTTCCGGACGTTCCCGTGGACCTCGATGTACAGGTTCAGCGGTCCTTGCGCCACCTCGCTCACCCGGCCGGCGTAGGCGTCGTAAACTTGCCGGGCCTGCTCGGTCGGGACTTCCTCCGACGGGGAACCGCCCTGCACCCCTTCGGTCGGGCGGTTGACGTTGAGGCGGTGACGGCCGGAGTCGAGGTCCCCGTACGTGGCCACAACCAGTCCGAAGCCGGTCCGGCGCGCCAGCTCACGGCTGATCCGGCCGGTCTCGGCGTCCGACGTCCCATGGGGGGCGCCGATCACGACTCCCGGCCGACCCTTCTGGGAGACCAGCGGGCCCGGGGCCGGCGGCGACTCCGGCTCCACCCGGAGCGCGGCACAGCCCTGAGCGAGGAGGGCCAGGATCGCCACGGCCCTAAGGAGCCCCCACATCGTTCGCGTCCCCTCCCGCCGCGGACTCGTCGCCGACCAGCACGCACTGAGCAAAGGCGTAATCGCCATCGTGGGTGAGACTCAGGAGCAGCCGACAGCCTCCCAGTGCTTCCCCGATGCTGCGACTTCTTCCTGACAGCACCAGAACCGGCGCCTGACCAGGCTCACGCCGGACCTCGAGCTCCCGCCAGCTGACCCCCAAACGAAGCCCGATCCCCAGCGCCTTCAAGGCCGCTTCCTTGGCCGCGAAGCGCGCGGCCAGGTGAGGAACCGGGTCGCGCCGCTTCTGGCAGTAAGCGATCTCCGCGTCGGTGAAGACGCGCCGGAGAAACCGATCCTGCCAGCGCTCCACAACCCGCCGCATGCGGGGGATCTGCACGAGGTCCGCCCCGATTCCCTTCACGATCACCGGACTTTCCCCCTCCCGATGGCCCGCTCGATGATCGCCGCCAGCGACCCGGCCATTGCGTCTATCCGCTCACGGTCCTCCCCCTCGATCATGACTCGCGCCAGCGGCTCGGTCCCGGAGTACCTGACCAGAACGCGCCCTCTTCCGTCGAGGCTGGCCTCGATTTGCTTGATCCGGGCGACGAGACCCGGAATAGCGTCGAGGGGAGGGTTCTCACGAACCTTAACGTTGAGGAGGACCTGAGGAAACTTCGTCAGGCAGCGCGACAGCTCGCCGAGCGAATGCCCCGTCTCCTGCATTACGCCGAGGAGCTGAAGCGCGCTGATCAGGCCGTCTCCCGTGGTCGCGCGGTCCAGAAAGATCAGGTGCCCGGATTGCTCCCCGCCCACGTTGGCCCCGACCTTCCGCATTTCCTCCAGCACGTACCGGTCGCCGACCTGGGTCTTCAGCGTCCGAATCCCGGCCTCGGCGAGTGCCTGATCGAGACCCAGGTTTGCCATGACCGTGGTGACCACCAGACCGCCCTTGAGCTGCCCTCGGGAGGCCAGATGGCGGGCGCAGATGGCGAGGATATAATCGCCATCCCGGATCTCCCCGGTCTCGTCGATCGAAATCAGCCGGTCGCCGTCCCCGTCGAACGCCAGCCCGATCCGGGCGCCGCTCAGCCTGACCTTTTTTTGAAGGGCCTCCGGGTAGAGGGCACCCGAGCGCCGGTTGATGTTCGTCCCATCGGGCCTGATTCCCAGGGCAATGACCCGCGCGCCGAGACTCCGGAACAACCGGGGGCCCAGACGATAGGTGGCCCCGTGAGCGCAGTCCAGCGCGACGGCGAGGCCGTCCAGCCGAAGGTCCATTCCCCGCCGGCAGAAGGCCAGGTAATCCGTCTCAGCCCGGTCATACACGACCAGCCGTCCGACCTCTACCCCCGTCGGCCGAGGGGCGGCATCCGGGGTCTCGAGGCGCGCCTCAATCTCATCCTCCCACGCGTCCGGGAACTTGGTCCCGTCGGGAGAAAACAGTTTGATGCCGTTGTCCTCGAAGGGATTGTGGGAGGCCGAAAGCACGACCCCGCCATGAGCTTCCAAATGCCGAGACAGGAAGGCCACCGCCGGCGTCGGGAGCACCCCCACCGTGTAACACTCGGCCCCTGCCGACAGCGCGCCCGCGACGAGGGCAGACTCGAGCATGGGACCCGACAGACGCGTGTCGCGCCCGATCACCAGCCTGGCTCGTGACACCCCCTGGCGCTCCAAGAGGGTCGCGACGATGTTCCGCCCCAGGCGGTAGGTCATTTCGGGGGTCAACGGCTCCTGGTTTGCCACGCCCCGGATTCCGTCGGTGCCGAAGAGTCGCTTCATGAACCGCGGATTGCTTCGGCGACGCGTACCGCCTGGCGGGTCTCGGCCACGTCGTGGCACCGGATCACGTGAGCCCCATTGAAGACGGCGACAGTCGTGGCTGCCAGCGAGCCGGGTAGGCGCTCTTCCGGTTCGGCCACGCCGGCGACAGCGCCGATGAACGACTTCCGGGAGAGGCCCACACAGATCGGTCGGCCAAGGGCGGCAAGGACCCCGAGGTTGCCGAGCACCCGGCAGTCCCACTCGTGCCAGGGCCGATCGGAGGTTCGGAAGAAACCGATGCCGGGATCCACGACGACGCGCTCCTCGTCAATCCCGGCCTCGCGCGCAAGCCCGAGGCTCTCTCTGAGGAGGTCCAGGATGAGGTCGGTCGGCTGACCCCCTGCGCGTCCCGGTTTTCGGGCATTGGCCATCACGATCAGCCCCGCGCCCGTCCGCGCGACGAGGGGCGCCATCTCGGCGTCCGCGGTCAGACCGCTCACGTCGTTGACGATGGTGGCGCCCGCGTCGAGTGCGGCCCGAGCAGGACCCGCCCGGCAGGTGTCCGCCGAGACGGGCACGCCGAGCTTCGCCGCCAGCCACTCGACGGCCCGGGCCAGCCGGTCGGCCTCCTCGGCCTCCGAGATCCGGGCGGCCAGGTAGGGGGCGGTGGACATGCCGCCCACGTCCACGATCATGGCGCCGGCCTCGACCATGCGCTGCGCCGTCGTCAGCAGCTGCTCCCTATCGCGCACGACCGAGCCCGCGTAGAACGATTCCGGGCTGACGTTGAGGGCGCCGATGAGCGCCACCGGCACCCCGTCACCGACTTCGACTCCCCCCAGAACCGCCCGCTTTCGCATACCACCTCCGCAGACAAAAATACCACCGCCGCCGCCAATCGGGCCGGGAAGAATTTCGGCTTCGAGCGGGGGCTTCGCCCCCGCAATCGGTGGGGGAAGCCTCGGAGGGGGCCGTCGAGGCCCCCTCCGACGTTATGCCGGGGCGGGTGCCCCCTGAAAGGTGGACGCGCGGAGAATGCGGGAAACCTCCTCCCCGTCGAGCGACTCCCGCTCCAACAGGGCGCGCGCGAGAGCGTGAAGCCGTTCCAGGTTCTCCTCGATGATCTGCCGGGCCTTGGAGGCGCAGTCGGTCACGATCCGTTTGATCTCGGCGTCGATGAGGATCGCCGTGTCCTCGCTATAGTCCTTATGCCGGGTCAACTCGCGTCCGAGGAAGATGTGCTCCTCGTTCTTTCCGAATGTCAGGGGGCCGAGCTTCTCGGACATCCCCCACTCGCACACCATCTTCCGCGCCATCTCGGTGGCCTTCTCCAGATCATCGCCCGCCCCGGTGGTCTGCTGCCCCAGCATGACCTCCTCGGCGGCGCGACCGCCCAGGAGAATGGTGATCCGGTTCATCAGGTATTCCTTGGAGTAGTTGTACTTGTCGTCGATGGGCAGCTGCTGAGTCAGGCCGAGCGCGCGCCCCCGGGGGATGATCGTGACTTTGTGAATGGGATCGGTCCCGGGCAGGAAGTCGGCGACGAGCGCATGCCCCCCCTCGTGGTAGGCGATGGTCTTCTTCTCCTCCTCGCTGATGATCATCGAGCGGCGCTCGACACCCATCAGGACCTTGTCCTTGGCGTTTTCGAAGTCCAGCATCTCGACCGACTTCTTGTCCTGCCGCGCCGCCGCCAACGCCGCCTCGTTGACGAGATTGGCCAGATCCGCGCCCGAAAACCCGGGCGTGCCCCGGGCCAGCACCTTAGGCTCCACGTCAGGGCTGAGCGGGATCCGTCGCGAATGGACCTTGAGAATCTCCTCCCGCCCCTTGACATCCGGACGCGGCACCACCACCTGCCGGTCGAAGCGACCGGGCCGGAGCAGCGCCGGATCCAGCACGTCGGGCCGGTTCGTCGCGGCGATCAGGATGACCCCCTCATTGGTCTCGAAACCGTCCATCTCCACGAGGAGCTGGTTCAGCGTCTGCTCGCGCTCATCGTGGCCGCCGCCGAGACCCGCCCCCCGGTGCCGGCCGACCGCGTCGATCTCGTCCATGAAGATGATGCACGGCGCGTGCTTCTTGCCCTCCCCGAAGAGATCGCGGACCCTCGAGGCGCCCACCCCGACGAACATCTCGACGAAGTCCGACCCCGAGATGGAGAAGAACGGCACGTTGGCCTCGCCGGCGATGGCCTTGGCCAGGAGCGTCTTCCCCGTGCCCGGCGGACCCACCAGCAGCACACCCTTGGGAATCTTCCCCCCGAGCTTCTGAAACTTCGGGGGATCCTTGAGGAAGTCGATGATCTCCCGCAGTTCCTCCTTGGCCTCGTCCACCCCGGCCACGTCCTGAAAGGTCACCTTGTTCTGCTTGTCCGAAATCAGCCGCGCCCGGGCCTTGCCGAAGGAGAGGGCCTTCGCCCCGCCCCCCTGCATCTGACGCATGAAGAAGATCCAGACCCCGATGAAGAGGAGCATCGGGATCCACTGGAGCAGGACCGCATACCAGGGATTGGTGTCCGGGGGCCTCACGATGATGCGAACGCCGCGATCGCGCAGGAGCTTCACCAAGTCCGGGTAGTCCACCGTGTAGGTGCTGAAGGGCTCATTGTTGGCAAACCGGCCGGAGACGGCGTTGCCGCGGATCGTGACCTCCCGCACCTCGCCGCCCTCGACCTTCTTGAGGAAATCGGAGAACACGATCTCTTCCTTCCTCGGCTGGCTGGCCTGAAAGAGCTGGAAGACGAGGATACCGGTCAGGATGATCACCATCCAGAGAACCAGGTTCTTGAATTGATTCAGCGGCGCTCTCAGCTGCATCTCCCCGGGGCCTCCGTCCTCCCGCCTGGCATCCGATCAGGAAGAGAGAAAAAACAATAGCTAATTATAACACACGCTCCGAGACCCACAAGGTCAGGCCCCGGGGTCTTCCTCCAGGGCCGCGATGCAGGGGAGGTTTCGGTAGAGTCCCCGGTAATCCAGCCCGTAGCCGACAACGAACTGGTTCGGGATGGTGAAGCCCACATACTCGAGCTCCACCTCGACTTCGCGCCGCTCGATCTTGTCCAGCAGCGCCATGACCCTGAGGCTCGCCGGACGGCGCGTCTGGAGGTTGCGTTTGAGGTAGCTGATGGTGCGCCCGGTGTCGATGATGTCCTCCACGATGACCACGTGACGATCCTCGATGGACACCGACAGGTCGGCCGTGATCTTCACCACCCCGGAGGACCGGGTAGTGCCTCCGTAACTCCCGACGGCGATGAAATCGGTCGCCAGCGGGATCTCCGCGGCCCGCATGAGATCCGCCATGAAGACCACCGCGCCCTTGAGCGCCCCGACGAGCAGCGGGTCCTTGCCCTCGTAATCGCGGGAGAGTGCCTGGCCGAGCTCGCGAACCCGCTCGGCGATCTCCTCTTGGGCGATCAGGACTCTTCCCGGGCGGTGACCCACGGGGGCTCGGGCCTTTCAGCGGGTCGTGACGAAGGGCGACAGCCCGCGCTCACCCCTCAGGCGCTCTGCCGCGTGCTCGGCCTGGGCCCGAGTGGCAAAGCTGCCCACGCGGACCCGGTAGGTCATCCGGCCGTCGTCGCCGCTGATCGTGAGCACATAGGCCTCATAGCCTTCAACCTTGAGCCTCCGCTCGATATCGTCGGCCGAGGGCCGGCTCCCATAGGCACCGACCTGAACCGTAAATGGCGGACCGGGGGGTTCAGGCTGCGCCTTCCCGGGATCTTTGGCGGCATCATCGCGCGACTTCGCCTCGGGCTTCGCGGGGGGAGGCGTTGCGGCGAGCGGCGCCGTCAAGGTCTGGTAGAAGGTGAGCTTTTCCTGGATCTGAGGTGCCCGCTGGGTCTCCACATCGCTCAGGCCGCGGCGGGTGGGGGACGTGGGCCGCTTGGCCTGCTCCGTCTGCGCCTTGGCCGGGTGATCCCGCGCCCATTGCCCTCCGACCAGGATGCCGAGAACGAAGGCGAGAGAGACGGTGACGAGGCCGATCACCGCCAGGAAGAAGAAGCGACGCCGGCCCGAGCGCGCTCTCGGTCGAGGTCTCCCGTCTCGCCCAAGCATCACATTTTCTCCGGTGCCGAAACCCCGAGGAGATCCAGACCGTTGCGGATGACCAGCCCCACGCCCGCGGCCAGGGCGAGGCGGGCGTGCGTGAGGGCGAGATCGTCCCCGATCACGCGGTGCCGGTTGTAGTAAGGATGGAAGAGGCCAGCGAGCTCCTGAAGGTAATAGGCGATCCGGTGGGGTTCCAGCGCGCGGGCGGCGGCCGCCACCACGAGGGGAAGCTGGAGCAGCCGCTTGATCAAAGACTGTTCCTCCGGGAGACTGAGCCGCCCGAGGTCCACCCGCCGCCAGTCGGGAACGGGGAGTTTCTTCTCCCTGAGATGCTGGAAGATGCTCGAGATCCGCGCGTGCGCGTACTGCACGTAATAGACCGGGTTCTCCGCTGTCTGGCGGGTCACCACCTCGAGGTCGAAGTCGAGAGGACTGTCGTGGCGGCGCGTCAGGAAGGTGAAACGAGCCGCGTCCCGGCCGACCTCGCCGATCAGCTCCTCCATCGTGACGAACTCGCCCATCCGCTTGGACATCCGCACCGGCTGTCCCTGGCGCAGCAGGCTCACGAGCTGGACGATCAGGACGTCGAGGATGCCCTCGGGATACCCGAGGGCCTTGAGCGCAGCCTGCATCCGCGGAACGTGGCCATGGTGGTCAGGCCCCCACAAATCAATCAGGCGCTCGAACCCGCGCTCGATCTTGTTGACATGGTAGGCGATGTCGCTGACGAAGTACGTGGGCTCGCGGTCGGACTTCACGAGCACCCGGTCCTTGTCATCCCCGAAGGCCGTGGACCGGAACCAGACGGCGCCCTCCGCGTCGTACACGTACCCCCGCTCCCGAAGGCGTTCCAATACCCGGGGGGGCGCTCCGCTGTCCCGGAGCTGCCGCTCGCTAAACCAGCCGTCGAACTCCACGCCGTAGACGCCGAGCACCCGGCGCTGCTCCCGGGTGATCCGTTCCACCGCGAAGCTGCCGAGCCTGTCGAGCCGCTCTGTCTCGGGCGCTTCCAGGATCCCGGCACCTTCTGTCGAGAGGTACTCCTTGGCGAGCCCAACCAGGTATTCGCCCGGATAGGCCTCCTCCGGGAGCTCCACGGCCTGCCCCAGGTGCTGCCGGATCCTGACTTCCAGCGAGCGGGCCAGCGTCTGCACCTGATTGCCGGCGTCGTTGACGTAGTACTCGCGGAAGACCCGGTATCCCTGAGCGGCCAGGATGCGCCCGAGCGAATCGCCCACCGCCGCTGACCGGGCATTGACCACCACGAGAGGACCCGTCGGGTTCGCCGAAACGAACTCGATCTGCACCCGGCGGCCCCTTTGCCGCTCGCTTTTGCCATAGGTGTCCCCCGCCTCAAGGATTTCCCCCAGCGCCGTCGCGCACCAGGAGGGGGAGAGGAAGACGTTGAGAAAGCCGGGACCTGCCACCTCGACCCTCTGGACCTCGGGAATGGGCGGAAAGTGCTCGCGGATCCGCTCCGCAACCTCGTGGGGCTGCTTCTGGACCGATTTCGCCAAGATCAACGCGACGTTTGTCGCGTAGTCACCATGGGTCTCCTCGCGGGGAACTTCCCAGAGGGGATCTTGAGGCGCTTCGAGCCCCGCGCCGGCGAGGGCCGCGCTCAAGGCATCGGAGAGGTGGTCGGTGACGTTCAAGGCCATGTTCGGGTCGAGAAGACACGAGTCGCCGCAGTTTGAGCGGCGATTCAAGCCATCATACCGCCGCGCCGAGCCCGCGGTGAAAGAATTTCCCTCGGGGGAGCCGCCTAAAGACCGATCATGCGTCGAATGGCGGGCAGGGGTTCATCTCCACCCGGGGCTCCATCCCTGCCGCTTCGGCTTGCATGGCCTGGGCCCATCCCATCTCGCCACCGTCTCGCGTCACGTACGCGTTGAGCGCCATGTTCTGCGACTTGAAGGGAACGACCCGGAGCCCGTCCTGGCGAAAAAGGCGACAGAGCCCCGCCACGAGGAGGCTCTTCCCCGCGTGGGAGGCCGTTCCCTGGATCATCAACGCCCGAGCCACCGTCCTCATCCCCCGAAGGCCGCGATTGCCAGGGAGGCGGCCAGGGCGAACCCGCTCGCGCCGGCCATCACCCTGACGGCCCTGCCGATCGCTTCGACAGTCGGGAGGTCGCCAGATCCCAGCCGGTAACCGCCCGGCTTCTCCAACACCACGCCCAATGCCCCCGCCATGGCAGCCATGGTCCACCCCGCGTTCGGGCTCACCGTCCGGCCGTGGTCGCCGCACATGGAGCGCCACGCGTTGGCCGCCGATTGTCCCGCAACCAGAGCACCCAGGACAATCGCGACGGCAGCGAGGCGGGCGGGAATCCAGTTCAGCAGGTCGTCGAGCCGTGCCGCGGGTTTCCCGAAGTACTCGAGCTCACCTTGCCGGTAACCCCACATCGCGTCCGCGGTGTTCACCACGCGATAGGCCCACGCTCCCGGCAGACCGAAGAGCAGAAAGAAGAAGAGCGGGGCCACCACGCTATCGGTCAGGTTCTCGGCCAGCGACTCGACCGTGGCTGAGGCCACGTGCGGGGCGGAGAGCGTCACCGTCGGCCGGCTCACAAGGTGCCGGCCCACGCGACGACGGGCTTCTTCGAGACGTCCGACCTCCAGAGCGGTCGCCACCCCCGTGGCGGCGGCGACCAGCCCCCGCAGGGAGAAGGTGCACTTCAGCAGTGCGGCTTCGAGGAGCAGCCCCGGCCATCCGAGACGCCCGGCCGCCCATGAGGCCGCGGCCGCACCGCCACCGACCAGCGCGAGAGTCCCGATGAGAACCGCTCCGCCGTGGAGCATCAGCCCCGAGGGTCGCGAGGGTCGAGTGAGACCCCGGCCCCAGGCCAGCAGGCGTCCGGTCCAGGCCACGGGGTGGAAGCGACTCGGCGGATCCCCCACCAGGAGATCCAGGGCGAGGGCCAGGAGCAGGAGGCTCACCGGAGTTCGAAGACGATCGGCAAACGGATTCTCAGCAGCCGCGAGGGCAGCCCCGCGGGAAAAGGATCCGGCGAGAGCCGCCTCAGCGTATCGAGCGCGGCCTCATCGAGCACCGCGTGGGATGAGGAACTCAGGATGACGACAGAGGCCACCTTACCGGTCGGGAGAAGATCGATCTCCAACTGCACGGTCCCTCCGAGACCGCGCCGGCGTGCCGTTGGAGGGTAATTCAGCGCCTCCTGGATCCGTTGCCTGAAGCGGACCAAGTACGGGCCGAACTCGGCGGGAATCCCCGCGTTGCCTCCACCAGACCCGACCGCCGCCGCACGTTCTGCTCCCCCCCCTCCTGCCTGTCCGGACGGCACCAGCATCGCGAGGGGTCCCCCACCTGGGGTCCCACCACCGATGGATTTCTGGAAAGATCCTTCATCCGTCCATTGGGACACGGAGGGTTGAGGGGCGGCCGAGGCGCCAACCGGGGGCTGAAGGGGAGCGGCTGACGGCCCGGGTGAAGGCTCGGGCTGAGAGATCGGCTCAGGCGCCCACCCACGCTCGGCTGTCGGCGCTGGCGCCGAACGGACCGCCCGCGGCTTGGGTTGAAGGACCCGAGCCGGCCGTGAATTCACGCCGGACGGACCCGACGGCAAGGCGGCATCCCCGACCCGTATCGCCTCGCCGAGCTCGACCATGAGCGCCCCGGGGGCGGATTCGTGTGAGGCCAGCGCCAGGGCCCCTAGCACTGCCACGCCGTGGAGGAGAAGCGAGCCCGAGAGGCTCAGAAACGACCGTCTGCCCTTCATTCGTTCTCTGCCTTCCACCGATGAATCCCCGCCCGCATCGCCACTCCGACGGTCCGGGCGATGAGCCAGCCCAGCTCGCTGGCCGGCCCGCCGAAGCGACATGCGCGACCGCGACCGGTGGCGGCGATCACCACGGCATCAGTAGAAGTGCCGCTGGCCGGCCCGCCCTCAGGCGATCGAATTCTGGCCTCGGCCAGCGCCAGGATTTTGGCTTCGGTGGCGGTGATCACAGCGTTCACCAGGGCGCCCGGCTCCGGATTGCCATCGATCACCACGATGGTGTTGATCGTGGAGGAACGCGGAACTGCGACAGGGCTCACTCCCGCGGCCACCGGGTTGCCGAGGCCCACCGTGACCACCGCCAGGACCGTGATCCCGTGGGTCGCTTCTATCGAGAGCTCGGCCTTTTCGGTCCACGCGGAGGTCAGCAGCCCGACGTACGGCGCCGGAATCCCGCGCGCGCGGCAGAAGCGGGCCACGTCCGCCTCCGGGTTGGCGCACGGATGGTTCTTGGGGACGTGGAGATTCACGATGGCGCGGACCTCGCCGATCCCGCCGCCCATCGCCGCCGAAGAGACCACGCGAAGCGGCGAACGGGCTCTCACCACGACGGCCTCGCGATCCACCCCGATTTCGACTCCCTCGATCATCTCCCCTCCTGGAGCAGGTCCGATAAATCGGAGTCCATACGACTCCCCCACCGGTCCAGATGCACCAGGTCAGCGAGCGGAAGCCGCCGGCGCCATGCCACCCGCTGAAGCTCGGGCTCCTCCGGAAACGCGTCAACGTACCCCACGCAGAGGTAGGCGACGGGAACGACAGAGTCCGGGAGCCCGAGGAGCGCGCCGAGCACCTTCGGGTCGAGAATGCTCACCCACCCCACCCCGATCCCCTCGGCCCGGGCCGCGAGCCAGAGATTCTGGATCGCACAGCAGGTGCTGTAGAGGTCGGTGTCGAGGATCGTGCTCCGGCCGAGCACGTGGGGACCGCCCCGGCTACGGTCGCAGGTGACGCAGATGTTGACGGCGGACTCCATGATCCCCTCGAGCTTGAGCGAGAGGAACAGCTCGCGGCGCGCGCCCTCATAGAAGCGCGCGGCGCGATCGCGCTCTCGAAGAAAGCTCTCCAGAACCTGGCGCCGGATCTCGGGATCACGGACCACGACGAAATCCCACGGCTGCATGAATCCCACCGAGCCGGCCTGATGGGCAGCGGCAAGGAGGCGCACGAGAACCCCGGACGGAATCGGCGTGGGCTTGAACTGCCGCCGGATGTCCCGTCGAAGGGCGATCGCCTTGTACACCGCGGTACGTTCGGCCTCGGTAAAGTCGCTCATCTCAGTACCTCGCCTGGAGTCCCGCCAGGGCGTTGATCCCCAAATTCCGGAAACCGAACGCCTCGAAGATCCTCGCGTCCGTCACGTTGTTGATCCGCGCCGTGAGCTCGAGCGCCGGGAACGGCCCTCGTTTCTCGGCGATGCGGTAGGTCCCGCCGACGTCGATCCGGTGGTAGCCGGGGTTTCGCGGGAAGCCCTCGGCTTCGAACTGGCTCGACACCACGTTGACCTGCGTGAAGAGGCTCAGCGCGCGGAGCGGGTCCCAGGTGACGCCGAAGTTATACACGTGAGGCGCAATACGCCGGAGGGGCTGCTTCGTGGTGAGATCCTTGGTGTTCGTGTAGGTGTAGTTCGCCGTCAAGAGCAGGGTGTCGAGCACGTCGGTCGCCGAGGTGAACTCGACCCCTTCCGTCCAGGCCTTAGCGACGTTCTCAGGGAGAAACTGGCTTCCCACGAGCCTGAACTGGATGAGGTCGCTGAACTTGTTCTCGAAGTAGGTCGCCCCGAGGCGGATGCGGTTCTTCCAGAGCTTCTGCTCGACCCCGGCGTCCCAGCTCTCGCTCCGTTCTGGCTTGAGGTCGGGGTTGCCGAAGCCCGGGAAGAAGAGGTCGTTGATCGTGGGGGCCCGGAATCCCTCGCCCCAGCTTGCGCGCAGCTTGGAATCCGTTTCCTTCACGAGCAGGACGATGCCCGCACGGTGGGTCGTCACGCTGCCGAACACGTCGTTGTCCTCGTAGCGGCGACCGCCCGAGAGGAAGAGCCGGTCGAACAGCCGTAGCTCGTCCTGAAGGAAGACCGAAAACGTGTTGATTTCCTTCGAGAAGCGGCTGGGAATTCCGCCAATGTCGGAGCGACTGCGCCCGAATTCACTTCGCTGCTCGAGTCCCAAGGACAGCGTGGTCCACTTGCCGGCGTGGAAATGGTTGAGCAGCTCGACCTCCCGCCGCTGGGTATCGATCTGCGAGACTATGGAGACTGTGTCGAAGTTGCCGGCGGCGACATCGCCGGCAGTGAAGGGATCCTGGAAGCCGAACGTGTTCCAGAACTGGCCGACCCGCACGCGGAGCCCGTACCAGCTCACCGGTTTCTGCTCCCACTGAAGGCTCAGCGTCGTCGTCTCGCTCTGCTGCTTGCTGTCAGGATCGAGGAGGAAGAACGGGCTCGTCGGGATGGTTGCGTCAATGGGCAGATCGGTCTTAGTCAGGTTGTAGCGCGTGCTGAGCGAGAGGTAGCCGTTCGCCGGGAGGGTCAGCCCCACGCGGCCCGTCACGGCCCGCTGCTCGGAGCCGTCGTTCCTGAACTGGCCGTTGCTCTCGAACCACGAGCCCGAAATCTGGTAATCGAAGACCTTGTAACTGCCGCCAAAGCCGAAGCGCTCCCGGAGCGCGTCGTAGTTGCCGGCCTCGCTCGAGGCCGTCGCCGAGAAGGCTCCCCGCCCGCGCTTGGTGATGATGTTCACCACGCCGCCGATCGCATCGGCGCCGTAGATCGTCGATTGTGGCCCGCGCACGATCTCGATCCGCTCGATCTGATCGATCGAGACGTCCGAGAAGTCAAAGTTCCCCGCCGTCGGGCTGTTCATCCGCACACCATCGATCAGCACCAGGACCTGGCCGCTGCTCGCGCCCCGGATTCTTATCGTGGTGAGCTTCCCGGGACCGCCTGACCGCTGGACCTCGACGCCCGCACCCTGGCGAAGCGCGTCGCCGACAGTCTCGTAGTGATGGCTTTCCAGCTCTTCCCCGGTGATCACGGTCACCGCGGCGTCGAGGCGCTCCTGAGGAGTTTCCACCATTGTGGCGGTCACGACCAGGGGCTCGAGCTTCTTGACTTCCTGGGCATACACGACAACAGCCGGCATCAGCACCACCAGAAGCGCAATCCATCGAACTCGGGCCATTGCCCCACTCCTTTTGCCTCGAAAGGGTTAGACACCACCGCCCCGGATAGGTCTCCTGACTCGTGGATCGTCGCGGGCGCCCTGCCTTCCCATCCGCGCTAGCGCGGACAGTGGCTCCGTGGTATCGGATCTGGACGCCGCTCTCCACTTACAGTGGCGGGACCGTGCCGGCCTCGGCTCGAGCTGAGCCTCACCAGCTTCCCTGGACCCGGGGCGAAACCTTGGATCACACCTCCCTGACGCCTCTCACCTCCTTGTCATTTGCCATCGGGGCGCGCCCGGCGGTTGGCCGCATCATCCATGCGCCAAGAGTCCCAGGCCACGTGAACGATGAGCCGGCCGCTGCCGGGGCTCTTCTCGATGCTCACCGGACAGCCGTACACCG
>CAYRZF010000020.1:2785-10407 GCA_964428805.1 uncultured bacterium | reverse complement strand
ATGAGCCGGCCGCTGCCGGGGCTCTTCTCGATGCTCACCGGACAGCCGTACACCGCCGCCAGAACGGATTCCTCGAGGACCTGCTCCGGTGGTCCGAGACGCGCGATGCGGCCATCGGCCAGGAGGAGCAGGCGATCCGACAGCTCCGCCGCCAGGTTGAGGTCATGGGAGACCAGCAGAATGGTCATCCCCCGCTCCCGGTTCAAGCTCCGGAGGAGCCCGGCAACCTCGGCCTGATAGCGCAAGTCCAGGTGCGCCGTGGGTTCGTCGAGAATCAGGAGGCGAGGTTCCTGGGCAAGAGCCCGGGCCAGAATCGCGCGCTGACGCTCGCCGCCGCTCAGACTCTCGAGCGCGACGGGGGCCAGGTCCAGCACCCCGGTCGTCGCCATGGCCTCACGGGCGACCGCGAGATCCTCCGGGCGTTCGAAGAAGCGGCCCGGAGCATGAGGGTAGCGCCCCATCAGGACGAGCTGCTCGACGCTGTGCGGGAACGGCGGCGTCTCCTGGGGCACCACGGCCACCTGCCGCGCCAGCTCCCAGCGAGTCAGAGTCTGGAGCAGCTTGCCCTCCAGAAAGATCTCCCCGGCGGCGGGCTCCAGCACTTTGGTGAGGACGCGGATCAGCGTCGTCTTGCCCGCGCTGTTGGGCCCGACGACACCGAGGATTTCCCCGGGGGCGATCGCAAACGACAGGCCCGAGAGCCTGAAGGGCGACGCCCGGCGCCTTTCGGAGCTGGGGTACGCGACGTCCACGCTTCGGAACTCGACCAGAGGCGTCACGGCATCCCCCGGTACTGGGTGCGCAGGAGATAGACGAAGAACGGGGCGCCGCAAAAGGCAGTGATGACACCCACCGAAAGCTCGGCCGGCGCCACCACCGTGCGCGCCAGCGTGTCCGCCAGCAGGAGAAAGAGACCACCGGCCAGGACCCCCGCGGGGATGAGCAGACGGTTGTCCGGGCCCAGCACTCCCCGCAGCATGTGGGGAACGATCAGCCCGACGAAGCCGATGGGACCGGCGAAGGCAACCACGGAAGAGGTCAGGAGCGAGGCGCCCAGAAAGATCCGCCGCTTCAACCGTTCGCTATCCACGCCGAGCTGGAGCGCCGACTCCTCCCCGAGCGCCAGCAGGTTCAACTGGCGAGCGCGGCCGAGCACCATCCACACCCCCACGGCGGAAAGCCCCGCGAAGACGGCCAGGGAGCCGCCGGAGATCGGGCTCAGGTTGCCCAGGAGCCAGTGGATGACGCCCCCGAGGCGGTTGAAATCCACCACCGAGATGACGACGGTGATCGCCGAGGAGAAGAAGAGCCCCACGATCACCCCCGTCAGAAGCAGTGTCTGGATCGGCAAGCGGCCATCGGTGGCGGCGATCAAGTACACGCCCCCGGCCGCCACCAGGGCACCGGCGAACGCGAACGCTGAGAGGCCGAGGATGGCGACGAAACTCGATCCCAATCCGAAGAGCTGGGCGAGGACGACGCCGAAGGCCGCGCCGCTCGCGACCCCCAGGATCGCCGGATCGGCCAGGGGATTGCGCGTGAGGGCCTGAAACGCTACCCCGGCGACGGCGAGGGTGCCGCCGGCCAGGGTCGCCACCACGATGCGCGGCAGGCGAAGATTGAGCACCACGACCGCTTCGATCCCCTCTGCCTTCGTGCCGGCCAGCACCGCGAGGATCGCCCGGGGGGAGATCGGCGCGCTCCCGACGAGGAGCGCTCCCGCTGCGGCGGTGAAAAGCGCCGCTCCCAGCACCGAGAGCGTGAACGCGAGGCGTCGAGGGCCGGTCATCGGAACGCCTCGGGGTGAATAATCCGGGCCAGCATCTCGAGCCCATCCACCACCCGCGGCCCGTAGCGATGCAGGTAGGCCCCGTCCACGGAGGACACACGCCCTGCCTGAACCGCCGGGAGGGTGGTGAGACGCTCCCACGGCGCGCGGGCGAGTGGGGTACCGTGCCCGCCGTGACGCGCCAGGATGATGACCTCGGGGGAGCGCGCCGCAACGGCCTCCAGGCTGAAGCGAGGATAGGAGGCCGACTCCTGGGCCGTGACACTCGCCCCCCCGGCCAGCTCGATCAGCTCGGTGATCAACCCCTCGCGCCCCGGTACAATCAGCGGCTCGGGCCAGAGCACGTAGAGCACCTTCGGCCGCGGGTACGGCCTGACAGCTCTCTCGACGGTGTGCACCCGGCGCACCAGGCTTTCGACGAGGGGGCCGACGGCTGACTGACGGCCGGTCAGCTCGCCGAGTTGCGCGATCACCGTCATGACGTCGGAAAGCCGATGAGGATTCACCGCGAAGACCGGGATGTTGAGCCGCTTCAACTGTTCGAAGGTCTCCTGGCTGTTGCCCTCACTCGTCGCCACGACCAGGTCGGGACGGAGCGCCACGATGATTTCCAAATTCGGCGCCACCATTCCCCCCACACGGGGCTTCTCCCGCACCTGCGGCGGCCAATCGCAGAAGTCGGTGACCCCGACGAGCCGCTCCTGTCCCCCCAGCGCATATATGATTTCCGTGGCGCTCGGCACGAGGGAGACGATCCGCTGTGGCCGGGCGGAGTGCGCCAGATCTCCCCCGTGGCTAGCCCCGACCAGGAGCAAGAGGCACGCCAGGAACGCTCCGAAGCGCCTCACCGGTTCCGCCCCGCCCGGCAGCTCGCCACCAGATGCTCGGCGACCCGGGGATTCGATTCGAAGTGCAGGTGAACGTAACTCATGAGGGCGTTCCCGATCAGGTAGCCCTCAGGAGGGGAGGTTTCTCCTCCCCTCGTCAGCACGGTGTACGCTCGCGGAACCCACGCCGGCACCGGGTCGATCCGAGAGGCGTGAAATTCGTGGCCCCGCACGATGGTTCCCTCAGGGGCCAGCGGCGTCTGCCTGACGACTTCGACCTCGACATAGTTCAGTGTCAGCCGCTTAGGCTTCATCCTGACGGTCGTGGGGAGGAGGCCCACCATCGGATGGAGCTCTCCGGCCTCATCCTCGAGGGCCTCCGCCAGGTACATGAGCCCCCCGCATTCCGCGTACACGGGCCGACCCGAGTCGGCGAATGCTCTGACCGCTTTGAGCATCGCTCGATTCGTCGCCAGGTCTCGGGCGTGAACCTCGGGGTACCCGCCGCCCACGTAGAGGCCGTCCACGTCGGGGAGGTCCGCGTCGCGAAGGAGACTGAGAAACACCAGCTCGGCGCCGTTCTCCCGGAGGTGATCCAGGTTGGCCGGATAGTAGAACTGAAAGGCTTCGTCTCTGGCCACGCCGATGCGGACCTCGGGCCGACGAGGCGAAGCGAGGCCGGAGGCCCTCGGGCTACGAGGAGCGGGACGAACCCGGCTCCTGGCCAGAGCGAGGAGGCGATCGAGATCCACCGACTCCTCGACGGCGCCGACCAGCGCATCCAGTAACTCCCGCGTGAGGACCCCCTCGGCAGCGGTCACCAAGCCGAGGTGACGCTCCGGCAGGGTCAGCGAGGGGCGCGCGGGGACAAACCCCATGGGAATCGCGCGGCAGGCGCCTTGCAACGATTCCGAGAGCCATCGGAAATGGGTCTCTCCCGCCACCCGATTGAAGATCACGGCGGCCACGTCCAGGTCGGGGTCAAACCGCTCGAATCCGAGCACCACCGCCCCGGCGCTCCGCGCCATGGCTCCCGCGTCCACCACGAGCACGACCGGGGCGCCGAGCCATTTGGCCACCTGAGCGGTGGAGCCATCCTCGCTCTTCGCCTCGAGGCCGTCGAAGCAGCCCATCATGCCTTCGACCAGAGCCAGGTCGGCGTCCGCGGCCTGAAGCGCGACGGTCGCCACGACGCTCTCGCGCGAGCACATCCAGCCGTCCAGGTTGTAGGAGGGACGACCGGTGATCCGCGCGTGCAGGCCTGGATCGATGAAGTCCGGACCGACTTTGAAGGCCTGAACCGTGAGGCCGCGCCGGCGAAATGCCTCGAGGAGGCCGAGCGTCACCGTGGTTTTGCCGACCCCGCTCGATACGCCCGCAATCACGAGGGCCCTGATCACGCCTGCCCTCCCGACACGCCGGCGGACTTAAAGGTCGCCATCTCCGTGTATATCTTCACCGCGGCCTGGATCAGGGTGAACGCCAGCGCCGCGCCGGTCCCCTCGCCCAGTCGCAACTCGAGATCCAGATAGGGGCGGAGCCCCAGATGCTCGAGGATCACCCGATGGCCCGGTTCCACCGAACAGTGGGACGCCAGGAGGTAATGCCGGGCCTCCGGCTTGAGCGCCACGGCGATCAAAGCCGACGCCCCGGCGATAAAACCATCGAGCACCACGGGAATCCGCCGGGCCGCCCCCGCCAGGATGACCCCGACGAGGCCGCCGATCTCGAAACCGCCCACCTTGGCCAGGACGTCCAGGCCGTCCCTGGGATCCGGTCGATTCACCTCGAGCGCTCGACGAATCACTGCCACCTTCACCTTCCAGGTGGTCTTGTCGATCCCGGTGCCGTGGCCCGTCACGGCCTCGACCGGGGCGCCGGTGAAGGCGGCCGCGATGGCGCTGGCGGCCGTCGTGTTGCCGATCCCCATCTCGCCTGTGCCGATGAGGTCCACGCCCTGGCAGCACTCCGCTTCCACGAGCCCGATCCCCGCCTCGATGGCGGCCAGGGCCTGCTCACGCGTCATCGCCGGTTCGCGGGCCATGTTCTTCGTCCCTGGGCCGATCCGCCTGCTGACGAGCCCCGGCTCTGACGGCACTGGGGCGGCCACTCCGAAATCGGCCACCAGGACGTCGGCGCCCGCGTGTCGGGCCAGGACGTTGATGGCGGCGCCGCCTCGGATGAAGTTCTCCACCATCTGGGCGGTTACGACCTGGGGGTACGCGCTGACCCCTTCGGCCACGACACCGTGGTCCCCGGCCAGGGTGAAGATGACCGGCCGCCTCACGATCGGGGGGTCATTTCCCGTCATCTCAACCAGCCGGCAGGCGAGTTCCTCCAAGCGGCCGAGGCTGCCCACGGGCTTCGTCAATTGATCCAGGCGCGCCTGGGCCCGCGACGCCAGCGGGGGATCGGGGGGACCGATCCGGCTAAGGAGCTTCTGAAGTCCGGTCATGGGGGATCTGGTCCTTGAGAGTCAGCGGCAGGCCGGCCACCATCAGCACGACCCGGTCCGCCGCCTGAGCTACGGTCTGGTTGACGAGGCCCAGCAGATCACGAAAGCGGAGACCCTCCGCCGTTGGGGGGTGCACCCCTTGCCCGACCTCGTTGGAAACCAGAATGAGGGAGTACGGCCGCTCGGCCACGAGCTTGGCGAGGGCTTCGGCATTGGCGGAGACGGATTCGTCCGTCAACCCCCGCTGAAGATGATTCGACACCCAGAGAGTCAGGCAATCGACGAGGACGGTATCCACCGAGTGGGCCAGGCGGCGCAGCGTCGCCACCAGTTCCAGCGGCTCTTCCACCGTGAGCCAGGAGCCGGGGCGCTCCCGGCGGTGGCGGGCAATCCGAGCGGCCATCTCCGCGTCGAGCGGCTCCGCTGTGGCCACCACGCCAACCCGGCCGCCTCTGGCCTGGGCCTGCGCGAGGGCATAGCGGCTCTTCCCGCTCCGGGCGCCGCCCAGGATGAGGATCGAGGCCGGGGCCACTATCACGGGGACCGAGATGGAAGGAAGCGGACCGGACGGCGTGAGCGAGAAAGCAAGAGCCCGGACCCTCCCGCGAAGACCGGTGTGTTCTGGGGCGCCCGGGCAGGTCTCCTGGCTCTCGGATCGTCCTACTCCCCACGCCTTCCCAATCCGGGATTAGCCGGACCAGTGGCCGTCGTGGGTTTCGTCCCCGATCACAGTGACGGGGTCGCGGCGGATTCGCACCGCCTTCCCTGTGGCCCACTCCAGTGGGCCACCCGGACACCGCTGACGCCGAAAGGCTACCCGGATGGGAGCGGGGTTGTCAAGGGACGTCCTGGGAAACAGGCAAAGAAAAACCCCCTCCCTGTGCTCAGGGAGGGGGTATCGGGGATCCCGCCTAAGCTACCCTATGTAGCCGCGGCCCCGCATGCATTGCCGGAAGGCTGCCATCACACGACACGAATTCAAGGGGGATGCCAGAGAGGGAGTTGGAGGAAGTCTCAGGAATTTCAACGAAAATGGCCACAAACAAAACCCTGACCAGCGTCAGGGACGTGGCAGCGGTGTCAGCGAGCCGACACCTACCGGCGGCTCAGCCGTTCGAGAAGCCGCCGTTCCCGCTTGGTCGGCCGGCCCGTTCCGCGCGGCCGATAGACAGGCGGAGCCGTGGCGAGAGGCTCGGGGGGTGGCGGAGGAGTGAGGTCCTCGTAGAGAAGCTGCGCCCGTAGCGCGGGACCCCGGCGCTCTGCCAGCGCCAGCACTTTGATGATCTTTTTTCCCCGGGGAAGCGTGATTCGAAGCATATCCCCCGGGCCGATTAACTTGGCGGGCTTGGCCGAGCCGCGGTTGACATCCACCTTTCCGCCTTCGCACGCCGCCGCGGCGAGGCCTCGGGTCTTGAAGAAGCGCGCGGCCCAGAGCCACTTATCCACCCGGACGCGTTCCACAGGCCACTTCTACCCGAGCCCCTTGATGGACGCAACTCCCTTCCCCCCGGAGAGGGCTCGACGCCCCGGCCTGCCCACCGGCGGCGACTTTGCCCACTCGGAAGGAAGGGAGCCGACTATGAGTGACGCAAGGCCCGTGCCCGGGGTGTCCGGCCCTGAATGGGGTGATTTCGTGAAGGGTTGAACCGAGCGTCGGGAGGCCGAGGCCGCTCTCATTGCACGGATTGACCCCCATCGCCGAACCGCGGTTGCACGACCCGATGGGCAGGTATAATGGCTTTCAAAAGGCCCCCGAGCATGGTGAATCCCAAACGTCCCGACCCTTCCATCGAGGCCGTCGTCAGCCAGCTGAGCCACGCGGCCAACCTGGGTATCTCGCCCGAAGAGCTCCTCACGCGGGCGATCGACGGGCTGTTGCAGGTGACGCGCGCGCCGGCGGGGATCGCCTGCCTCGTTAACCCCGAAACCAAGGCGGTGGAAATGGTCTCGATCCGCGGGATCCGTCCGGCGGTGGTCAGGACCTTTCCCCAGATGTTCCGCCTGAACGAGCGCGATGCCGATCAGATGACCCGGCCGATCCGCCTCGGGGAAGAGGGGCTACCCGAAGGAGTGGTCGGCGGGATCCTCTTGGCCCTCGCGAGCGAGGGACGGCTCCTCGGCCTCCTCATCGCCATGTTCCGCGCCGGGGCTGAGCCGGGACCGACGCTTTCAGACTCTTCCCTCACGGCTTTTCAGCGGCAACTCTCCACAGCGCTCCAGAACGCCAAGGTCCGCCAGGGGCTCCAGTCGGTCAACATGGACTTGCTCCGCCTGCTCACGCTCGCCAAGATCCTTGGGGAACCCCGCGACCTCGAAGAGGCCCTGACCATGGTGGCAAAGGCCGCCAAGTCATTTGCGGCTGCGGTGGCCACCGTGGTCTGGCTCGCCGACCCGGCGGCGAGGCAGCTCACGCGTATCGTGTCCTTGGGGCCGGAGGGCCCCGAGCGCCTTCCTCGCAAACGCTTTGCCTACGGCGAGGGCCTGGCGGGATGGGTCGCCGAAACGGAGGAGGCCCTCCACCTGGATGATGCGCTGACGGATCCCCGCCTGG
>CAYRZF010000020.1:0-2685 GCA_964428805.1 uncultured bacterium | reverse complement strand
GCCGAAACGGAGGAGGCCCTCCACCTGGATGATGCGCTGACGGATCCCCGCCTGGTCGCCAAGGACTGGGCGCAAAACCGAGGCGTCCGGAGCATCTACTCATTCCCACTGCACTTCAAGGAGGCCCTGGTGGGGGTCCTGTCAGTCTGGACCGCGGCACCGCTCCCGCCCTCGCAGCTTTCCCTCCTCGGGATCTATTGCGACCACGCCGCCCTGGCTATCGGCCACGCGCGCCTCCTCAGGGATAACGAGGTTCACGTCGAGCAGCTCGGGGGCCTCGTAGCCGCTGCTCAGGCCATCAACGAGGGGCGCCCGCGCAAGGCGGTGCTGGGGTTGATCTCCGAGGGCTGTCGGCGCGCCCTCGGGGCGCCGTGGTTCTCGGTGTGGGGCGCCGACGACCAAGCTCGGAAGCTTCGCCTCTTGTACGCGGACCCTCGGGATCGAGGAGCCCCGGATCAGCGGAAGCGGGTAAGCTACGGGTCGGGGTTCCTCGGATGGACCGCGCTGCACCGGCAGTCGCGGGTGACGACGGATGTGTCGGGCGACCCGCTGGCCGGCGAGGCCGACTGGTATCGGAAGCTCGGGATCAGGGCGAGCGTGACGCTGCCGCTCTTAGTCCATGCTGACTTGCTCGGCGTCCTGCATCTGGGCGCGGCAGGGCCCCTCACACCTGAGCAGCTCCGCCTCGTCGAGGGGTACGCGGCGCTCGCTGCGGTAACGCTGGCGCGCCCGGAGCGGCGCGGTGAGAAGAGGAGAAAAAAGCGGTGAGGCAGCTCAGCCGAATCCTCTTGGGGATCCTCCTGCTGCTGGCCGCGGCGGGGTGGGCCCAGACTGCCGTGGTGGTGGTGGAGAACTGGAGTAGGGACCAGGTGGGCGCCACCGGGATTCCAAAAGGTTGGATGCCGCAGAACTGGGGGGGAAACCCGGTGTACGACCTGACGGTGGTCGAGGAGAGCCCGACGACAGTCCTCCACCTGAAGAGCCGGAAGGAGAGCTCGACGATCAACAAGGAAGTCAAGGTGAACTTGAAGGAGACGCCGATCCTGGAGTGGCGGTGGAAGGCCGTGGTTCTCCCGAGGGGCGGCGACTGCCGAAGGAAGGAGACGGATGACGAGGCGGCCCAGATCTACGTGACGTTCCCACGCTTCCCTCGCTACGTGCGCTCGCGCATCATCGGGTACATCTGGGACACAACCGCTCCCGAGGGGACCACCGTGCAGAGCAAGAAGAGCTCCCTCGTCACGTACGTTGTCGTGCGTTCCGGCACCAAGGACCTCAACCGCTGGATCACCGAGTCGCGCAACGTCTACGAGGACTACAAGCGGATCTATGACGAGGAGCCGGGGGACCTCGACGTTGTCTCCGTCGCCATCGACTCCGACGACACGCACTCCAGCGCCGAGTCGTACATGGGCACGATCCTCTTCAGGAAGCCATGAACCGGGGGGAGAGGACAGAGGTGAGGGCGCACCGTGAGGGCGCATGACGCGCAGCCGTGACCCCGGTGCTGAGCGCTTCGTCAAGGAGCTGGCCCAGGAGAACACGGCGTTCTGGGCCGGGCGCGACGTTCGCCTGGATCCCGACGCGCCCCGCGAGGTTCTCCTCTCCCAGATCCGCTACCGGATGCGCCAGGGCGTCTACAACGAGCTCCGCTCGGCGGAGCTGATCGCGGCCTGGATCCCGTGGGTCCCGGAGCGCGAGATCAGGGATCTACTCCCCCGGCAGCTGGACGACGAGCAGCGACACTACCAGCTCCTGCGGCGCCGGCTCAAGGAGCTGGGCGAGGATCCCGAGGCGTACGAGCCGCTCCCCGAGTGGGAGGCCCTCTTCGACTGGCTCGTCGCCTGCCGCAATCGCCCGACGGTCGAGAAGCTCGCCATATTCCAGTTCGCGGGCGAAACCCAGTCGTGCGAGGGGTTCGAGACCCTGATCCGCCGCGCCCACGATGTGGACCCCGAGACGGCCGACCTCTATCGCACGCAGATCCTCCCCGACGAGTACCGCCACGCCGCGATCGGCCGCCAGGCCCTGTTGCTCCTGGCCGACACCCCGGAGCGGCAACGGCAGGCCCGCGAGGGGTGCCGCGAGATGAACCTCAAGGTCTTCCAAGCGTACGCGGCGCACCGGGCCCGAGCCGACCGCGGCGGTTGAGAACACCACCCACGGAGGCGACGCGATGAAGGAGTTCGGCGCGACTGTTCTGAGGGTTGTCCTCGGGGTCATCTACGTGATGCACGCGTACCTCTCGCTCGTCGTGTTCACCCCGGCTGGGGTGGCGAGTCTGATCGGGAAGGTCATGGGGCTACCGGCGCCGCTGCTCATGGCCTGGCTCCTCATCCTGGTCCATGCTCTCGGCGGCGTCATGCTGATCTTGGGTCTCTGGACCCGGTGGGCCGCGGCGGGCAACGCCGTGTTCATGCTGGGGGCCTTGGTCAAATTCCACCTCCCCCAGGGCTTCTTCATGAAAGCGGTTATCGTGGACGCGGCGGCGGGCCGGGCCAACGTGGCGGGTTACGAGTACGTCCTCGCGCTCCTGGGCGCGACCGTTGCCCAGATCTTCCTAGGCTCGGGCGCTCTTGCGGTCACGCGCTCCAGATAGCCCTCTGGGCCCCCTCACCCGGCCCTCTCCCCCCCTCACCCCACTCATAATCCCCTCACCTTCATCCTCTCCCCCCGAGGGGGAGA
>CAYRZF010000019.1:23492-30631 GCA_964428805.1 uncultured bacterium | reverse complement strand
ACGAGGGGCCTGGCTGCCGGTCACATCACGGGGCGCCTGGCTGCCCGTGAGATCACGGGGCGCCTGACTGCCGGTCAGATCGCGGGGCGCGTTGGACTCCCGGGTCCTGGCACCGGCGAGCGCGCGCGGCGCCTGACTCTCGTCTGCCTTGGCGGACTGCTTCTTCAGCATGTCTTGCGCTGCGTTCACTTCCGCCGGGCAGGTCGCCGCCGCTTCAACAATTATCGGCGCGGCGAAAAAGAAGAGGATCGTCACAGTTGCGAGCAGCTTTCTCATTTGCCTTTTGTCCCTTTCTCCTGATTTGGCTTCGATCACTGTCCTGAACCGTTTCCTTTGGCCGGATCAACTAACCGGCGCCCCCCCCCGAACTACCTCCCACCTCCTCTTCCGGCTGTTTCAATCCTGAAGGCCTCGGTGAGGGATATTGGCAAGATGAATGCCAACAGATGGCTTCCGCTGTTTCAGAAGATTTTCAATGAGTTATGAAACTCCCTGTCGTGGCTTTCGGGCTTCATACCCTGGGAATATCGGCGTTCTGCCCGACCCAACCGAGGCAATCTGCCCGACCCGAAGACCGGCGTCGGGCGTTCCGTCGTTACGAGCGGCCGAACATTTCCGTGCGGTTGCGCCCCTTCCGTTTTGCCACATAAAGCGCAGCGTCGGCGGCCTGGACGAGCCCCGTCGGATGAGAGGCGTCCTCGGGGTAGGCGGCGAGCCCGAGGCTGATGGTCAGCCGCCCCCCCGGCACGACTTCTTCTCCCGGGATCTTGGTCTCCTCCACCGATCGCCGAAGCTTTTCGGCCACCAGGCGGGCATGAGTCTTGGTGGTCATCGGGAGGATCAAGACGAATTCCTCGCCACCGAAACGGGCGACGATGTCCACCTGGCGCGTGTTTTCGGTGAGTCTGGCCGTCACTTCCTTAAGGACGTTGTCGCCCTGGTGGTGTCCCTGGGCGTCGTTATAGACCTTAAAGTGGTCGATGTCCGCCATGAGCAGCGAGACTGGCAGGTTGTAGCGGATCGCCCGGCGCAGCTCCCGCTCCAGGGCCTCCTCGAGGTAGCGGCGGTTGAACAGGCCGGTGAGAGGGTCACGGTAGCCCAGCTCCCGTGTCTTGAGGAAGAGCTGGGCGTTCTCCAACGCGATGGCGAGCTGCTTGGCAACCGCGCTGAAGTACGCGGTCTGACGGTCGGAGAAGGCTCCGGGGGTAGGGGAATACAGCAGGAGAACGCCGAGAGTTCGTTCGGATGATGCGAGGGGGAGGGCCACGACCGATCGGACGTGGGGGGGAACGTCGGGCCAGGGAAAGGGAACGCGGGCCGAGTGGGCTTCCGGCGTCCGGCTCTGGTAGACGCGCCCCGCCAGCCCGTCGCCGAGGGCAAAGGACCGATCCTGAAGCCCCTCTGTTCCCGCGCCGCTGATGGTCCGCACCACGAGCTTGTCAGCCGTGTCGTCGAGCAAGAAGAGGGCGTAACTCTCCACCCCCGTGGTTTCAGCGACCCGCTTCATGGTTGTGGTGAAGAGCTCATCGAGATCTAGCGAGGCGCTGATCGTGCGGCCGAGCTCCACGAGCGAGTAGAGGTCGAGCATCCCTTCCTGGAAGGCCGTGACCGTCGCCTCCAGGCGTTCGGTGTCGGCGGCGCCCCGGGAGGAGGCGCCCCGCCAGAGGCGCGGCGCGAGCACAACGCCGAAGAGACCGCCGCCGACGGCGAGCAGCAGCGCGGCCAGCGGAGCAGGGAGGAACTGCCAGCCGACGATGATGAAGAATCCGCCGCTGACGGCGAACAGCACCTGCCATCTGGCCAGTGAGCTCATCCCAGGCTCCCGAGCATGATGGTTTCCATACTACATGGAACCCATCGTGCGCGTCATCTTTGCCCGCCCGCCGGGCCGTTGGCTTGTTGGGTCGGGGAAAGTTTGATACGCTTAGTCGCCCATGTTCGTGCTTCGCCGGCTCGTCTGGTGTTTTCGCTGGGGATGGCCGCTCGGGCTCCTGCTCTCAGGGTGCAGCGTAACCAGTCCCGTTTCCCCTCCCGGTTCCGTGAGTCTCGATCCGCCGACACGCCTGGTGCTCGACAACGGGATGCGCCTCATCATCCGGGAGCACCGGGCCAGCGAGATCGTCGCCCTCCATCTCTGGGTCGGCGTCGGCGGGCGCGACGAGCGTCCCGCGGAGCGGGGGTTCTCGCACTTCGTGGAGCATATGCTCTTCAAGGGGACCGATGCGCGGGGGCCGGGTTTCATAGACCGTGAGGTTGAAGCGGTCGGCGGACGGACGAACGCCGGAACGTCCCTCGATTACACGTTCTACTACATGCTCCTGCCCGCCCGGCAGGCCACACGGGGCATTGAAGTCCTGGCAGACGTCGCCTTCAACTCGGCCTTCGACCCGAAGGAGCTGGATCGCGAGCGGCAAGTGGTTTTCGAGGAGGTTCGGCTCGGCGAAGATAACCCCCGCGCTTCCCTGATCCGTCAACTCTACGGGCAGGTCTTCCCGGGGCACCCGTACGGGCGCCCCGTCCTGGGTGAGGAGGCCGCCCTCAGGGCAGCGACCCGGGAGACGCTCCGGGAGTACCACAAGCGCCACTACGTGGCTGACAACATGACGCTCGTGGTCGTCGGAGCGGTGGACCCCACGGAGGTCCGCGCCACGGTCGCTCGCTCATTCGCCAGGGTTCCGCCGGCCGGGTACCATCGTGCACCTCTTCCACCTCCACCTGCGCTTCCGGGAGTGAGCCGCCACGTGGTGTCGCGCAACGAACGGCAGGCTCACCTGGCGCTGGGGTGGAGCGCCCCGGCGCTGGATCATCCGGATGTCTTTGCGGTGGATCTTCTCGCCTCGATCCTCGGCGGCTCGCGAAGCGCCAGGCTGAACCAGGCGCTCCGGGAGCGCAATCGACTGGTCTCCGCTGTCCGCGCCAGCTACGCCGCGCTCCAAGGGGGCGGCATGCTGAGCGTCACGGCCCAGCTGGAGCCGGGGAACATCCCGAAGGTCGAAGAGGTGGTCCTGGACGAAATCCGGCGCATCCAGGTTGAGGGGGTCACTGAGGTCGAGCGGCGGCGGGCGATCACCAAGGCGGAGTCCGAGCACGCCTTCGCCATTGAGACGGCGGAGGGACTGGCCTCTGCCTACGGGTTGGCCGAGACGGTCTGGCGCCTGGAGGAAGAGCTGCGCTATCTGGAGCGCCTGCGCAGCGTGACACAGGAGCAGATCCGCGAGGCGGCTCGCCGCTATCTCCCCACCGACCGCTACGCCGTTCTGGCCTTCACGCCGCCGGACAGTAGCCGATGAGCCTGACACCGCTCTCGCTGTGCTTCCTCGTGGCCGCGGGACTCTCCCTTCTCCCCAGTGCCTCTCCGGCCGGCACCCCCTCCCCGCCCGTGCTCCGTCACCGGTATGCCAGCGGCCTCACGCTCCTGGTCCGGGAAAACGCGGTTGCTCCTGTCGTTGCGGTATCCCTCCAGGTCAGGATGGGCACGCGCTGGGAGCGCGCCGAGAGCGCCGGCCTCTCGAATCTCTTGCAGCACGTGATGGTCAAAGGGACCGCTCGCCGGAGTGCCCAGGAGATCGCCGAGACCGCCGAGGAAATTGGGGGTAGCCTCAGCGCATCGGGAGAGGCTGACGTTTCAGAGATCCGCGGGACCGCGCTGGCCCGCCATTGGAAGGCGCTCTTGGATCTCGTCGCGGACGTGGCGCTCAGGCCGAGCCTGCCGCCCGACGAGATCGAAAAGGAGCGGGGGGTGATCCTGAGCCAGATCGGGAACCGGGCCGATCTGCCGTTTCCTCTTACCTTCGACACGCTGCTGGCCTTCCTCTACGGCCCCCATCCGTACGGACTGCCGGCTCTCGGCCAGCGTCAGGCGGTGGAGCGGGTGGACCGGGCTCTTCTGCTGGACCATTACGGGCGCCACTACCGTGCCGGCCGGATCGTGCTGGCGGTGAGCGGCCAGGTCTCCGGTCCCGAGGTGGTGGAGGAGGTCGGGCGTCTCTTTGCTGACCTGCCGGGAGGCCCCGGCGCAGCCGATCCGGCTCTGCCGCCTCCCGCGGGCGCCAACGTGCGACAGGTCCTCGAACGTCCGGCCGCACAGGCCCAAATTCACATGGGGTACCTGGCTCCGCCGCTTTCGCACCCCGACTATCCCGCCGTCAAGGTACTGAGCACGCTGATGGGAGGGGGCATGTCGGGCCGGCTCTACACCGAGCTCCGGAACAAGCAGGGGCTGGCCTACTCCCTGGGCGCCGTTTATCCGTCGCGTGTGGACACCAGCTTCTTCGTGATGCACATGGGGACCGCGCCTGAGAACCTGGACCGGGCGGAAGAGGGGATCAGGCGGGAAACCGCGCGCGTCCGGCAGGAGCGGGTCACCGAGGATGAGCTTCAACGGGCCAAGGCCTACCTCTTGGGGAATCTCGCCATGGATCGCCGCACGAACGCCCGCCAGGCCTGGTACCTGGCGTTCTTCGAGCTGGCGGGCGTCGGGCACGAGTTCCTCGACCGGTACGTGACGGCGGTGGACGCTGTCACCGTGGAGGACATTCAGCGGGTGGCCGGGAGATATCTGGCCGCCCCCACGGGCGTGGTTCTCAAACCCCTTCGCAAGTAGAGAAATTGGATGCTGTTTCCGCTCAAGGACGACATTCCGACCCGCACGGTTCCGTTCGTCACCGTGGGACTCATGGCGCTGAACATCCTGGTCTTTCTCTACCAGCTGTCCCTGGAACTGGGGGCCGAGCCTGCCGCCCGTGGCGCGACCGAGGCGTTCGTCTTCGAGTTCGGGCTGATCCCGTGCCGGCTCAGCGGCGCCCGACCCGGCGTCGGCGGGTGCCCGGGCCTCGGGGACTTCCCCAGTCCGGTGCTCACGATCTTTACCTCGATGTTCCTCCACGGCGGGTTATTTCACATCTTCGGCAACATGCTGTACCTCTGGATCTTCGGTAATAACGTCGAGGATACCCTCGGGCACGGACGTTTCCTCGGCTTTTATCTGGCCGCCGGGGTCGCCGCGGCGCTGTCGCAGACCCTCATCAGTCCCTCCTCCAGCATCCCGATGATCGGGGCCAGCGGGGCCGTGTCAGGCGTGTTGGGGGCCTACCTCTTGCTCTTCCCGCACGCGAGCGTCCTCACCCTTTTGTTTTTCGGCTTCTTCATCCGCATCGTCAGGATTCCCGCCCTCATCGTCCTGGGCTTCTGGATCGTGATCCAGTTCCTCAGCGGGATCATCACCTTCGGGAGCACAGTGACCGGAGAACCACAGGGTGGGGTAGCCTTCTTCGCCCACATCGGGGGCTTTCTCGCCGGGATCGTCCTCCTCCTCGCCCTCAAACCGCGGCGCCCCCTCCGTTTTTCTTAGTGACGAGGGGGTTTTGCCGCGATGTCGGCCTATCCTGATATAATTGATGCGTTCCCTTTCGATCTGTTCCCTTTGCCCCCCGAGGAGCTAGACGATGAAAACGGCGGCGAAGGCGCCGGCCAAGAGAGGCCGGGAGCGACTGGATTGCCTCCTGGTTTCGCGGGGCTTGACGGCGAGTCGTGAGCAGGCTCAACGTCTCATCCTTGCCGGGTTGGTCCTGGTGGACGGAAAGCAGGTGGACAAAGCCGGACGGCTCGTGGATCTCCGGGCATCAGTTGAGATCAAGGCGCGGCCGCCCTTCGTGAGCCGCGGCGGCGAGAAACTCGCCCACGCGCTCCAGGCGTTCGGGATTACCGTCTCGGGGAGAGCCTGTCTCGACGTCGGCGCCTCCACGGGCGGGTTCACCCACTGTCTGATTTCCCAGGGCGCCGCGCGGGTGTATGCCGTGGACGTCGGGGCCGGCCAGCTGGACGCCCGGCTTCGGGCGGATCCGCGCGTGGTGGTCATGGAGAAAACCAACGCGCGCCGCCTTACCGCCGCCGCTTTCCCGGTGCCGCCGGACCTGGCCACGATGGACGTCTCGTTCATCTCGTTGGAGAAGGTCCTCCCCGCCGTCATGGGGGCGCTGGCCGATCCTGCCGAGGCCGTCGTGCTCGTCAAGCCTCAGTTCGAGGTCGGCAAGGGCCAGGTCGGCAAGGGCGGCGTCGTCCGGGAGCCCGCCCAGCATCAGGCCGTGCTCGGGAAACTGGCCCGGTTTGTCATTCTTCACGGCTGGCACATCCTGGGTCTGACCGCCTCGCCGCTCGCGGGGACGAAGGGGAACCGCGAGTTCTTCTTCTACGTCTCGCGGCACGGCCGCACGGTGGCGGAACTGGACTCGCTGATCGCTCGCGTGGCCGGGGGAGAGAAACGGGCATGACGCGCGTCGGCATCGTCGCCAAGGTCGATCGGCCGGAGGCCCGGGAGGTTGTTCCCCGACTGGTGGAATGGCTGACCGATCGTGGCAAGCAGGTGGTGCTCGAGAAGGAAACGGCAGAGCTAATCGCCAACCCGAAAACCGCGGTCCGCAAGTCCGACCTCCCGGCCCAGGCCGATCTTCTCGTCGTCCTCGGGGGCGACGGGACGCTGCTCTCCATGGCCCGCCTGGTGGGGGACCTCGGCGTGCCCATCCTCGGGGTGAACCTCGGCGGCCTAGGCTTCCTCACCGCGACCACGGAGGCAGAACTCTTCCCGACCCTCGACGCCCTCTTCCGCGGAGAGATGATGGTGGAAGACCGGATGATGCTCGCCGCCCAGGTGTTTCGCCAGGACGAGCGGCTCACGGAGTATGTCGCGCTCAATGACGTTGTCATTACCAAGTCAGCGATGAGCCGGATCATCACCCTCGCGGTGTCCGTGGAGGGGCAGTACGCCACCGGCTATCGCGCCGACGGGCTGATCGTCTCCACGCCTACGGGCTCCACCGCGTACAGTTTGTCGGCCGGCGGTCCCATCGTGTTCCCGACCATGGAGGCGGTGGTCCTGACGCCGATCTGCTCCCACACCCTCACGAACCGCCCCATCGTGCTCCCGGCCAACCTCCGGATCGAGATCACGCTGCTGACCGAGCAGCAGGAAGTGATGCTGACCCTGGACGGCCAGGTGGGCGTCGCGCTCAAGGAGCGAGACATCGTCCAAGTGCGTCAAGCCTCCCCCAGGATCCGTCTGGTGCGGGATCCCCGGCGTCACTTCTTCTCGGTCCTCCGGACGAAGCTCAAGTGGGGTGAACGGTAGTTCGAGCCGACGCGCT
>CAYRZF010000019.1:0-23392 GCA_964428805.1 uncultured bacterium | reverse complement strand
CGCTTCGGCGGCGACCGCACTACCGTCGGGGCCAGCGAGGAGGCGAGGCCCGAGTAAATAGGCCGACCGAGTTGCATGCTGCGTGAGCTCAGGGTCAAGCGCTTCGCTGTGATCGAAGAGGCCACGGTCCTGTTCGCTCACGGGCTGAACGTCCTCACCGGCGAAACCGGCGCCGGCAAATCGATTCTCCTTGACGCCATCCTTTTGCTGCGGGGCGCCCGAGCTCAATTGGACGTGATCCGCTCAGACTCCGATTCGGCAACCGTCGAGGCGGTCTTCGAGGTGGAACCGGGCGGTCCGGTCTCCCAGATCCTGGGGGAATCGGGTCATCGGCCGGAGGACGGTCAGGTGATCATCCGGCGCGAGCTCAGCCGAGGCGGCAAGAGCCGCGCCTTCGTGAACGACGCGCAGGCCACCGTCGGACTCCTGGAACGACTCGGCGATCACCTGGTTGAGATCCACGGCCAGCACGAGCACCAGCTCCTGATGGAGCCTGTCCGCCAGCTGGAACTGCTGGACCGCTTTGCCGGTGTCGAGCAGGCGCGCGAGGAGGTCGCGACGCTGGTCGCGGGCTGGGAGGAGGCGCGGCAGGAGCTGGACCACCAGAGATCGGCGGAGAGGGATCGCGCCCAGAAGGAAGACCTCTACCGCTTCCAGCTTTCCGAGATCGACGGGGCTCGGCTGAAGGCCGGCGAGGAGGAAGAGTTGCGCCTCGAGCGCCAGCGGCTTCAGCACGCCGAGCGGCTGGGCCAGGGGCTGGTCGAGGTGTCCCGCCTCGTCTACGACGACCCCGAGTCCGCGACCGCTCGGGTGGCCCGGGCCTCCCGGCTGCTCGGCGACCTCGCGAAGTTCGACCCGGCGCTGGCCACCGCCCGCGAGCCCCTCGAAGCGGCCCAGGCGCACCTGGAGGAGGTCACGGCGCAGGCGCGCCGGCTTCGCGACCGCCTCGTGTTTGACCCCGGCCGCCTGGAGGAGATCGAGGCCCGTCTCGACGCCCTCACCAAACTGAAGCGGAAGTACGGCGAGAGCGTGGAGGCGGTTCTCGCGCACCGGGAGTGGATCGCCTCGGAGCTGGAGCGGCTCGACCGCCGCGGCGAGCTCGTCGCCCGGCAGGAGGCGCGCCTGGCTTCCCTGGCCGCCGAGGCGGAAAGAGCGGCGCTTGCCCTTTCCGCGGCCCGGGAGGAAGCGGCGCGCCGGCTCGAAATGCTGAACCAGCGGGAGCTCCGCGCCCTCGGGATGGAGAAGGCTCAGTTCCGGGCTCTCCTGACGCGCGAGGCGGCGGCTCCCGGGGGGTTGTCGGCGGGACCGGAGAATTTCCGGCTCACCGCGCGTGGGTGTGAGCAGGTGCAGTTCCTGCTCTCCACCAACCCGGGAGAGGACCTGAAGCCCCTCGCGCGGGTCATCTCGGGGGGCGAGCTCTCCCGGACCATGCTGGGCATCAAGGTCATCCTGGCCGCTGCCGATCGTATTCCGACGCTCATTTTCGATGAAGTCGATGCCGGGATCGGCGGGCGGGTCGCCGACACCGTGGGGCAAAAGCTCAGGCAAACCGCGCGGACCCGGCAGGTCCTCTGCGTGACCCACCTGGCTCAGATCGCCGCGTACGCCGATCATCATCTCCAGGTGCAGAAGGCCGTGAGCGGCAGGCGGACCCGGACCACCGTCGTTGCGCTGGCCGAGGAGGCGCGAGTGGCCGAATTGGCGCGCATGCTCGGCGGCGAGCGGATCACCGAGACGGCGCTCAGACACGCGCGGGAGCTCCAGCGAGGCGCTAGGGCAACTCGCTGAGACCGGTGTACAATGAATTCTTGACATGCTCGCCACGATCCTGAAATCGCTCTTTGGCACCAAGCACGAGCGGGACGTCAAGCGGATGACGCCGACCGCCCACGCCATCGGTGCTCTCGAACCGGCCCTCCAATCCGTGTCCGACGCGGTCCTCCGGGAAAAGACCGACGAGCTGAAGAAGCGCCTCGCCGACGGCGCGGAACTGGATGAGCTATTGCCCGAGGCCTTTGCCGTCTGCCGGGAGGCGGCCCGCCGAACGGTCGAGATGCGCCACTTCGACGTCCAACTCATGGGCGGGATCGTGCTCCACGAAGGAAAGATCGCCGAGATGGCCACCGGGGAGGGGAAGACCCTCGTGGCCACCCTGCCGGCATACCTCAACGCCCTGACCGGGCGCGGGGTGCACGTCATCACCGTCAACGATTACTTGGCGCGTCGTGACGCCCAGTGGATGGGGCCCATCTATCACGGCCTGGGGCTGACGGTCGGCGTGATCCAGCACGAGGTGTCATACCTCTACGACCCGGCCTATGTCTCCTCCGACATCCGGCTGGCGAACCTCCGCCCCTGCTCCCGCCGGGAAGCCTATCGGGCGGACATCACCTACGGCACCAACAACGAGTTCGGCTTCGACTACCTGCGGGATAACATGCGCTTCAGCCTGGAGGAGCTGGTCCAGCGGGAGCTTCACTACGCGATCGTGGACGAAGTGGACTCGATCCTCATCGACGAGGCCCGCACCCCGCTGATCATCTCCGGCCCCGCCGAGGAATCCACGGACAAGTACTACAAGATCGACCGGATCATCCCGAAGCTCCACCGCGCCGCGACCATCGTCGAGGGCAAACTCTCGGAGGTGGAGGCCGTCAAAACCGGCGACTACATCGTGGACGAAAAGTCGAAGGCGGTGGCCCTCACCGAGCAGGGGATCGCGCGGTGCGAGCAGCTGATGGGCGTCGAGAACCTGTACGACCCGGTCCACATGGAGACCCTCCATCATATCCACCAGGGGCTCCGGGCTCACGCGCTTTTCAGGAAGGACGTGGACTACGTGGTCAAGGACGGCCAGGTGCTGATCGTGGACGAATTCACCGGCCGCCTCATGCCGGGACGCCGCTGGTCCGACGGGCTGCACCAGGCCGTCGAGGCCAAGGAGGGCGTCCGGATCGAGCGCGAGAACCAGACGCTGGCCACGGTGACGTTCCAGAACTACTTCAGGATGTACGAAAAGCTGGCGGGGATGACCGGCACCGCCGAGACCGAAGCCGAGGAGTTCGCGAAGATCTACAAGCTGGACGTGGTCGTCATCCCGACGAACCGCCCCCTCATCCGGACCAGTTTCCCGGACGTCGTGTACAAGACCGAGCAGGAAAAGTTCGACGCGGTGACCAAGGAAATCTCAGAGTGCTACCAAGGCGGACAGCCGGTGCTCGTGGGCACGGTCTCCATCGAGAAGTCCGAGCGCCTCGCGCGGCTCCTCAAGAAGCACGGCATTCCCCATCAGGTGCTGAACGCCAAGTATCACGAACGGGAAGCTGAGATCGTGGCCCAAGCCGGTCGGGAGAAGTCCATCACCATTGCCACCAACATGGCCGGGCGCGGCACCGACATCCTCCTCGGCGGCAACCCGGAGTTCCTGGCGAAGGAGATCCTGGGGAAGAAAGGGCTCGATCCGCTCACGGCGCCCCCCGACGACCGCCGGACCGCTCTGGTGGAGGCCAGAGGCATCACGGAGCCCGAACACCAGCGCGTGGTGGGGGTCGGGGGGCTCCACATCATCGCCACCGAGCGTCACGAATCGCGGCGGATCGACAACCAGCTCCGCGGGCGCTCGGGGCGCCAGGGCGATCCGGGTTCGTCGCGCTTCTATCTATCCCTCGAGGATGACCTGCTCAGGATCTTCGGCTCGGAACGGATCCGAAAGGTCATGGACAAGCTGGGCATGGAGGAGGGGGAGCCGATCGAGCACAGGCTGGTGACGCGGGCCATCGCCACGGCGCAGAAACGAGTGGAGGCCCACAACTTCGAGATCCGCAAGCATCTCCTCGAGTACGACGACGTCATGAACAAGCAGCGCGAGGTCGTCTACGGAATGCGGCGGGAGGTCCTGGACGGAGAGAGCCAGGAAGAGACGATCCGCGAGTGGCTGGAAGAACTCACGGCCGGTCTCCTCGACATGTACGCGGCCGCCGACTCGCATCCGGAAGACTGGGATCTGGGTGGACTCAGCGAGGCGCTCTACCGGCAGTTCGACCTCCGTCTGCCCGCGGAGGTCCAGCCTGGGGAGGTGGCCTCGCGCGAAGGGTTGGAGGGGATCGTCTGGCCCGCGGTGGAGGCGCGGTACAAGTCGCGCGAGGAGGCGCTCGGCGCCGAGGGGATGCGCAACCTCGAGCGGGTGGTCATGCTGCAGGTCATCGACACCCAGTGGAAAGACCATCTGCTCTCGATGGACCACCTCAAGGAAGGGATCGGCCTCCGCGGCTACGGTCAGCGCGATCCGCTCACCGAGTACAAGCGCGAGGCCTTCGACCTCTTCCAGGAGATGGTGAACCGGATCAAGGCCACGGTGGTGGAATGGCTGTTCAAAATCGAGCTCGTCCAGGAGTCGGTGCCCGCCGTGCGGCGAAGCCCCTGGGCCGACGCCCGGGAATCCCGGGGCGAGAGCGCGGACCCCATCGCGACGGCGCGGCCCGCAGTCAGGAACGCCAGCGGCCAGAAGGTCGGCCGGAACGACCCCTGCCCATGCGGCTCGGGGAAGAAATACAAGAAGTGCTGCCTTCTCAAGGAATCCTGAGAGCGGTCTGAACCTCCAGCTCAATATCTAGCGTCTGCCCCGGCCAGTTCCTCCCAGGCGTGGTGTTTTTCCTTTGGGGGAAATGTTCCGCCGTGCTATGAATACGTCAATCCCCGTTTGGGGGGGGGCCTATGCGGCTCGAGAAGATCATCGTCCACGGTTTCAAATCCTTCGGCGAGAAGACCGAGTTCAAAATCTTCCCCGGCATCACCGCCATCGTGGGCCCGAACGGGACGGGCAAGAGCAACGTGGCGGACGCCGTCCGCTGGGCGCTCGGCGAGCAAAGCCCCAAGTCCCTCCGCGGCCACCGGATGGAGGACGTGATCTTCCACGGCTCGGCGTCGCGCAGGCCGCTGGGGCTCGCCGACGTGGAGCTCCTCTTCGCCAACGACGGCGCCATCTCGGTTCCCTGGAGCGAGGTGAGTGTCAGCCGACGGCTTTACCGGACGGGAGAGCGCGAATACCTCCTCAACCGGACCGTCTGCCGGCTCCGCGATATCCTGGACCTGTTCGTCGGCACCGGTGTGAACCCCAAGGCCTACGCCCTGATGGACCAGGAACGGCTCAACCACGTCCTGACGGCGAAACCGCTGGAGCGGCGGGTGTTCATCGAGGAGGCCGCCGGGATCACCCGCTACAAGCAGCAGCGTGCGGAGACGCTGGGCAAGCTGGAGGCGACCCGCCAGAATCTCCTGCGGGTCCGCGACGTCATGGACGAGGTCAAGCGGCAACTGGCCTCTCTCGAGCGGCAGGCGCGGAAGGCCCAGCAGTACAAGACGCTCCACGCCGAGCAGCAGCAGCTTTCCCTGACCCTCCTTGCGGCTGACTACCTGGCCCTACAGCGTCAGGAGGCGGAGTACCGCGAGCGGATGGCCGGGCTTCGACGCGAGGAAGAGGCCACCCGGGTGCGGGTGGCTGGCCTTGCGGCTCAGGAAGCGACGCAGCGCTCCGTGATTCAAGAGACGGAGCACCGGCTGTCCGACCTCCGCCAGTCCGTCCAGAAGATCCAGGGCGAGGTGGAGCGGCTCCTGGAGCGGCGGGAACAGATGGGCATCCAGATCCGGGAGCTGTCGGAGGAGGACCTGAGGCTCCAGGAAGAGATTCGGCTGGTGGAGGAGCGCGTGAATGGCCTCAGCGCCGACCGGGTCACAAAGGAACGCCAACTGGAGGAGTGCCTGGCTTCCCAGCGCCAGCGCCACGGCGAGCTGGAAGCGCTGGAGACCGAGCTCGGCACGCTTCGCGGCACGCTCCTGGCGAACCGGGAACGGCTCGACGCGCTCCGGGTTGATTCGGTGCGGGCCGCGGGAGAGCGGGCGGAGCTCACGCGCTCCATCGGCGCGCTTCGGGAGCGGGAAAGTCAGCTCCTGCGCCGCCGGGAGCGACTCGCCCACGAGGCCAGCGCCGCCCGGGAAGAGGCTGATCGCCTGGCCGAGGCGCGCGGCAGGCTCGAGGCTCTCCGGCAGCAGGTCGCGGAGGAGCTCTCGCAGTTGGAGGGGCGGCGCTCGAACCTGGAACGCGAACTGACGGCTCGGGAAGGCCTTCGGCAACAGCGCCAGGCCGAGCTTGCTGAACTCCGTCTCTCCCAAACCGCCCGGCAGTCGAGGCTGGAGGCTCTGGAGCGACTCGAGCGAGAACGGGAAGGATACGGGGCTGGGGTGCGCGCGATCTTCAAGGACGGAGGTGCTTCGGCGATCCCCGGGGTCCTCGGGACAGTGGCGGATCTGCTGGAAGTGCCCTCGGGACTCGAGACCGCGGTGGAGGCGGTGCTCGGCGATCGGCTCCAGTGGGTGGTCGTGGAGCGGTTCGCCGACGCGAAAGCCGGCATTGGACACCTCGAGGCGAACGGCGCCGGGTCGGCCACGTTCCTTCCCCTGGAAACCCTTCCGGTGGACAACGGTCTTCCGCGCGACGAGGCCGATCTCAGGTGGGCCGCCCGGCTCGTGCGCTCGCGCCATGCGGTGCTGCTTCATTATCTCCTCGGCGGCGTGGCGGTGGTGCCGCACCTGGAGCAGGCCGAAGCCCTGTGGCGCCTCAACGGAACGACCGCCACCTTCGCCACTCGCTCAGGGGAAGTTCTCTCTCCCGCGGGCAGGCTGACGGGCGGCCGGGCGGCCACCGGAGAGGCGGAGCACTCGCTGCTCGGGCGTAAGCGCGCGATCAGGGAACTGGCAAACGAGTCCGTCGGCCTGGCTCTGGAAGTGCGGGAGGCACAGACGAGGCTTGAGAGGCTGGAAGGCGAGATTGTCACGCTCAGAGCTGAGCAGACCCAGCTTCAGCAGTCCTTCCAGACCCAGGCCGGACGGCGGCTCGAGGGGAAGAAGGACCTCGAACAGGTCGTCCGGGAGGCGGAGCGCCTCTCGGGGCATCTCGAGACTCTCCAGGTCGAAGAGCGACAGCTCGTCGAGGAAGCCGGGGAGGCCGCGAGGGAGCGAGAGGCTCTGGACAGGCAGGTTCAAGCCGCAATGGAGGTTGAGAGGCGGCTGGAGAGAGCCATGGCTGAGCTCCGCGTGATCGTGGAGGCCTCCCAGGAGCGCGACGCGGCTCTCGCCGGCGATCTGACGGCCCGTCGGATCGAATCGGCCGCGGTCGGCGAGCGGGTCGAGGCTCTCCGACGGGAGCTCGGTCACCTGGGTGATCTCGCCGAAGATCTGGCCCGGCGGCGGGCTCAGGCGGAGGCGCGCCGGCGGCAGCTTGCGGAGCGACAGGCCGACCTGGCGTCGGAGCGTGAGCAGGCGGATGAGCGCGCCCGGCAGGTGGCGATGGACCGGGATCGCCTGGAGGGCGAGGAGCGTCGGATCGCCCGTGAGCACGCGGAACTCCTCTCCCGGCTCCAGGAGATCGAGGCGGCGGCTGCTCAGGAGAAACGCGCGCTGGAGCAGATCCGGGAGGAGCTGCACGGGCTCGAGCTCAAGGCCACGGAGGGTCGGGTAAGGCGTGAGGAGCTGGAGCAGGAGGGGCATCGTCGCTTCGGGGTGGAGCCCCAGGCGCTGTCCGCTCATGATCCGCCCGGGGATCTGGAAGCGGTCCGGACTCGCCTGACAGAGCTCGAGGCCAAGCTGGCCGCCATGGGGCCGGTCAACCTGGTGGCGGATGAAGAGTACCGTGAGCTTGAAGAACGCCTGGCGTTCCTCCGAACCCAGCACGACGATCTCGTCCTCTCGATCAGGGACCTGGAGAAGGCAATCAGGGGGATGACCCGCACGGCCGAGGAGCGGTTCCTTCAAGCCTTCGCGGCGATCAACGTCCACTTCGGCCAGATCTTTGGCCGCCTCTTCGAGGGGGGGCGCGCCGAGTTGAAGCTCGTGGAGGCCGAGGAGGGCGAGGACGCCCTGGAGCCCGGTGTTGAGCTGATGGCTCAGCCCCGAGGAAAACGCCTGCAGGCAGTGACCCTCCTCTCCGGCGGGGAAAAGGCGCTGACCGGGCTGGCGCTCCTCTTCGCCATCTTCTACTTCAGGCCGAGCCCGTTCTGCGTGCTGGATGAGGTGGATGCGCCTTTAGATGACGCCAACATCCATCGATTCCTTCGAGTGCTACGTGAACTCTGCCAGCAAACGCAATTCATCGTGATCACGCACAACCGGAAGACCATGGAAGCTGCCGACGTCCTCTACGGGATCACGATGGAGGAACCCGGACTCTCCCGTCTCGTGTCCGTCCGCCTCGGCGACTGAAACCTAACTCCTTTCGAGCGTTGACTTTTCTGGACTGTATGAATTACACTCCTTGCGAGGTTCCCCATGCAGTCCCTCGGTTCTTACCTGAGCGAACTCCGAGCAGCCCGGGGTGTCTCCCTGGAGGAGCTGGCGCGGATTACCCGCGTCGGCCAACCCTACCTCAAGGCCCTGGAATCGGAGGCGTTTGAGCGGCTTCCTGCGCCGGTCTTCACCAAGGGGTTCATCCGGGCCTACTGCGTAGCCCTAGGAGAGTCTGCGGACGAGGCGCTCTCCCGCTATCGGGAAATCGCGGGCACACCGCCCGCTCTGCCGTCCCCCCAGGAGACCCTTCGCCCGAAGGCGCGCGGGTATGGACCGATCCTCGTGAGCCTCGTGCTGCTCCTCGTGCTGGGCGTCGGGCTCTTCCTCGTGGTGGGGCTTCAGGGGCGCCTGAAGGGACCCGTCGTTGCCGGGGGCGTGCCGGCGTCGGCGCCGCAAACGGTGTCCCCCACGCCGCCGGCTCCGGTGGTGGCAGCGACGAGACAGGAGGAGCCATCGCGATTAAGGCTGGTGGGGCGGACCACGGAGCCCACGTGGGTACGGGTGCAGACGGACGATGGGCGTGTCGTGGAGGAGCTCCTTCCCGCTGGCGCGACGCGAGAGTGGGTCACCGCCAAACGGTTTATCCTCACCGTCGGCAATGCCGGCGGCATCGTTTTCGAACTCAACGGCCAGCCGATGCCGCCGCTGGGTGCCCGGGGCGCCGTGATCCAGAATCGGGTCATCCCGCCGCAGACCGAGGCCGTGAAGCCGTGAGATATCTTGCCGCGCTGGCGGATCGCGTGAGGCAGAGCCTCGACCGATCCAGGAACGCGCTGAGCGGTGGACTCAACGCCCTCCTCAGCCTGGGAAGACCCCTGGACGAGGCGCTCTTCCAGGACCTCGAGGAACTGCTGATCTCGGCCGACCTGGGAGCCGTCACCGCCCGGGAGTTTCTCGAGCGCCTCAGGGAGGACGTCCGTCGCGGTCGGCTCAGCGCGCCGGAAGACGTCCGCTCGGGGCTCAAACGGTTTCTGGAAGAGGTGCTGGCGACCGCCGTGTCCCCCCTGGCGCTCGATCAACAGCCGGCGGTGATCCTGGTGCTGGGAGTCAACGGCAGCGGGAAGACCACGACCTGCGGCAAGCTGGCGGCGGCCCTCAAGGGCGCGGGCAAGTCGGTCGCGCTCGCGGCCGCCGACACCTTCCGCGCCGCTGCCATCGAGCAGCTCAAGGCGTGGGGGGATCGCGTCGGGGCCGAGGTCATTCACCAGGCGTCCGGATCGGATCCGTCGGCCGTGGTCTTTGACGCGGTCAGGGCGGTCACGGCCCGGGGCGTGGACGTGCTGATCGTGGACACGGCGGGCCGGCTTCACACCAAGTCGAACCTGCTGGAGGAGCTGGCCAAGGTCAAGCGCGTCGTCGGTCGTCAGCTCCCCGGCGCCCCGCACGAATCCCTCATGGTGCTCGACGCGACGACGGGGCAGAACGGACTCGCCCAGGCCCGGACCTTTCATCAAGGCGTCGGGCTCACGGGGCTGGTTCTCACCAAGCTCGACGGCACAGCCAAGGGGGGAATCGTTGTCCCGATCCACCGTGAGCTAGGCCTGCCGATCAAGCTGCTCGGCACCGGGGAGCGCGTGGACGATTTACAGCCTTTCGACCCTAAGGTCTTTGTGTCGGCCCTCCTCCAGGAGTAGCCCGGGGCCCGCCATGTCTCTCTCCGAGCTCGATGAGCGCCTCATGCACCCGGCCCTCGCCTTGGCCGACAAGGCGCGCGGACTCACCTCCCCGAATCCCCTCGTGGGAGCGTTCGTCGTTCGCGACGGGGTGGTGGTCGGAGAGGGCTTTCACGCGAAGGCCGGAACTCCCCATGCTGAGCGCCTTGCCCTCGCTGCCGCCGGGGAAGCGGCGCGGGGGGCGACGCTTTACGTGACGCTTGAGCCGTGCGTGCATCAGGGGCGGACCCCGCCGTGTGTCCCGGCCGTTCTAGAAGCCGGGATCCGTCGGGTGGTGGTGGCGGTCCTGGACCCGAACCCGCGGGTTTCCGGGGCCGGCGTGGCGGCCCTGAGGCAAGCCGGACTGGAAGTCTCGGCGGGGTGTCTCGAGGAGGAGGCCCGGAGACTCAACCGGCCGTTCTTCACCTGGGTCACCGAGCGGCGCCCGTTCGTGACCCTCAAGGTCGCCATGAGCCTGGACGGCAAGATCGCCGGGTGGGACCGCTCCTCGCGCTGGATCACGGGAGAGGCTGCGCGCCGGGAGGGACACCGGCTCCGGAGCGAGGCCGACGCAATCGCGGTGGGGATCTCCACCATCCTTGCCGATGATCCGGAGTTGACCGTCCGGCTGGAGCCCGCGTGGCCCCGCGAGCCGTACCGCGTGGTCGTTGACAGCCACGGACGGACTCCGGTCACTGCGAGGGTGATTGCGGCCGGTCGTCCCGAGAGGACACTGATCGCCGTGACCGAGTCGGCGCCGGGGGACCGACTCAGGGCCCTTGAGGCAGCCGGGTCTCAGGTACTGAGGCTGCCGTCCCGGGATGGGCGCGTGGACCTGAACGCGCTGATGGCGGACCTCGCTCAGCGAGAGGTCACGGCGCTGCTCCTCGAGGGGGGCGGCGAGTTGAACGCGGGTTTCCTCGAGGCGGGGCTCGTGGATCGCGTCCTGGTCTTCGTGGCGCCGATGCTCCTTGGGGGCCGGCAGTCGCCCACCCCGCTGGAGGGACCCGGCCGAGGCTTGAAGGAGGCGTTCCGCCTCACCGGGATGACCGTCAGGGCGATGGGAGAGGACCTGCTCATTGAAGGGGATATTGCCCGCGGGGATGCGGATGTTCACTGGCATCATTGAGGAGTTGGGCGAGGTCGTCCGGCTGGTTCGGCGCGAGGGGGCGTGGGGTCTGGCAGTCAGGGGCGCGCGCGTCCTCGAGGGCAGCGAGCGGGGGTCCAGCCTGGCCGTCAATGGCGTGTGCCTGACCGTGGTCGAGCGGGACGGGAGCCTACTCAGCTTTGACGTGGGCCCCGAGACTTTGCGGGCCACCGCTCTCGCGGATGTCGCTCCCGGCTCCCCGGTGAACCTCGAGCGCCCCCTCCGCCTCGGCGCGCCCCTGGGCGGGCACCTGGTTCTGGGTCACGTTGACGCCGTCGGGAGCGTGGCGCGAGTTTCCCCGGAGCGTGATACCGTGAGGATGAGGATCGTGGTCCCGGAGCCCGGCCTGCTGCGCTATATGATTCCCAGGGGCTCTGTGGCGGTGGACGGGGTGAGCCTGACCGTGGCGACCCTGGACGCCGACGCCTTCGAAGCCATGGTGATCCCGCATACGCTGTCGGTCACCACCCTCGGGGGACGGGCCGCGGGGGACCGTGTCAACCTGGAAATGGACGTAATCGGCAAATATCTCTTCCGGTTTCTTCAGCTGGGGGAGGCTGGCGATGCCCCGGCCATCGACCTCCTCCTGGCGCGCCAGGCTCTCCTTCGCGGACAGGACCGATGAGCTCGCGAGGTGACGCATGACGAATGTTCCAGAGGACACTTCCGGCCGGCAGTTTGCGTCGATCGAGACCGCCATCGAGGAACTTCGGGCCGGCCGGATGCTCGTGGTCGTGGACGACGAGGATCGGGAGAACGAGGGCGACCTGGTGATGGCCGCCGACAAGGTCACGCCGGAGGCGGTCAATTTCATGGCCAAGCACGGGCGCGGGCTCATCTGCGTCCCGATGGTAGGCGAACGGCTGGATGCCCTTCAGATCTCGATGATGGTGTCGGACAACACGGCTCCGATGGGCACGGCCTTCACGATCACGGTTGACGCCCGCCGCGGCGTCACCACGGGGACCTCGGCACACGATCGGGCGGTCACGATCAAGACCCTCGTGGATCCCAAGACCCGGTCGGAGGACCTGACGCGTCCGGGTCACATCCTGCCGCTCAGAGCGATGACGGGCGGGGTCCTGCGCCGGGCCGGGCACACCGAGGCGTCGGTGGACCTGGCGCGCCTGGCGGGGTGCTCGCCCGCCGGGGTCATCTGCGAGGTCATGGACAAGGACGGTGGGATGGCCCGGGTGCCTCAGCTCCTGGCGCTCGCCCGAGCTCATAACCTCAAAGTCATTACGATCAAGGACCTCATCGAGTACCGCATCCGCAAGGAGAAGCTGGTCCGCCGCGTGGCCGCCACCCGGCTCCCCACCGAGCTCGGCGAATTCACGGCCGTCGCGTACGAGACCACCGTGGACAGCCGTGTGCCGCTGGCGTTGGTGGTCGGCGACGTCACCGATGGCAGACCCGTCCTGGTGAGGGTGCACTCCGAGTGCCTGACCGGGGACGTGTTTCACAGCAAGCGGTGCGATTGCGGCTCGCAGCTGGAAATCGCGCTCACCATCATCCAGAGGGAGGGACGGGGCGTCTTCGTCTACATGCGGCAGGAAGGGCGTGGGATCGGGCTCCTGAACAAGATGCGGGCCTACGAGCTTCAGGATCAAGGCAAGGACACCGTTGAGGCGAATCTGGCGCTCGGCTTCAAGGCCGACCTTCGGGACTATGGGATCGGCGCGCAGATCCTGCTGGACTTGGGCGTGAAGAGCATGCGCCTCTTGACCAACAACCCGAAGAAGATCGTGGGGCTCGAAGGCTACGGCCTCCAACTGGCGGAGCGGGTGCCCATCGAGATTCCCGCCACGGGCGCCAACCTTCGCTACCTCACGACCAAACGCGAGAAGCTCGGCCACCTCTTTTCGTCTCTCCCGTCGGAGTGACGTATGGCGGGCAAGGCCCCGAAATTTCCGAAGATGGGGAAGCAGGGTTCCAGCGCCGGGCGTGGGCGGCGGGCCCCCAGGTTTGGCGTTGTCGTTGCCCGCTTCAACGAGCCGATCTCCAAGCGCCTGCTTGACGGCGCCCTGGAGGCCTTTCGGAGTCAGGGCGTGGACCCCTCCCAGGTCGAAGTGCACTGGGTGCCTGGCTCCTTGGAGCTTTCCCAGGCGGCATTGCACCTGGCCCGCAGCGGGAGGTTCGCGGCGATCGTCTGCCTGGGCGTCGTGATCCGCGGGGAGACCCCTCACTTCGAGCACGTGGCCCGCGAGGCGGCCGCGGGGATCCGGGAGGTGGGCCTGTCCACCGGCGTTCCGACCACGTTCGGGGTGGTCACGGCCTTCACCGAGGAGCAGGCCTGGGAGCGCGCGGGCGGGAAGGTGGGCAACCGCGGCGAGGAGGCGGCGCTGGCGGCTCTCGAAATGGCCGCGATGGTGTCCCGGCTGACGCGCAAGCATGGGTAAGAGGCGGAAGGCCCGGGAACTGGCGCTTCAGTTCCTCTATCAGCTCGACCTCCGGAGCGACGGGGATCCGGCGTCGTCCTCGGAGGAGTTCTGGAGCCGGCACCCGGTGGAGCCGGAGACGCGGGTGTTCGCCGAGACGCTGGTGCGCGGGACGAAACTCCATCAGGGAAAGATCGACGAGCTGATCACCCAGTACGCCGAGAACTGGGATATTGAACGGATGGCCGTTGTGGACCGGAACATCCTCCGCGCGGGAATCTTCGAGTTGCTCTGGACGACGGACATCCCCCCCAAGGTCGTCATTAACGAGGGGATCGAGGTCGCGAAGAAGTTTAGCACTCAGGAGTCCAGCCGGTTCATTAACGGCATCCTCGATCGCATCCATAAAGAGCTCCGCAAAGAGCTCCGCCCAGGTTAGGCCGATCCGGTACGCGCTCCTCTCCGACATCCACGGTAACCTCGAGGCCCTGACCGCTGTCCTCCATCACCTCGCCGGCACCGGCGCCGACGCCCTCTTGTGCCTGGGAGATGTGGTGGGGTACGGGGCGGATCCGGTCGCCTGCGTCGAAAGGCTGGTTGAGCGGGACGCCCGTTTCGTCGCCGGCAACCACGAGTACGGAGTGACGGATCGCCTGGATCTCCGCTGGTTTAATCCCTACGCCCAGGCTGCCGCCCTCTGGACCGCCTCCCAGCTCGACGACGAGCATCGGACGTTCCTCGCCGGGTTGCCGCTGGCGCTTCAGGTCGCGGACGCCACGCTGGTTCACGCCAGCCCGAAGAATCCGGAGAAGTGGGATTATCTGGTCACGGGCGCCGATGGCTTGAAGGTGTTCGACGCCTTCTCGTCCCGCCTCTGTTTTGTCGGCCATTCGCATTGCCCTGGGGCCTGGTCGCTCGGCCCCTCGGGCGGAGGGTTCGAGCCCGGCGCGGAGGAGGTCTGGTTCCTGCCCGAGTGGCGGTACATCGTCAACGTCGGGAGCGTGGGGCAGCCGCGCGACCAGGACCCGCGCGCGTGCTACGCTGTCTGGGACCTTGATGCCGGCCGGCTCACCGTCCACCGGGTCGCCTACGACATCTCGGCCGCTCGGGAGAAAATCCTCAGGGCGGGGCTCCCGCGGTTTCTCGGAGACCGCCTGGTCCATGGCCGCTGACCGTCTGGCGGCGCTACACGTCGGGCGGGTCAGGCTTCCGCTGCTTCTGGCGTCCTCGGTCCTTCTGACCTTGGCGTATCCCACGACCGATTGGTCCCTCCTGGCCTGGATCGGCCTGGTCCCTCTCCTCACCTCGGCTCTCGTTCGGCCTCCCCGCCAGGCGCTGGCTGACGGATGGTTGATGGGCACGGCCTTCTTCCTCTTGCTCCTCCGCTGGCTTGACCACACGTTCCGGAACTACAGCCTGATCCCGTGGCCGCTGACCTGGCTCCCGATCCTGGGTCTGGCGGGGTACTGCGGGCTCTTCTTCGGCCTGGTGGCCGCGTCGCTGAGCTGGTTCCGGCAACGCCACGGCGTCGGCTGGGCGCTGGCTAGCGCGCCGTTCCTGTGGGTGGGGGCGGAGTGGCTTCGGGGGCAGCTCCTCTCAGGGTTCCCATGGGGGCTCCTCGGCTACTCCCAATACCGCCAGCTCGCGCTGATCCAGATCGCCGAGTGGACGGGGGTCTACGGCGTCTCCTTTCTCATTGTCGCCGTGAACGCGGCGCTGGCGGCCGGTCTTGCATTCGGATTTCGGCGCGCCGCGCCCGGAGGAACGATCGCGGCCCTGCTTGTCGTCGCCGCGCTGGCCTTCGGCTTCATGCGACTTGCGGATCCACCACCGACCCGATCGATCCCGGTTGCCGTCATCCAACCTTCCATCGAGCAGTCGCTGAAGTGGGACCCGGCCTACCAGGCACAGACCCTCAGCATCTACACGACCCTGACCCGCCAGGCCGGGGGGGCAAAGCCGGCGGTCATCCTGTGGCCCGAAACGGCGGCGCCCATTTTCCTCCGACGAGATCCACGCCTCGTGGCGGACCTTCAGATGCTCTCCCAGGAGGTCGGGGCGCCGCTGCTGGTGGGGTCGATCGACGGTGATCAAAGCGGCTTCTACAACAGCGCGTTTTTGCTGACAGGACGGGGAATTACCGCCAAGTATGATAAGATACATCTCGTTCCGTTCGGGGAGTATGTACCCCTCTCCCGGATGATCGGCTTCGTGAGGCGCTGGGCCGAGTTTATATCGGAGTTCCAGGCCGGGTCGGCTCCCCGGGTGTTCAGGGTGGAGCCGGCGTCGTTCGGGGTCGTGATCTGCTACGAGGGGATCTTTCCAGAACTGTTCAGGGAGTTCGTGGCAGGGGGAGCCGAGTACATGGTGAACATCACGAACGACGCCTGGTTCGGCACGACCAGCGGGCCGTGGCAGCATCTGGCGATGCTCCCGTTCCGCGCGGTGGAGAACCGGGTGGCGATCGCCCGGGCCGCCAACACGGGCATCTCGGCGTCGGTGGAGCCCAGCGGGCGGATCGGGAGGACGCTGGGCCTCTTTGAACGCGGTGTCTTGAGCGTCACTCTGCCGCTCAGACAGCGGACGACCCTCTACGCGCGCTTCGGCGATATCTTCGCCTATGCCTCTCTGGCGGTCTCGACCGCCGCCCTCGCCCTTGGAGGCCTTCGGAGGAAGCGATAGCCCCATGCTCGGTGAGCTGAAACGCGACGTCCTGGAGTTCGAGAAGCGGTTGGACGACCTTCGGGGGCACCTTTGACCTTTCCGCCAAGCAGGAGCGTCTCCGCCTGATCGAGACCGAGATGGCCTCTCCCACCTTCTGGGAGGAGAGCCGGCGCGCCCAGAGTCGGGTCCAGGAACGGGCCGAACTCGCGCGCCTCGTCGGGCGCTGGCAGGAGCTTTCCACCCGGGCCGAGGAGCTTCGCCTGCTCTGGGAACTGGCGGTTGAAGAGGGGGACGAGAGCGTCGCCCCTGAGATCGAGGACGGAATCAGGAAACTCCGCCAGTCCCTCGCGGAGTTCGAGCTGAAGGTCATCCTCTCCGGACCACACGACAGGAAGAACGCCATCGTGTCCATTCACCCGGGCGCGGGCGGGACCGAATCCCAGGACTGGGCTCAGATGCTCGTGCGGATGTATCTCCGCTGGGCCGAGCGCCAGGGCTTCAGCGCCGAGGTCGTGGACCTGCTCCCCGGCGAGGAGGCCGGGATCAAGTCGGCGACGATCGAGGTGAGCGGCGAGTACGCGTACGGCTATCTGAAGGGGGAGACCGGGGTCCACAGGCTCGTGAGGATCTCTCCCTTTGATGCCTCCCGGCGTCGCCACACCTCTTTTGCCTCGCTCTCCGTGATCCCCGAGGTCGAAGAGGTGGAGGTTGTGGTCAGGGACGAGGACCTTCGCATTGACGTGTTCCGCTCCTCGGGGCCAGGCGGTCAAAGTGTAAATACCGCGGACTCCGCGGTGAGGATCACCCACCTGCCCAGCGGGATCGTGGTGCAGTGCCAGAACGAACGATCGCAGCTTCGCAATCGCGATACGGCGCTTCGGATCTTGCGAGCCAGGCTCTACCAGGTGTACGAGAAGAAACAGCGGGAGGAGCTGGCCGAGCTCGCCGGAGAGAAGAAGGAGATCGCGTTCGGGAGCCAGATCCGCTCCTACACCTTCCACCCGTATCAGCTCATCAAGGACCACCGGACGAGCCTCGAGGTGGGCAACGTCGAGGCCGTCATGGACGGCGAACTCGACCCGTTCATCCAGGCCTACCTCTTGTCCGGAAAGTCAGCGCAAGCATGACAAGGTCCCCCTATGACCACCCCGCCTGACGACAACGATCTGATCCGGCGCCGGTACGCCAAGCTGGCGAACCTCCGGCACCGTGGGGTGGACCCGTTCGGCAGTCGCTACCCGGTTACCCACTGGGCGGGGCGCCTCACCGCGCAGCTGACGGAGGCCACCGAGGAAGAACTCAAAGGCGTCGGGCCCGTCAGCGTGGCGGGACGCGTCATGACGCTCCGTCACCACGGAAAGACCTGCTTTGCGGCCCTCAAGGACTATACGGGGATGATCCAGCTCTACGCGCGCGCCGACCAGCTCGGCGAGGAGTACGGGCTCTTTACCGACCTGGACGCCGGCGATTTCATCGGCGTGACCGGGGAGCTCTTCAGGACGCGTACGGGGGAGCTCACGATCGCGGTGAAGTCCTTCAGCTTCCTGACGAAGGCCCTGCGCCCCCTCCCGGAGAAGTGGCACGGTCTCAAGGACGTCGAGACGCGTTATCGGCAACGGTACCTGGATCTCGTGGTCAACCCGAAGGCCCGCCACGTGTTCCAGCTGCGGAGCGCTCTCGTGAAAGCGATGCGCGAGTTTCTGGACGCGCGGGGCTTCCTCGAGGTGGAGACCCCGATGATGCAGCCGATCCCCGGCGGCGCCGCGGCTCGCCCGTTCGTGACCCACCATAACGCGCTGGACCTGGATCTCTACCTCCGCGTGGCCCCCGAGCTCTACCTGAAGCGGCTCGTCGTGGGAGGCCTGGATCGCGTGTACGAGATCAACCGTAACTTTCGAAACGAGGGGACCTCCACCCAGCACAACCCCGAGTTCACCATGCTGGAGTTCTACCAGGCCTACGCGGACTACGCCGACTTGATGGAGCTGACCGAGGCGCTCCTTTGCCACCTGGCTCAGACCGTGTTGGGCCCTCTGACCTTCGCGTATCAAGGCGAACGGATCGATCTCACCCCGCCATGGCGGCGGGTCAGGTTCTTCAACGCCGTCTCGGACGCCCTGGGGATGGCCGTCAATCCCGACACGGACCCGCTGAGCGTTGAGAAGGCCGTCCTGCACGCACTCGGTTGTGACGCGCTCCCCCGATCGTCAGCCCATGTCTGGAAGGAAATCTTCGAAAAGTGCGTGGAGCCCACGCTGGTCCAGCCGACTTTTGTCATCGAGTTTCCCATCGAGCTGTCCCCGCTCTCCAAGGGCAGCAAGGACAACCCGGCCCTGGCCGACCGGTTCGAGCTGTTCGTGGGGCGGCTGGAGATGGCCAACGCGTACACGGAGCTGAACGATCCCGAAGAGCAATTGGCGCGCTTCACGTCGCAGGCCGCTGAGCGCGAGCTTGGCGATGAGGAGGCGCACTGGCTGGACCGGGACTTCGTACGCGCCCTCGAGTACGGCATGCCGCCGACAGCCGGCGAGGGAATCGGCATCGACCGGCTCGTGATGTTGTTTGCCGATCAGCCCTCGATCCGCGATGTGATCCTGTTCCCCCACCTCCGCCCGGAGTTTCCCTCGGAGGGGGGCCCGGAGAAGGCATGAACCCGCGCCGCCGCTTCCCCTTGGAGTTGCCTTTTGAGCTCTTTCTGGGGCTGCGGTACCTCCGCGCCCGCGGCCACCGCACCAACCTGTCGCTTTTCGTCTGGACCGGCATCGGCGGGGTGTTCCTGGGAGTGAGTGCCCTGATCGTCGTTCTCGCTGTGATGACGGGATTTCAGGACGGCATCCGGGACAAGATCATTTCCGCCAACCCTCACGTTCTGCTTCTCGAGGGCGGCGGGCGGGGCGTGCGCGACCCCGCAGCGCTCGCCGATCGGGTGCGCGGGGTGCCTGGGGTTCGGTCCGCGACACCGTTCGTGCTCCAGCAGGCACTCTTCACTGTTTCGGGCGGGGGAGCGACGGGCGGCCTGGTCCGGGGCGTGGATCTGGCTGCCGAGTGGGTCAAACGTGACATCGGGCGCCAAATAAAAATGGGAAGTCTCGAACCCCTGGAGCGGAGCGGGGGTGAGCCCGCGATCATTCTGGGGCGAGAGTTGGCCAGGACGCTCGGGGTCATTCCCGGAGAGACCGTGACCGTGATCTCCCCCCAAGGGGCGCTGACCGCGGTCGGTATGGTGCCCAAGATGCGGCGGTTTACCGTGGCAGGGACGTTCGAGGTCGGCATGTTCGAGTACGATTCCTCCCTGGCGTACGTGAATCTCGCCGTGGCCCAGGAGTTCGCCGGCCTCGGTAACCGCGTGACGGGGATCGAGGTCAAGCTCAAGGATCCCTGGGAGGCCAAAGCCGTCGGACGGGCGATTGCCGTTCAGCTCGGCTTCCCCTACCTGGTCCGGGACTGGATGGACATGAATCGGAACCTCTTCAACGCCCTCCAGCTCGAGAAGCTCGCGCTGTTCATCATCGTCACGATCATCGTCCTGGTGGCCGCCTTCGCCATCATCGGCCACCTCGTGCTCCTGGTGGCCGAGAAGCGGAAGGAGATCGGCATCCTGAAGGCGATGGGTGCCTCGGCGGGCAGCGTGGGGGCTGTCTTCCTCTCGGTGGGGACCCTCATCGGCCTGGTGGGAACCGTGGCCGGGAGCGCGGTGGGGCTCGGCCTGATCTGGATCCAGAACACGTACCGGATCATCCGTCTCGCGGGGGATGTCTACCAGATCGATCACCTGCCGATGAAGCTCACCTGGAGCGATTTCGGGATGATCATCGGGGCGACGCTTCTGATCTCGTTCGCGTTCACGCTCCTGCCCGCGCGCCGGGCCGCCCGGCTGGATCCCGTGGAAGTTCTCCGGTATGAGTGAGCTGCTGGCGGCGCGCGAACTGGAGAAGGAGTACCGGAGCGGACCCGAGCTGGTGCGGGTGCTCAAGGGCGTGAGCCTCACGGTGGGGAAGGGCGAGGTCGTCGCCCTCGTCGGCGCGTCGGGGGTCGGGAAGTCCACGCTGCTCCACCTCCTCGGCGCGTTGGATCGCCCGACCGCGGGGGAGGTCCGCTTCGACGGGGAGGAGGTTTTCTCCCGGTCGGAAAACGGCCTGGCGCGGTTTAGGAGAACCGAGATCGGCTTCGTGTTTCAGTTTTACAATCTGCTTGGCGAGATGACCGCTCTGGAGAACGCGATACTTCCCGGGCTGCTCCAGCGCCTGCCGTGGGAGGAAGCCCGTTCCCGCGCCATGGATGCGCTCAATGAGGTCGGCCTGGGTGATCGTTTAAACCATCGCCCGGGAGAGCTGTCGGGTGGCGAGCAGCAGCGTGTGGCCATCGCCCGCGCGGTGATGCACCGGCCGCGGCTCGTTCTGGCCGATGAGCCGACGGGCAATCTGGACCCGAAGACCAGCGAGGTGATCTTTGACCTCTTTTTGCGTCTTCAGGCTGAGCGGGGATTGACCTTCGTCATCGCCACTCACAACCAGGATCTGGCGCGGAAGGCCGACCGGGGATACCGGCTCGTGGACGGCCGCGCCGTTCCCTGGCCGTAGCCGCATGTTAGACTCTTCCCGGACGGCAATCCTCAATGCGAGGGCGACCATGAGCGAGGCGATCAGGATCACCCGGGCAGCCACCAAGAAGCCGAAGCCGAAGGACACCGAGCTCGGGTTCGGCACGGTCTTCACCGATCACATGTTCCTGGCGGACTTCCAGGAGGAGAAGGGCTGGTACGACCCGCGGATCGAACCGTACGGCCCCCTGTCCCTGGACCCGGCCGCGGCGGTGCTCCACTACGCGCAGGCCGTCTTCGAAGGGCTCAAGGCCTTCCGGGGCGTGGACGGGCGGGTGCGCCTGTTCCGTCCGCACAAGCACATCGAGCGGCTCAACAACTCCGCCAGGCGCGTGTGCATCCCCGCGCTCGATCCGGATTGGGCACTCCGATCGCTCGTGGAGCTGGTCGGCGTCGAGCGGGACTGGGTGCCGGCGAGCGTCGGCACGGCGCTGTACATCCGGCCGACGGTCATCGCCACCGAAGCATTCCTCGGCGTCCGGCCGGCGAAGTCGTACATCTACTACGTGATCCTGTCGCCCGTCGGCGCCTATTACCGCGAGGGGATGAACCCGGTGAAGATCCTCGTCGTGGACAAGTACGTTCGGGCCGTGCCGGGCGGGGTCGGCGCGGCGAAAACAGGGGGAAACTATGCCGCGAGCCTCCTCGCCTCTGAAGAGGCGCACCAGGCCGGCTTCACCCAGGTCCTCTGGCTCGACGGCGCTCAACGGAGGTACGTCGAGGAGGTCGGGACCATGAACATCATGTTCCGGCTCGGGGACGAGGTGGTCACCCCGCCGCTCACCGGCTCGATCCTCCCCGGCGTGACCCGCGACTCGGCGCTGACCCTTCTGCGCGAGTGGGGGCTCGCCGTGTCCGAGCGGCAGATCGAGATTCACGAGGTGGTCGCGGCCGCCCGCAAGGGGACGCTGCGGGAGGCCTGGGGCACCGGTACCGCCGCGGTCATTTCGCCGGTGGGTGAGTTCGCGTACCAGGGTGAGCGCATCGTGATCAATGCCGGGCGGGTTGGCGAGTTGACGCAGCGCCTCTATCAGGCGATCGTCGACATCCAGTACGCCAGGGTCCCCGATCAGCACGGCTGGACCCTGGAGGTCTAGGGTTCGGTGACGATTGGTACCCCCGGGTCCGGGGGCCTTGAAAGAAAAGGCTAGCAGGGGTTCGAGGGCTGCGCTATAATCTGGCTAAACCGCTGTCCGGGAAGGAAAACCTGAGCAACACCCGGCGAGCCGGAGGGGGGTAGGGAGACCAGTGTTCGAGCGATTTACGGAGCGGGCGCGGCGAGTCATCATTCTGGCGCGTGAGGAAGCCGGGCGGTTCCGTCACGATTTCGTCGGAACCGAGCACATCCTGTTGGGCCTCATCCGGGACGGGGAGGGGATCGCGACTGCGGTCCTCCAGCGGTTGGGACTGCGCCTCGAGACCGTCAAGGCCGAGGTCGAGCGCGCGCTCGCGGGGTTCCCCAAGACGCTCACCTTCGGCGAGGTTCCCTTCACTCCTCAGGCCAAGCGAGTCCTGGAGCTGTCCATCGAGGAGGCCCGCCAGCTCGGCCACAACTACATCGGCACCGAGCATCTCCTCCTCGGGCTCATGAAGGAAGGGCAGTGCATCGCGGCCAAGATTCTCGAGTCGCTGGGCGCCAGGCTGGACGAGGTGCGTCAGGAGACTCTGGCCCTGTTGGGGGATCAATACTACCCTCGCCCCAAGAAGCGGTCCCAGACTCCGGTGCTGGACGAATTCGCCCGGGATCTGACTCAGCTCGCGCGCGAAGGGAAGCTGGATCCGGTCATCGGGCGCGAAATGGAGATCGAGCGGGTCATCCAGATCCTCTCGCGTCGGACCAAGAACAATCCCGTCCTCATCGGTGAACCGGGTGTTGGCAAGACGGCGATCGTCGAGGGGCTGGCCCAGAAGATCGTCAACCACGATGTGCCCGATGTGCTTGTGAGCAAGCGCCTTCTGCAGTTGGACCTTGGCGCCCTGGTGGCAGGCACCAAGTATCGGGGCCAGTTCGAGGAGCGCCTCAAGGCGGTGATGAAGGAGATCCGCCAGTCCGAGAACGTGATCCTGTTCCTGGACGAGCTCCACACCCTGATCGGGGCGGGCGCGGCCGAGGGCGCGATCGACGCTTCGAACATGCTCAAGCCCGCCCTGTCCCGAGGGGAGATCCAGACGATCGGCGCTACGACGCTCGATGAGTACCGGAAGTACATCGAGAGGGACGGGGCGCTCGAGCGGCGGTTTCAGCCCATCATCGTCCGCGCCCCCTCGGTGAGCGAGGCCATCGAGATCATCCGCGGGCTCCGTCACAAGTACGAAGCCCACCACCGGGTCAAGATCACTGATGAAGCGGTCGACGCGGCCGTGAAACTGGCAGACCGCTACATCACGGAACGGCAATTGCCCGACAAGGCGATAGATGTCATCGACGAAGCGTCCTCGCGGACTCGACTGATGGCCCTGACCCCGCCGCCCGAGATCAAGGAGCTGGAAAAGGAGATCGAGCGGGTCGTGCGGGAAAAGGACATGTACCTGGAGGCCCAGGAGTTCGAAAAGGCCGCCTCCCTGCGCGAGAAGGAAAAGCACCTCCGGAGCAGCGGCGACGAGCTCAAGCGGG
>CAYRZF010000018.1:0-31133 GCA_964428805.1 uncultured bacterium | reverse complement strand
CATGTGTTAAGTACGCCGCCAGCGTTCGCTCTGAGCCAGGATCAAACTCGCCAAATGAAAACCCTGGTCTCCCAAAGCCCAAACCTATTGCATCGGATTGAGCGCAAGGAAAACTCAGAAGCGGATGCTCACACCTTATCGGTGAGCCAGTAGCATATGCGATTGTCAAAGAACGGTGGGGATAGACCCCTCGGAGTTGAACCAGGTCAGCTGGAAGACTACGACCCGCTGCCTTCTCTCAACACCCATCCAAGCTTCTTCGGGGATGGGCAACTGATGATGCTACCGATGCTCTAACGAACTGTCAAGTAATTCTTTTTCAGGCGCTCTTAAGCCGCAGAAGCACCTTCATGAAGCGCCGCTTCCCCACCTGGATTATATAGTCATGGCTGGCTGGTAGGGTTTCGTTCACGTCAGAAACCCGCCTCCTGTCCACTTCAACGGCTCCCTGCTGGATCATCCGCCGGGCCTCCGAGCTCGAGGAGACCAGCCCCGACTGGACCAGAACAGTCCTGACAGGGGTCTCATAGTCGTGAGTCGTCACTGTCTTTTCGTCAATTTTTCCAGGTAGTTCCCTTTTTTGAACTTCACGGACAAAAGCAGCTGCGGCCGACTGCGCCGCGGCCACACCGTGACACTGGGCGGTGACCGTGTAAGCCAGGCGCTTTTTGGCCTCCATGGGGTGCACCCGGCCGGCCGCCAGGCCTTCGGTGAATTCCCGGATTTCCTCCTCCGGCAGGCGCGTGACCAGCGTGAAGTAGCGAAGCATGAGGGAATCCGGCACGGACATCAGCTTGCCGTAGATCTCGCCCGGAGGCTCGGTGATCCCGACATAGTTTCCAAGGCTCTTCGACATCTTCTGGGTCCCGTCGAGCCCTTCCAGGATCGGCGTGGTGATGGCGACCTGGGGCTCCTGCCCGAAGGCCCGCTGGAGATCCCGGCCGACGAGGAGGTTGAAGGTCTGATCCGTCCCCCCCAGCTCCACATCGGCGCCAAGGGCCACGGAATCGTAGGCCTGGCAGATGGGGTAGAGGAACTCGTGCAGGCTGATGGGACGTCCCGCGGCGTAGCGGCCCGCGAAGTCGTCCCGCTGAAGCAGCTGAGCCACGGTCACAGTGGCCGTGAGGCGAATCAGATCCTCCAGCTTCAGCGGCGCGAGCCACGTCGAATTAAACTCCACCCGCGTCCGATCCATGTCGAGGATTTTCCCCAGCTGCACCCGATAGGTCTCGGCGTTCGCTTCGATCTCCGTGCGGGTGAGCGGCTTCCGCGTTTCCGACCGGCCCGAAGGATCGCCGATCATGCCCGTGAAATCCCCAATAATGATGATCACCTGGTGCCCCAGGGACTGGAAATCCTTCAGTTTCTGGAGGACGACGGTATGGCCGATGTGCAGATCGGGAGCCGTGGGATCCAGACCGAGCTTCACCTTGAGCGGAACACCGATTTTCAGGGACCGATCGAGCTTGTCCCGAAGCTCCGACTCGACGACGATCTCCGCCGTGCCTCGGCGAATGACAGCAAGCTGGTCGGTGACATTCACGCTGGTCTCCGAAGCATCGTGTTTGTATCATGGCGGGGTTCCCCTAAGCAAGGGGGGGACTGTTGTGGATCCCACGGGGCGGTATAATGGGCACATCATGCCCGGGGAGAGAAGAGAAACATCTGAGCGGAAGCCGAAGCGGAGGAGATGGCGCCGGCGGCTTATGCTGGTTCTCGGCGTCTTCTTCTTGATGGGGACGCTCACCCTGACGGTGTCGGCCCTCTGGGCGTTCACGGTTCTTCCCCGCTCGCTCCCGTCGGTGACGGCGCTCGAAACCCTCCAGCCCCTTCAGGGCTCGAAGGTCTACGACCACAACGACGAGCTTTTCACGGAGTTCCACGTCGAGCGCCGGATCTTCATCCCGCTGCCCCAGGTCCCCAAGTCTCTCCGCGACGCCGTCATTGCCGTGGAGGACGCGCGCTTCTACTCCCACTGGGGCGTGGACCCCATGGGAATTGCGCGCGCCGTGTACCAGAACTTCCGCCGGGGCCGCATCGTCGAGGGTGGCAGCACCATTACCCAGCAGCTCGCCAAGGTGCTCTTCCTCACTCCCGATAAGAGCCTCGACCGGAAGTTTAAGGAGGCATTTCTCGCGCTGGAGCTCGAGCGTCGCTACTCCAAGGACCGCATTCTCGAGATGTACCTGAACCAGATCTACTTCGGCCATGGAGCCTTCGGCGTCGAGGCGGCGGCGCGCACCTACTTCGGAAAATCTGTTTCGGAGCTGGGCTTGCCGGAATCCGCGCTGCTCGCGGCGCTCCCGCGGGCGCCGTCGACCTACTCTCCGTTCGACCACCCCGAGCAGGCCAGGCGGCGCCGCGCCCACGTGCTGAACCGGATGATGGATGTGGGCTTTCTGACAAAAGCCCAGGCCGCCCACGCCAACGCCGCGGATCTCGCGCTCATTCCGCCTGAGCGGCGACGGACGACCGGCCAGTACTTCGCCGAATACATCCAACAACTCCTCGAGGCGAAGTACGGGGTGGACATGGTCTTCAAAGGTGGGCTCAACGTCTACTCCACCATCAACCCCATCATGCAGCTTCAGGCCGAGCAAGCCCTGCGGGAAGGTCTCAAGACACTGGAAGCTCGAAGGGGACCCCTGACGGCGGCCAAGGGGCAGCCTGGAAAAATGGTTGCGGAGCACCCGGAAGGGGCGATCCTGACGATCGAGCCCCAGACGGGATACATCAAAGCCATGGTGGGTGGCTACGACTTCGCTCGGAGCGAGTTTAACCGCGCGGTTCAGGCCAGGCGTCAGCCCGGGTCGGCCTTCAAGCCATTCGTATACATCGCCGCCCTGGAAGCCGGCCTCACCCCGGCCACGACGATGGAGGACTCGCCGGTCACGTACCCGGTCGGCAAGAACGGGCAACCATGGAAACCGGATAACTACGACCGGAAGTTCCGCGGCGTTATCACCCTCGAGCAGGCAGTCGAGGAGTCGGTTAATGTGGTGACCGTCAAACTGCAGGAGCGGATCGGAATCAATCGAACCGTGGAGGTCGCGCGCCGCCTGGGCATCCAGAGTCCCCTCAACGACGACCTCACCATCGCCCTCGGGAGCTCGGACCTGACTCTCCTGGAGCTGACCTCTGCCTACGGCATCCTCGCCAACCAGGGAGTGTTCGTGCCGCCCACGCCCATCCGGTACATCACGGATGACCAGGGGAAACTTCTCGAGGAGAACATCCCGCAGGGTAAGGAGGCGCTCTCGCCGGAGATCGCCTACGTGATGACCCACATGCTCCGCGGTGTGGTTGAGCGCGGAACCGGCGTCGCGGCCAAAGCGCTTCGCCGGCCTATCGCCGCGAAAACAGGGACCACCAACGATTACTCCAACGCGTGGTTCATCGGGCTTACGCCGAAGATCGTCACCGGCGTCTGGGTCGGGTACGATCGACCCCGGAGCCTCGGCCGGGACGAGACCGGAGCGCGGGCCGCGGTGCCGATCTGGGTGGACTACATGGGAAGGGTCCTGGCCGGCACCCCGCCGGAGGAGTTCCCGATGCCGGAGCGGGTCGTCCTGGTCCCCGTGGACATGGACCCCGCGGGGGCGTGCGCGCGCCCGGTGGTGATGGCTTTCGTGCGCGGCACCGAGCCGCGCACCACGTGCGGCCCGGCTAGAACCGAGCCGACGCCCGATCAGGCCTTACGGACGGCGGGGTAGCGCGGGGCCACACTCGTCCAGGCCTCCCCCCCGAAGAGCCGCTCAAACACGGCTGAGAGGTCTCCGATGGGAACCCGGATCTGGCCCATCGAGTCCCGATCGCGGATCGTCACCTGCTGGTCCCCGACCTCGCCCTTCTCTGGATCACCGACCGTCTGCACGTCAACGGTGACGCAGTACGGGGTCCCCACCTCGTCCTGCCGGCGATACAACCGGCCGATCGCCGCGGTATCGTCGTACGCCGAAACCCAGCGACGGGCCAGGTCGGCGCGAATGGCGCGTGCGGTGGCCACGATCTCATCGCGCTTCTTGAGCAGCGGGAGCACGGCGATCTTGACCGGGGCCAGCTCGGGATGGAGCCGCAGGGCCACCCGCTTCTCCCCCCGCACCTCCTCCTCCGCGTAAGCGTCCACCAGAAACGCCAGCAGGCTCCGATCCGCGCCTGCGGACGGCTCGATCACGTACGGCACGATGTGCTCTTTCCGGTCTTCGTCGAAGTACGTGAGCGATTTCCCGCTGAAGCGGGCGTGCTGCGTCAGGTCGAAGTCCGTCCGGTTGGCAATCCCCTCCAGCTCGCTCCAGCCCATGGGGAAGCGATATTCGACATCGGCCGTGCGCTTCGAATAGTGCGATAGCTCCTCCGGGCCGTGTTCGCGCAGCCGGAGGTTTTCAGCGCGGATGCCGTACCGCTGATACCAGCCCAGCCGGTCCTCGATCCACCGCTCGTGCCAGTACTCGTCGGCGGGCTTGCCGTTGACCGTCTCCTTCGGGTTGACGAAGTACTCGATCTCCATCTGCTCGAACTCCCGCGTCCGGAAGATGAAGTTGCCCGGGGTGATCTCGTTGCGGAAGCTCTTCCCGATCTGGGCGATGCCGAAGGGGAGCTTGAGCCGCGTGGCCTGGAGCACATTGTCGAAGTTCACGAAGATGCCTTGCGCGGTCTCGGGCCGGAGGTACGTGAGGGCGGCATCCTCCTCCACCGGGCCCATGAAGGTCTTGAACATCAGGTTGAACTGCCGCGGCGCCGTGAGGTCGCCCTTGCCGCATTCCGGGCAGAGTGTGCGGCGGCTGTCGCAGTGTTTGCAGGGCTCGCCCGCTGGAACCTCGAACTTGGTGCCGGCCTTTGCCGGGCAGTAGTGGACCCACGCCACGGCGTCCAGCTGGTCGGCGCGGAAGCGCCGCTTGCAGGCCCGGCAGTCAACCATCGGATCGGTGAAGTGATCCACGTGGCCGCTGGCCTTCCAGACCGTCGGGTGCATGAGGATGGAGGCGTCGAGCCCGACCATGTCCGGGCGGAGATGGACGTTGTCGCGCCACCAGACCCGCTTGATGTTGTTTTTCAGCTCGACCCCCAGCGGTCCGTAGTCCCAGCACGACCCCGTCCCGCCGTAGATCTCGCTGGACTGGAAGATGAAGCCGCGGCGCTTTGCTAGCGAGACAAGGGTATCCATGTTCATGGCGATCCTCCGGGTGCGGTCTCCACGCCCACGGCGGCGGGCCCCCGGCCGGCGGCGGCGGGCCCCCCGCTCAAGGCGGGGGAGCGGGCGCGGCGGGTCTGGGTGCGAAAGCGGATGGTCCGGGGGACCTGGCCGATCAGACTGGTCATCTGGGCTTCCAGCGCGCCGACCATCTCCGCCTCCAGCGACGGTGGCAGGGAAGCCCCCATCGCCTCGTCCCAGGAGAGAGTCCGGAGCCTGCGGAGGCCGCCGACGGCCGCGCCCGAGAGGTCCACCCCGTCATTCCCGTAGGTGGCGCACGGCTCGCAGACGAGGCCCCCAGCCGTGAAGTCCAAGCGCGCGCTGCCTCGAGAGAACGGGGAGGGCTTTCCGCACGTGAGGCAGCGGTCCAGACGCAGGCGGTGGCCGAGAAAGTCCACCGCCCGGAACGCAAAGCAGAACGCAGCGCGCTCGGGCCACGCGCATCCCTCAAGGGCGCGCAGGGTTCTGAGGAGCAGCCCGTAGAGCGCCGGGTTGGGATCCCGATCGGCGGAGAGTCTGCCGAGGCATTCGACCACCCATGACCCGTGGGTCAATCGCTCCAGGTTCTCCCTCACCGACTGGAAGGGATGGGCGATGTCGAAGGAATCCACCCGGGCGAGGTCGCTGCGCTCGGTCTCGAAGAACACGAGTTGCCCCTGGGTGAAGAGCTCCAGGCTGCCCCCGAAGCGCGACCGCGGACGGCGCGCCGCCTTCGCCACCCCGCGGACCTTCCCGTACTCGCGCGTGTAGAACGTAACGAGGCGGTCGCTCTCCCCAAGTGCCATTCGCCCGATCACCACCGCGTGGGCCTTTCGAAGGGGCACGACTACCTTCGGAGGGGGGCTGCGCCCCCCTTCCGACTCCTCCCCCCTGAGCTTGCGCGGGCCGGGTACCCATGCCTTTGGCATGGGTGCGCGCTCGTACGGCGCTGTCCAGAAGGCGTTGGCAAGTTCACTAAGAAGCCCCGGTGTCCCTAGGAGGTTAGCATGAAACCGAGTTCGCGGAGGGCCCGGGCGTCCCGCCGCCAGTTGCGGCGCACCTCCACCCTGAGCTCCAGATACACCGGAATGCCGAAGAACGCCTCCAGGTCCCGGCGCGCCGCGCTCCCGATCTTCTTGAGCATAGCGCCGCCCCCGCCGATCAAGATCCCCCGCTGGGAGCCCTGCTCGACGAAGATCGAAGCCCGGATGTACAGCCGCTCCTGCTCCCGCCGCTCGGTCAGCTCCTCCACCCGGACGGCGCAGGCGTAAGGGATTTCCTCGCGCGTAAAACGGAAAATTTTCTCGCGGATGACCTCGGCCACGAAGAACGTCTCAGGCTGGTCGGTGAGCACATCGGGCGGGAAGTAGGGCGGATGCTCGGGGAGCGCGGCCGCGCTCAGCTCCAGGAGGCGGTCGCAGTTGGTCCCGTCCGCCGCCGAGATCGGCAGGACCTCGCGGAACGGATAGCGCTTCTGGTAAGCCTCAATCAAGGGTAAGAGCCGGATCTTGGGCCGCACCAGATCCGTCTTGTTGAGGCAGCAAAAGACGGGTCCCCGGAACGCCGCCAGCGGCTTCAGAAGGCCCTCGTCGATCTCGCTGGGGGGGTCCGTGGCTTCAGCGACCAGGCAGACCAGATCGACCCCTTCAAGAGAGCGATGGACGGTCTTGACCAGGAACTGGCCGAGGGGCCCCCTGGCCTCGGCGAGCCCCGGGGTGTCCACGAAGACGATCTGCGCCCCCGGCAAGTTCTTGATCCCTGTGATCCGCGTGCGGGTGGTCTGCGGCCGCGGAGAGACGATGGCGAGCTTCTCGCCCACCAGTCGATTCAGCAGGGTGGATTTGCCGACGTTGGGGCGTCCGAGCAGGCAGACGAATCCTGCGTGGACGGGGATAGGGTTCGAAGACAACCCAGCGGCGGGCATGGCCATCATCCGGGGAGAAGGCCGGTCCAGAGCCGGGCCGGGCGTGGGTGGCCGCCCCTCGCGTGCTCGAGAATTTCCCGCGCCCGCTCGTGCATGAGCCGGGCTAGGTACGGCTCCCCATCGTCGTACCCGGCCAGGTGAAGGAGGCCGTGCACCACCAGGAGGTCAAGCTCGAGCCCCACCGGGATCCCCAGCCGCCGGGCCTGGCGCCGGGCTGTCTCGGCCGAAATGACGACCTCCCCCCAGAGCGGCGAGGGCCCCGGCACATCCAACGGAAAGGCAAGGACGTCGGTGGGCACGTCGTGGCGGCGATAGCGGGCGTTGAGGCGCCGGATCTCGGCGTCGTTGACGACCGTTAGCTGCACGAGCGACCCGGTGCGACCCAGATCTTTCAGCGCTCCCTCAGCCGTTTGTAAGATGCGACGGGGGGAGATGGGAACCCGCCGCTGGAGGTTCGAGAGTTCCACCGCCATCACCTTCCCTGAAGCGCTGATCCGGGCTCTTTGGTCTGGGCGCCACGCTGTTCATAGGCCCTGACGACTTGGGCCACCAGTTCGTGCCGCACCACATCCTTCTCGGTAAAGTACACGAAGCGGATCCCCTCGATCCCTTTCAGCACCGACTGGATCTCGATCAGGCCCGACGGGCGGCTCGTCGGCAGATCCACCTGCGTGATATCGCCGGTGATCACCATCTTGGAGTTGAACCCCAGGCGGGTCAGGAACATCTTCATCTGCTCGGAGGTCGTGTTCTGCGCCTCGTCCAGGATGATGAAGGAGTCGTTCAGGGTGCGGCCCCGCATGTAGGCAAGGGGGGCAATCTCGATGACGCCCTTCTCCACGAGCGAGGCCACCTTCTCGGCTTCCAGCATGTCGTAGAGCGCGTCGTAGAGGGGACGCAGGTACGGGTGAACCTTCTCGTACATGTCCCCCGGGAGGAAGCCGAGCCGTTCGCCGGCCTCCACGGCCGGGCGCGTGAGGATGATGCGCGCCGCCTCTCGCTTCGTCAACGCGGATACCGCCATCGCCACACCCAGGTAGGACTTTCCCGTCCCGGCCGGCCCGATGGCGACCACGACGTCGTGGCTGCGGATCGCATCTACGTAGCGTTTCTGGTTCACCGTCTGGGGGCTGATCTGCTTCTTGCGCGAGGGGACCGAGATCGAGTCGAGGAGGATCCCTTTGAGGTCGGCCCGCTCATCGTCGGCGAGCATCCGGAGAGCCGCCCGCACGTCGGCCGCGTGGATGGGCGTTCCCGCGTGGACCAGATCGGAGAGTTGGGTCAGGAGCCGCTCGGCTCGCGCCACCCTCGGCTCGTCCCCTTTGAGGATGATCTCGTTGCCTCGGGCCACGATCCGGAGCGCCAGCAGTGACTCGAGCGCCTTCAGGTTTTCGTCGTTTCGCCCGAGAATGGGGAGCAGGTCGACCTCGGACGGGAGCAGAATGCGGCGGGTGACGGTGGCTTCAGTCAACGGCAGGAAACCCTTCTCCTCACAGCTAGAGAGTACCCTAAGTCAGGGCTCCTCAGCCAGCCGGATTCCGAGGTCCCTGAGCTGGCCCGGGTCCACCGGCGCCGGCGCGTCAGTGAGGGGACAGGTTCCCTTCTGAGTCTTCGGGAAAGCGATCACCTCGCGGATCGACGCCTCGCCCGCCAGGAGGGCCACTAAGCGGTCGAGCCCTGCCGCGATGCCTCCCATGGGAGGGGCGCCGAACTCGAGGGCCTCCAGGAGGAACCCGAAGCGGGCGCGGGCCTCCTGGGGAGCGATGCCCAGCAGCTTGAACAGCTTCTCCTGGACCGACAGCTGGTGGATCCGGATGGACCCTCCCGCCGCCTCCTGGCCGTTAATGACGAGGTCGTAGGCCTTGGCCCTGACGCGGCCTGGATCAGTATCGAGCAGCTGCAGGTCCTCGTCGCGAGGCGCGGTGAACGGATGGTGAACGGCGTTCCAGCGCCGCTCTTCCTCGTTCCATTCCACGAGGGGGAAGTCGATCACCCACGCCATCCGGAACTGGTCCGGCGGGATCAGGTTGAGGCGCTGGGCCAGCTCGTGACGGAGGCGGCCCAGCACCGTCGCAGCCAGCGGCATGGCGTCGCCCACGAGGAGCAAGAGATCTCCCGGCGTGGCGTCGAGCCGGGTCAGCAGCGCTTGCTTCATCGGCTCCAGAAACCGGGCCACGGGCGACTGGAAGCCGTCCGGGTTCACCTTGACCCAGACGAGCCCCTTGGCCCCGAAGCTCTTGGCCGTCTCAACGAGATCGTCGAGTTCCTTGCGGCTCATCCCCCCGCCACCGGGAATCCGAAGCCCCTTCACGGCGCCCCCGTCCGCCACCACCCGGGCGAAGGCCTGGAACTCCACCGCCCTGAACAGGTCCGAGCAGTCGCCGAGCTCGAGGCCAACGCGGAGGTCGGGCTTGTCGCTGCCGAAGCGAGCGATGGCCTCCTCGTAGGTGAGCCGCAGGAAGGGGGTCGGAATCTCGATCCCCCTGACCCGCTTGAAGACCGCCGCCAGCATGCCCTCGACGATGGGCAGGAACTCGTCCCGGTCGAGGAAGGACGTCTCGATGTCGATCTGGGTGAACTCGGGCTGCCGGTCTCTCCGGAGGTCCTCATCGCGGAAGCAGCGCACGATCTGGAAGTAGCGCTCGACCCCTGCCACCATCAGGAGTTGCTTGAAGAGCTGGGGCGACTGGGGAAGCGCGTAGAAGCTTCCGCGCGCCAAGCGGCTCGGCACCAGAAAGTCGCGCGCGCCCTCGGGCGTCGAGCGGGTCAGAAATGGCGTCTCGACCTCCAAGAAGCCGTGGGCATGCAGGTAGTCGCGGACGGCGCGACAGACCTGGTCCCGGATCACGAAGTTCCGGTACACAGCGGGGCGCCGGATGTCGAGGTAGCGGTACTTGAGCCTCACCGCTTCATCCACCTCGGTTTCTTCCTCAAGCGGAAACGGGAGCGGCTTGGACTCGTTCAGGATCTTCACCTGGCTGATCTGGACCTCTACGTCCCCGGTGGGGAGCTTCGGGTTCTCCGTCCCGGGCGGGCGGCGCTGAACCGTGCCGACCACCGCCAGGACGAACTCCGAGCGCACCTCCTGGGCTCGGGCGTGGGCCTCCCCGCTCGTCGAAGGATTGAACACGCACTGGGTCAGTCCCTCCCGGTCGCGCAGGTCCACGAAGATCAGCCCGCCGTGGTCCCGCCGCCTGAAGGCCCAGCCCATAAGCGTGACGGCCTGGCCCACGTGGCGCGCCCTGAGCTCCCCGCAGCTGTGGCTCCGTCGCCAGCCGCCCAGCGCGTCTGTCATCGCTGGCCGCCCAGCGCAATGAGCTTCTGCGCAAGCTCACCCAGGGGCGTCCGTTGCTGCTCGCCGGATTTCATGTCGCGGAGGACCGCTTCCGTCCGCGCCAGCTCCGTCTCTCCAACGATGACCGCCCACGCCACGCCGAGCTTGTTGGCGCGCTCCAACTCGCTCCGGAGCTTGCGGTCGCCGTCGCCCAGCTCCACGGGGATGGCCCTCGATCTGACGGCTTGAGCGACGGGCAGCAGCTGCTTGAGCGCCTCGTCTCCGAGAGGGATCAGAAGCGCCAACGGCCGTTTGCGTCCCCAAGCGTTCTCATCCGATCCGGACAGGAGCAGCACAACCCGCTCGATCCCAATCGCAAAGCCAATGCCCGCGTCTGCCGGACCCCCAAGCAGCTCGATGAGGCCGTCGTAACGCCCCCCTCCGGCGACGGCGTTCTGCGCACCGAGGTCCGTTGCCGTGAGCTCGAACGTCGTGCGGACGTAATAGTCGAGCCCCCGAACGAGCCTCGGACTGATCTCGTACGGGATGCTCATCGCCTTCAGGTAATTCTGGACATCGAGAAAGTGTCGTGCACAATCACCGCACAGAGAATCATGAACCGAGGGTGCCCCATCGAGCACGGGGCGGCATTCCGGCTTCTTGCAGTCGAGCACCCGCAGCGGATTGCGCTCCGCCCGCTCGCGGCAGTCCTCACACAGACGCGCCATGTGCGTTCGAAAGTACCCGATCAAGCGCTCGCGATACACGGGACGGCAGTTCGAATCCCCAAGCGAGTTGATCTGAAGTGTGAGCTGCTGGACGATGTCGAGTCCTCGGAAGAATTCGATCAGCATCGCGATCACCTGAGCGTCGAGGGCCGGATGATCATCACCGAGGGCTTCGACGTTGACCTGATGGAACTGACGGTAGCGGCCTGCCTGCGGCCGCTCGTACCGGAACATCGGACCGATGGTGTAGAGCTTGACCGGCTTCGGCAGAACGAAAAGCCCGTGCTCGATGTAGGCTCTCAGCAGGGACGCGGTCGCTTCGGGGCGAAGCGTCAGCGATTCGCCGCTCCGATCCTCGAACGTATACATCTCCTTCTGAACGATGTCCGTGGCCTCGCCGATCCCCCGGGCGAACACCTCGGTCCGCTCGAAGATCGGTAGCCGGATCTCCTCGTAGCCATAGGCTTCGAATACGCGGCGAGCCGTGGTCTCTACGCACCTCCACTTCTCCGCCTCGGAAGGCAAAATGTCGTGGACCCCGCGGACGGCCTTGATCGCCATGCTCACGCGCCCCGCATCATCTTGTAGCCCGCCCGCAGCCTGACGTAATTCTGCGCCGAGCGATGGATCAACTCCAGATCCTCGGCCGTGACCGAACGCTGCACCTTCGCCGGAGAGCCCATCAGGAGACTCCCCCTCGGCACTTTGGTCCCCGGCGCCACGAGCGAGCCTGCGGCCACCAGGCACTCCTCCTCAAGCACCGCCCCGTCCAGGACGATGGCCCCGATCCCGATCAGGCAATTGGACTTGATGTGGCAGCCGTGGAGCCGCGCCCCATGCCCCACCGTCACGAATTCCTCCAGGACGGTCGAGAAGCCGCCGCGGTTGACGTGGATCACGCTGCCGTCCTGGATGTTGGTGCCCCGCCCGATGCGGATCACGTTGACGTCCGCGCGAATCACGGCGTTGAACCACACGCTCGAGTCTTCCCCCAGTTCCACGTCTCCGATGACCTGGGCCGAGTCCTCCACGAACGCGGTCGGATGAATCTTCGGCACCACCCCTTGATACGCATGGATCATCGGTTGCCTCCACGCAAAGTCCAAAATGCCAGTATATCCTTGCGGGACCGGAGAATCACTTCGGGGCAGTCATGAGGATCCGGGTCTCTCCGGATTTCTTCAGGCGGCTCGAGAACTGGACCGACGCGAGGATCACGGTGGGCGCGCCAGCACCCCGGATCGCGCCCAGCCCGGTAACGGTTTCCTCCAATCCAGTGTTGAGCGTCTGAAGCCGGTACCCCGCGGGACTCCGCGACACCACCGCCAGGTTCCCTTGAACCTCATTCTGCGGGATCAGGACCTCATCAATCCCGTCACCGTCGAGGTCCACGGCCAGCGCCATCGGCTCGACGGAGTAGAAGAGACTCCCGCCGGCCCGCTCGATCTTTTTCTGCACCTCGAGCTGCACGTAGCCGCCACCTCCCACCCGCGAAGACGAGCGCCACTTTTCTTTTCCCTCGGTCGCGATCACGAGCCGGTTCCGCTCGTTCACATAGGCGAGCGCCCGCGGGCCGTCACCGAGGATGTTGCAGAGCGTCGCTCCCGTCACTCGGAAGTCCCGGGGCACCCGGACGGAACTCTCCGGGCCGAGCGTTCCATTGCGAAGGCTGTAGCGCTGGACCTGCCCCTGCGCGAAGAACCCTTCGAAGTTGAAACGCTGCACCCAGAGGGTCCGCTTGACCCCGTCGCCCGTGGCATCCACGGCGAAGAGGATCTGGAAGAGGTCCTGGACGAGGAGCGAGGGATTGCCGTCCTTGCTCGTCACGATGAACGAAGTCAGCGCAGCATTGGCGAGCGGGCTGTACCGGTTCGCGACGATTTCTAGGACGCCATCATCGTTCAGATCGGCGAGCTGGACTGAGAAGATCTCGCCAGCCCCCTCCGCCACATACGTCCACTCCCGTTCCAGGGTCCGCCCCGCGATCCGGAATAGGTAGATCCGCTCGCCGTCGGTGACCACGAGGCGGGGAATCTGGTCCTTCGGCGAGACCGCCACGTCCATGGCCAGCACGGGAAACCCGAACCGCGCCACCTCACTGAACGGCATCGCGATGGTCCCCCCCAATTCAGGCTGTGTGGTTTCCTCACCGAAGAGCAGGCGGGCCAGGAAGGACCGCGAACTGGGTTGGGGAGCCTCCTGGGGCGGGGGACTCGTCGAGGACTGCGGGGGGGCTGAGGAGAACTGTTCCCCTGCAGCCGTCGCCGAGGCCGCTTTGACAGCGGACGGCACGAAGAGGCTCGCGGTCATCATCGGCGTCGCCTCGCGCCCCGGCAGGAAGGAAAAAAGGCGGGTCTCGACAAAGGGCTTGGCCTGAACCTGCTTGACCCAGACGACCAGCAGGTGGCTGACGCGATACCGGGCCGCGGGCTCGGCCAGGCCTTCTCCCTGGATGACCCGTTCGGGCGGGATCCCTGCATGGGCGACCACTGCGGCGACACCGTCTCCGTTGATCACCTGAAAGCGCCCGGTCGCGCTCAACTCCTCCGACAGGGCGTTGGACACGGCATCCACAACGCCCGAGCTCACTCCGGGAGAGCCGAGCGCCGTCACGGTGAGATTGATCTTCCCCTCCGAGATGCGGACCCGATCACCGGGTCGAACGCCGCCGTCGCTCGCGACCGTGGCAACCGAATACGTTTCGGATATCTGAGACACGACCGCGAGCCCCAATGCCTGTTCCACCCGCCCCAGGACCTCCCCCGTCTTCGGATGCCTCAGCTCCCGTCCCTCGCGAAAGAGAAAGAACTCCATGCCCACCTGGACGCCCTCACGACGGCCGACGCTCACGATCAGCTCTGATCCCTTCGCCTCGACGATCTCCCCGGTCAGAGCGGGGAAGAACGCGACGATCTGGCTCACCAGAGAGCCAAATGCGGCCGGCGCCTTCGTCTGCGCGGCGGCACTGGTGGACACCAAGCCCGCGAGCGCGAGCCCCAAACCCATCACGAGACCCTTACGGCCAGCCATTGGGGATACCCAGGATCCTCAAAGTCGTAAGTTTTGTCCCAAAATACCCGACATGGCAGGCGTGGTCAAGGAACAATACTTTGTTTTACAATGCGTTACGCTGCGCCTACGTCAGATCAGCAGTGCGGCGCGTTGAGAGGATTTGCGGGATTGCCCAGGGCTGTGCGGACGTGGAACCGCCCAGCGCCTTAGAACAGGATCAAAACCGGACCGCCAGGCCGAGGCCGATGTACCGGGTCTTCAGGATCTGACTCGGCGACGATGCGTTGCTTGGCCCCGATCCCGCGAATCGGTCCCGGTACACGAGGGAGATGTCGAGGGGAATGGGAAATTTCTTCTCCAGGTACAACGGCAGGGTTGAGTAGTTGAAGCCGAAGATATAAAGCTGCTCGGTGGAGTCGGTGTCTTTCTCAAGCAGTTGGACCGGAAATCCCATAGGATTCGACGTGATGCGGTCCTCCAGCTTGAACCCGTATTTGTACAGGGCCGAGACCGAGAAACCTTGGACAAGCTCGTATCTCGCAGCCAGCTCAAATTCAAATTTATCACCAAAGTCCCGGGTTACTCTCTCTCGATTGGTCGTGATCGGATTGCTCGGAGTGCCCACCCTCACCGTCACGTCGGTTGGCAGGTTCCAGTCAAAGCGGAAGGTAAAATCGAGGACGAGATCTCCTTCTCGGAGGATTGCGGTTTCTGCCGCAGGCCTCCCTTTCCACAGATTGCTGATGACGTAGTCGTGGTGCAGGCGCAGCAGAACAGCATAGTTGCCCGGGCTCCACGGGATATCCGAGAGGTTATCCGGATCATCCTGCCGCCCGGTCGGGAACCTCGCGCCCAGGGTCGCCGCGAGGCGCCAATCTTCAGTTCTGAGATACTGGTACTTAAGAGCTGCCGTGATGTCCCCCAACCCGTCCGCGCGAAAGTCCTTGACCGGCTTGAAACCGAAGCCGGGAACTCCTGGCAGGCCGGGGCCTAATAGTTGTTGGACATCCTCTGTGGTAAAGCGACGACTATTGGGGCAGAGAAGAGGTACGACAGGTCCGCTACAAACACCTACACCAGGTCCAGTCCTCAACCCCAGGGTCGCGTTCGAGGCATTCAGAGATGCACCCACCTTGTTATGGACGGTATATTGAGGAATGTCTATCCCGGCGGTGAGCCGATCGGTGATTCCATAACTGAAACCAAAATCCAGAATGTTGTAGTTATATTCGAACTTGACGAAGCTGGTCCCGATATTCTGACCGGGGGGCAACAATCCCGGAAAGACCGAACTGTTTAGAACCCGATTGTCAAAAGCAGCCGCGATATCTTCCGCATTTCCGTTAGAGTTCCATCTCTGCGTAGTCGGAAAATAGAAGAGGTTTTCCACGCTCGCGCTTGATCTTCCCTTTGGTAGGACCGAGGCACTATCGGCAAGCGCAACGCTCGCTGAGAAGAACAGCGGAAAAATCCCGGGAACCAGGGCGACAAAGAGGAGGTTCGGTGGCCAGGCTCTCGGCCGTGGCGCGGTTGACACGGCTGATCTCCACGTGGAGCGCGCCAGCTCCAGAACGTAGGGCCCCCTTCTTATCCGGACACGGGTTGCCCTATATTTGCAGTCTTCTTCGATGAACGTACTGGATATAGCAAGCCGGGGTCAAGAGAAAAAAGTTGCTTCTTTTACAGTGTGTTACAGCACCTGCCTGGCCCGTCGTGGACAGGGCCTAGGTAGACCCTCGGCCTGGCAACGCCTGCCACAGGCGGGTTGGGCCCTTGACGCTGGGCCTTCGACTCTGTTACCACCACTACACATCCGCCCAGACTCCGATATGTTCCTATCCTGCTGAATACAGGGGGAAACGTGCTTGACCACGTGCTACAGGACAGGCTAGGAGAACTCAAGCGGCGCGGCCTTTACCGCTACCTCCGTCTCATTTCCGGGCGCCAGACGACCGTCGTCACCATGGAAGGCAAAGAGGTCGTGCTGCTTTCATCCAACAACTACCTTGACCTCGCGAATCACCCCGAGGTGAAGCGCGCGGCGGCCGAGGCGCTCGAGTCCTATGGGTGTGGGGCCGGGGCCTCGCGGCTGATTTCGGGCACCATGGAACTCCATGCCCGGCTTGAGGCGAAGCTGGCCGAGTTCGAAGGCACCGAGGCCGCGCTGGTCTTTGGCTCCGGCTATCACGCCAACACGGGAGTCATACCGGCCCTCATGGGACCGGGGGACATCATCTTTAGCGACGAACTCAACCACGCCAGCATCATCGATGGCTGTCGCCTCGCGCGCGCCGACACGCAGGTCTTTCGCCACAGGGACACGGGGCACCTGGAGGAGCTTCTGGCTTCCGCACCCACGCCGGGGCAGCGGCTCATCGTGACAGACTCGGTCTTTAGCATGGACGGCGATGTCGCCCGGCTCCCAGAGATCGCCGCCCTGGCGAGGAGGTACCGGGCCTGGGTGATGGTGGACGAAGCTCATGCCACTGGTGTATTTGGTCCGAACGGTGCCGGTGTCGTTGAGGAGACGGGCCTCCAGGGACGCATCGAGATCCAGATGGGGACTCTGGGAAAGGCCCTGGGAAGCTTTGGCGCCTATGTGGCCGGGAGCCGGGTGCTGATCGATTGGCTCATTAACCGGGCGCGCAGTTTCATCTACAGCACGGCGCTGCCTCCACCGCTTCTGGCGGCGGCCCTGGCCGCTCTCCACATCGTCAAAAACGAGCCGGAACGGCGACGGCGGCTCTGGAACAATGCGGCCTTCTTGAGGCAAGGACTTTCCGGGCTTGGCTACCGCCTGGGGGAAAGCGAGTCCCCCATTCTGCCTGTGCTCATCGGAGACGAAGAGAAAACCATGGCGCTTTGCGCCGCCCTCCTCAAGCACGGCGTGTTCGCCCACGGGATCCGGCCGCCCACGGTCCCGGAGGGAACCGCCCGCCTTCGCGTCACGCCGACGGCCACGCACACCGACGAGGAGCTCGAACGGGCGCTTCGTGCCTTTGCCGAAGCAGGAAAAGAGGTGGGGGTCTTGTAAGTGGAGGAAAGAGCGGAGAGGCGTTATTCCTATGCCGAGCTCAGGAACTGGGATCACAGCCACCTCTGGCACCCCTTTACCCAGATGCGGCAGTGGCTCGGCGAAGATCCCCTCATCGTTGTCCGCGGAGAGGGACACTACCTGATTGATCTTCAGGGTCGAAGGTACCTCGACGGGGTCTCTTCGCTTTGGTGCAACGTGCACGGTCACAACCGTCCGGAGATCAACTCCGCCATCGCCGAGCAGCTTCGACAGGTTGCCCACTCCACCCTGTTAGGCCTGGCCAACGTTCCTTCGATTCTGCTGGCAAAAAAATTGACCGAGATCGCCCCCGCCGGGCTCACCCGAGTCTTTTACTCGGACTCCGGCGCAACGGCCGTAGAGGTCGGTCTCAAAATGGCTGTTCAATACTGGCAGCTCAGAGGGAAGCCGCACAAAACCAAGTTCGCCTCGTTGGCGGAGGCCTACCACGGAGACACCCTGGGAGCGGTCAGCGTTGGCTACTCGGACCTCTTCCACCGCTTCTATCGTCCCCTCCTCTTTGAATGCTTTCGTCTTCCCCCTCCCCATCTCTACCGTTTTCATCAGGGGATGTCAGAACAAGACGCCCTGGCCAAAGCGGTGACCGAGGCCCAAAACGTCCTCCGCGACCACCGCCACGAGATCGCCGCCCTCATCATCGAGCCCCTCATGCAGGGGGCCGCAGGCATGTGGGCGCAACCCTCCGGTTACGTGCGCGCCCTCAGACAGATTGCGCAAGAGAACGACATCGTGTTCATCTGTGATGAGGTCGCCACCGGTTTTGGCCGCACCGGCAAGATGTTCGCCTGTGAGCACGAACGGATCGGCCCCGACATCTTCTGCCTGGCCAAAGGGCTGAGCGGCGGGTATCTGCCCCTCGCGGCGACCCTGACAACAGAGGAGATCTTTTCCGCCTTCCTGGGCGAGCACCACGAGTTTAAAACCTTCTTTCACGGTCACACCTACACCGGAAACCCGCTCGCCTGCGCTGCCGCTCTGGCGAGTCTCGAGATCTTCGAAAACGACAAGGTCCTGGAACACGTGGGTCCAAAGATTGCCTTCCTGAGCGAACGGCTAAAGGCCGATTTCGCCCCACTGGCCCACGTGGCGGACATCCGCCAGTGGGGCTTCATGGTGGGCATCGAGCTGATGCGAGACAAGGCGCAAAAGATCCCCTATGGCCCCGGCGAAAAGGTTGGCACGCGGGTCATCCAGGAGGCCCGGGCCCGAGGGGTGATCCTCCGCCCTCTGGGAAACGTGATCGTGCTGATGCCGCCGTTGAGCATCTCCCAAGAGGAGCTCGGCGTTCTCCTCGAGGTGACGCGAGAGTCTATTCGAGCTGTAACGGAGGCGGCATGACCGGTCTATTCGTCACCGGGACCGACACCGGCGTGGGGAAGACGTTCGTGGCCTGTGGGCTTGCCGCCCTCCTGGCCGCCAACGGGAAAAAGGTCGGCGTGATGAAGCCGGTGGAGACGGGATGCGAGCTCAAGGACGGTCAGCTCTACCCGGAGGATGCTGCGCGCCTGCGCCGGTTTTCCGGCTCCACGCTGCCCCTGGATCTCCTCTGTCCCTATCGCTTTGCCCCTCCCCTGGCTCCTCAGGTGGCGGGAGAGATGACCGGAGTGAGGATCGAGAGGGAACGAATCCTCGCCTGCTATGAACAGATTGCGGCTCAGCACGATATCACTCTGGTGGAAGGCGCGGGAGGTCTTCTGGTCCCTCTGGCCGAGGGCTACACGTTTGCCGATCTCTCCCGCGACCTGGGCATCCCGCTCCTGGTGGTGGTGGGCTCAAAGCTCGGAGCGATCAACCATACCCTGCTGACACTCTGCTGCGCCAGGTCCATGGCACTCTCGGTTCGAGGGTATGTGCTGAATCATCTGACTCCGACGCCGGACCTTGCCGCTCGGACGAACCGCCATGCGCTTGCCCGGGCCACGGACATCCCCTGCCTGGGGTCTCTGCCTTTTTCCCCTCTCGGCGGGGAGAACGGGCACGACAGAGAGGCGCTCATCACTCTGATGAAACGGGAAGTTGATCTCGGCAGACTCCTGGAGTAAAGGCTACCCGCCTTCCCCGAGGGCCTTCAGGTGCTGCTGGGCGGCCAGCCCGAACGGGGTGTCCGGCGCCAGCTCCCGGGCCCGGCGGAATTCCGCCTTCGCCTCGTCCCGCCGCGCCGCTTTTAACAAGACAAGCCCTAACAGGTAATGGGCGGAGGCCATATTCGGCTGGAGCTTGAGAACGAGCCCGAAGGTTTCCTCCGCCTCCTGGAGGCGATTGAGGTTGTAGTAAGCCCAACCCAGGTTGTGGTAGGTTCCGTCGGCGTTGCCATAGGCGGGGAGGGCCAGAGCCTTTTTGTAAGTCCGAACCGCCTCCTCCCACTTCCCCCCTTCAGCGTAGGCCACTCCAAGGTTTTGCAGGGCCTCCCCGTAGGTCTCATCCAGGTCCACGGCCCGCTTGAGGGCGTCCAACGCCTCGGGCTGGCGCTTGAGGTTGAGGTACACGACGCCAAGGGCGTTGTGATAAAGCGCCACACCAGGCTCGAGCGCCACCGCCTCTTGGAGCGCGGAGAGACCCAGCGCCGTCCGCCCCTCCTCGAGATCCTTGAGCCCCCGCTCGTACGCCGCGCGGGCCTGGAGCCGCTTGACCTGGGCCTTTCCGGTCGCGCAGCCCGCGAGGAGCACCGCCACCAGCCAGATAACCGCTCCTGTCAGTCCCCAAAACCTTGACACCCGGAAACGCGTCATGTATCCTTTGCTCCGTGCCGACTTACGAGTATGAATGTGCTGGATGCATGCGGCGCTTCGAGGTCCGACAGCGAATCTCGGAACCGCCCCTCGAGCGCTGCCTCGACTGCGGGGGCAGCGTCCGCCGCATCCTGGCCCCTGCCGCGTTCATCCTGAAGGGCTCGGGATTCTACGTCAATGATTACCCATCCGAGTCTCGAAAGAAGGGGCTGAAGGAGGAGAAACCCTCCTCGTCCCCTTCCAGCTCTTCCGCGCCCTCTTCGACTGAGTCTAGCCCCTCCACGCCGTAGCCCCAACTTTTATTGCTTTCGGACACGGACCTTGGTGCCCCGCCGGGCCCCGGTCGCTGCCCCCGCACTCCCTTCCCGCACCGAAATTTCTAGCCGGCCGCTCGAGCCGATGACCGCCCCCGCGCCCCCCGGAAGCAGGTCGGCGTAGCAGCCGACGATTCTCCCCACCTCCTTCTCCTCCACCTCCACGACCAGCGAGGAAGTCGGCCCCAGGGCTTCGAGGTCCAGCGCCCGCACGGAGGTCACCAGGTTCCCGAACCTGTCGGCGTGAATGACCTCACCGATCAGTCGGTCCCCCTGCCGGTACGCGGTGGGCCAGGGGATCGTGACCGGGTCCCTTACGGGGGGACCGAACCGGTTGAGGGGAATCCCGAGTGCCAAGTGTGCCGCTGCGGGGGCGAAGATATCGCGGCCGTGAAACGTCTGGCTCACCGTGGGAAGGCGATAGGCGGCGGCCTCCAGGCGGACGGCGCTCCAGCCCCCCGCGCGGAAAATAAAGCTGAAGAGGCCGTTGTCCGGGCCGACGAAGTGCTGGCCGGCCGCGGCGACGGCGAGGGGACGCCGCGCGCTCCCCACGCCCGGGTCCACCACCGCCAGGTGAATGGTCCCAGCCGGGAAAAACGGAACCGCGGCCTCCAGCGCCAGGGCTCCCTGCAGGACGTCGTGGGCGGAGATCTCGTGGGTCAGATCCACCAGACGGACACCGGGCGCAAGGCCGAGAATCACCCCTTTCATCACGCCGACGAACGGGTCCCGCGTCCCGAAGTCCGTCGTCAGCGTGATGATCGGCACGGCACTAAGTCCTCATGCCGTGCCGAGAACCGAGCAGCCCAAGGCCCGAGGGAGGAGCCGACCGGAGCGTAACGACCACGCCGGCCTTTGGCCGGACGTGGTGCCCGAAGAGGAACGGATCGGAGACGACCGAGAACGCCGGGATGCGAAGATTATCGACACGGTGTTAGCGGTCGCGGTCGACGACGTAGTCCGCGATCAGACTCAACGTCTCGCGTTCCTCCGAGGGCGGGAACGGGGCCAGGTCGTCTTTGGCCGACTGGGCATAGCTCCGGGCCCGGCTGAGGGCATACTCGATCCCGTCGTGCTTCACGACCAGGCGGCGGATTTCCTCGACCTCCCCATCGCTCAGCTCGCGACAGGCCAGGAAGGATTGGATGCGCTCCCGATCCTCGGGACTCGCCCGCTCCAGCGTGGCGATGAGCGGCAGGGTCCGCTTCCCCTCCCTGAGGTCGGCGCCGACGGCCTTACCCAATCGTGCCTGATCGGCCACGAAATCGAGCGAGTCATCGCTGATCTGGAAGGCCACCCCCACGTCCAATCCGTACCGCGTCAGGGCTTCGACCCGCTCGGCGTCGGCCTGCCCGAGGAGGGCGCCGATCCGGCAGCAGGCAGAGATGAACGAGGCGGTCTTCTGCGTGATGATGCGAAGGTAGTCGGCTTCGGTCGCGCGGCCGTTCCGCTTCAGCTCGAGCTGGAAGACCTCCGCCTCGGTCATCGAGACGGTCGCCCGCGCGAGGGTTTCCATGATTGAGCGATCGTTGTCGCGCACGAGTATCGAGAAGGACTTGGAGTAGAGGTAGTCGCCGACGAGGATGGAGGCGTCGTTGCCCCACTGCGCGTTGGCCGACGGCCGACCGCGGCGGAGCGAGGCCTGGTCCACCACATCGTCGTGAATCAGGGTGGCCGTGTGCAGGAGTTCCACCGCGCAGCCGAGCCGCATGCTGCGCGGCCCGCGGTAGCCGGCCACGCGAGCGGCCAGCAACAGGAGGATCGGCCGGAGCCGCTTGCCGCCGGCGCCTGCGATATAGCCACCCATCTCCTGAATCAGCGCGACGGGCGAATCGAGCGCGCGGGCAATCTCCTCCTCGATGGCGCGCAGCTCGGGGCCCACGAGCTGGCCAACGCGCTCCTTCAGCAGGGTCTCCAGGGTGGCGGTGCGGCCCAATGGAAAGAACTACCGGGGGACGACCCGATCTTTGAGCTTGATCTGCATGCCGGGCGAGACGTTTTCGATCTCAGCCACGGAGAATTTCTCGCGGACATCGATAACCCTGGCGCTGGCCACCTCCTCGTCGAGCTCCCCCAGGACCTCGCCGGTCACGGGGTGGACGATGGGGACCTTGTCCCGACGAAGGCTCACCATGCTCCCCGGCCGGATCCCGTCCTTGGCGGTGAGATCCACCACGATGCGCGTCGTATCCACGTAGACGACGTAGCCCCGAGGCGGCTCCACATATTCGTACGCGCCGTCCGTCGACCTGGGTTTCCCGCGGGCGGCCCCCCGGGGTCCGGGCTGGACGTAGGACGGATCTTGAAGCGGGCTGATCTTTCCGCCGCCCGGCGGCGGGCCGTACTTGGCCACGACCTCCGGCGGGGCGATGACGGATTTTTTGCCGAAGAGGACCGTGTTGACGGTGGTGGGAATCCGGTCCTCCTCGACCCAGATATACTCGGGTTCACTGGAAACATCGCCGTAGCGTGGGTTCTTGATCAATACCCACTTCTGCTGGGCCCGCTGCGCGTTCACCGTCGGTGTGGACTCGGCCGGAAGGCCCACGACCTCCCGAAGGCTCACGCACCCGGAGGCCACGAGCGCCACGGCCAGGAGAAAAAGCGAGACCTTTCGCCAAATGCCGATCGCCATGAGACCTCTCAGGATATCAGAGGAGCGCTGTCAACGTCCATCCGCCGCTCAATCCTCGGCGCGCGGCTCCCAGGGAAACCGCTGCTCTTCGGCGGGCCCCGGCCCACTCAGGGGCTGCCGCTTCGAAAACAGTGCGGTCCCGCTCACCGCAGAAATCCACGTCGCGTCCAGGTAGGTCACGCCCCGGCGGTCCAGAAGCACGGGCACGATCCACCCGGTCACCTCGAGGCTCCGTCCAAGCCGCGCGGCCTTCGCCGGGTCAACCAAAAGGTCCACAGCGCGGCTCCGCTTGGCGCCCAGGAGAGTGGAGACGGCCAGGGGGTCCGCGACCTGGAAGCGCTTGCTGCGCTCGAGGGCACTGGCGATGAGGTACGGCACCCGCCGGAGGTCAGCCTCGGATTGCGTGAGGTCCAGGAGAGGGGCGATGGCCACCTTGATCCGCCCACGGGTGATCCGCACTCCGTCTTCGGGACGGGCCCGGGGCTGGTCCTCCAGCGGGAAATAGCGGGCCTCGGAGTACCGCGGGAAAGCTCGCCGCACCTGAGCGTAGCCCAGATACTCCTCATGGCGTCCCAGCGGCTGGTTCGTGGTGGGGTGGTGGAACACCTCTCCTTTCCGGAAGATGATAAGTTCCTGACCGGGCCGGACCCCGTGCTTCTCGGTGAGGTCCAGGTAGATCAGATCGCCGTCCACGGAGACCACGATCCCTTCGACCGGAGGGAAGGCCTCGACGAAATCCTGGGCCATCCGGGTAAACGTGGCACCCACCCGGTCGGCCAGTCCCGCGCCCGCGGGCCCCGCCACGAGGGTGAGTACCAGGGCCAGGACCAGCGCGAGAGGGCTAAAAGACGACGGACGGCTGGTGAACACCGAACACCCCACGCAACCTGTCGCAGATCTCTCCCAGGGCCACCGAGGCGTTGACGGCCTCGAGGATCGGCGGAAGTAGGTTCTCTCGCCCGCGCGCTGCCCCCTCGATCCGGTCCAGGGCGCGGCGCGCACGGTCCTGATCCCGGCGACGGCGTAGCGCCTCCAGCCGAGCGCTCAGCGCCTCACCCGCAGCCGGGTCGACCTGGAACAGGTCACCGGGCGGTGGCGCGTCGGTGACGAACTCGTTCACCCCCACGACGATCCGGGACTTCGACTCCACCTCCTGCTGATACCGGTAGGCCGCCTCCTGGATTTCGCGCTGCATGAACCCGACGGCCTGCACGGAACCCCCCAGGCCATCGATCTTGGCGATATAGGTCTCCGCCTCCTCTTCGATCTGACGGGTGAGCCGCTCCACGGCGTAGGAGCCCCCCAGCGAATCGCTCGTATCGGCCACGCCCGACTCGTAGGCGAGGATCTGCTGCGTCCTGAGCGCGATCGTCACGGCGGCTTCCGACGGGAGCGCAAGGGCTTCGTCCATGGAGTTGGTGTGGAGCGACTGGCAGCCTCCAAGGACCGCCGCCAGGGCCTGAATCGTCACGCGTACGATGTTGTTCTCGGGCTGTTGGGCGGTCAGCATGGACCCCGCGGTCTGGGCGTGGAAGCGCAGCATCCAGGAGCGCGGGTCCCGGGCCCCGAATCGTTCCCGCATGATCCGCGCCCACAGCCGCCGCGCGGCACGGAACTTCGCCACCTCCTCGATCAGGTTGTTGTGGGCGTTAAAGAAGAAGGAGAGTTGGGGCGCGAACTCATCCACGGCGAGCCCAGCCTCGAGGGCCGCCTGCACGTACGCAATGGCGTTGGCCAGGGTGAAGGCCACCTCCTGAACCGCGGTCGAGCCGGCCTCGCGCATGTGATAGCCGGAAATGGAGATCGTGTTCCAGCTGGGGATCCGCTCGCGGCAAAACGCGAACAGATCCGTCACGAGCCTCATGGACGGTCCGGGCGGGTAAATATAGGTCCCCCGGGCGATGTACTCCTTGAGGATGTCGTTCTGCACGGTTCCCGACAGCCGGTCGGCCGGGATCCCCTGGCGCTGGGCGACGGCGATGTAGAAGCAGAGCAAGATCGACGCGGTCGCGTTGATCGTCATCGAGGTGGAGACGCGGTCCAGCGGGATCCCGTCGAAGAGGTCGGCCATATCCTCGATGGAGGAGATCGAGACCCCCACCTTCCCCGCCTCGCTCCGGGCGATGGGGGCATCGGCGTCGTAGCCCATCTGGGTCGGCAGGTCGAAGGCGACGCTGAGCCCCGTTTGGCCCTGGTCGAGGAGATAGCGATAGCGTCGATTGGTATCGGAGGCGCTTCCGAAGCCGGCGTACTGGCGCATGGTCCAGAGGCGCCCCCGGTACATGGTGGGCTGCACGCCGCGGGCGAACGGATACTCGCCGGGGAAGCCGAGGTCTCTCAGGTAGTCGAAGCCCGCGAGTTCGGCAGGGGTGTACACGCGCTCCACCGGGCTCCCCCAGGACGTGATGAAGGGGCCGGGGCGTTCCGGCGCCCTCCCCAGTGCCGGCTTGAGGGTCTTCTCCTCCCACGCCTTCCGGGCGTCCTCGATCGGCTTTTCGTCGGCCGTCACAGCGGGATGTTTCCGTGCTTCTTGGGCGGGTTCGAGTCTCGCTTGGTGTGCAGGATCTCGAGCGCCTGGATGAGCTTCCGCCGGGTGTCCTTCGGCTCGATGATCTCGTCAATGTAACCGCGCTCGGCCGCCACGAAGGGGTTGGCGAACTTCTCGCGGTACTCCCGCGTCCGCTCGTCTTTGAACCTGGCCGGGTCGCTGGCCTGGTCCAACTCTCGCCGGTACAAGATGTTCACCGCTGCGTCGGGCCCCATCACGGCGATCTCCGCCGTGGGATAGGCGAAGTTGGCGTCGCCCCGGATGTGCTTCGACGACATGACACAGTAGGCGCCCCCGTAGGCCTTCCGGGTGATGACCGTGAGCTTGGGCACCGTGGCCTCGCAGTAGGCGAAAAGGAGCTTGGCCCCATGCTTGATGATCCCGCCATGCTCCTGGGCGGTGCCGGGGAGGAACCCCGGCACGTCCTCGAAGGTCACCAGCGGAATGTTGAAGCAGTCGCAGAAGCGGACGAAGCGGGCGGCCTTGACGGAGGCGTTGATATCGAGGCAGCCGGCCAGGTGGGCCGGTTGGTTGCCCACGATCCCGACCGGGCGCCCGTTGAGCCGGCCGAACCCCACGACGACATTGGGCGCGAAGGCGGCGTGGACCTCGAAAAAGTAGCGGTCGTCCAGGACCGTCCGGATAATCTCCTTCATGTCGTACGGCTTGTTCGGCTGGTCGGGGACCGCGGTCTGCAGCGCCTCATCCACCCGATCGGGAGGATCCGACGTCTGACGGAGCGGTGGTTCCTCCAAGTTGTTCTGGGGGAGAAACGTCATCAACTCCCGGATCAGCGCCAGACATTCTTCCTCGCTCTCGGCGGCGAAGTGGGCGACTCCGGAGGTGCCCGCGTGCCGCATGGCCCCACCCAGCTCCTCGAAGGACACCTCCTCGTGAGTCACCGCCTTGATGACGTCCGGCCCGGTCACGAACATGTACGAGGAGCGTTGCACCATGAAGACGAAATCCATGACGGCTGGGGAATAGACTGCGCCGCCGGCGCAGGGGCCCAGAATGGCTGAGATCTGGGGGATCACTCCGGAGGCGAGGGTATTGCGAAGGAAAATGTCGGAGTAGCCGGCCAGCGAAACCACGCCTTCCTGAATCCGGGCACCCCCGGAATCGTTCAGCCCGATGATCGGCACGCCGGCCTTCAGCGCGAGATCCATGATCTTGCAGATCTTCCGCGCGTACGCCTCCGAGAGCGAGCCGCCGAAAACGGTGAAGTCCTGGGCGAAGACGAAAACCGGGCGCCCGTGGACGCGTCCCGAGCCAGTCACCACGCCATCGCCGAGAATCTTCTGTGTTTCCATGCCGAAGTCCCGGCACTGATGGACCACGAACTTGTCCACCTCGGCGAAGGAGCCCTTGTCCAGGAGCAGCTCCAGCCGCTCGCGCGCGGTCTTCTTCCCCGCCTTGTGCTGGCGCTGGATCCGCTCCTCGCCTCCCGCCAGCTCAGCTTGTCGGTGGAGGCGATGGAGCTCCTCGAAGCGCTCCTGGAGGGACATCTCCGGCTCCTCGTTCGGTGGGGTGCAACGCCGCCCATAGTATAGGAACGGATCCAGAGTAAAGTCAACGAATTTGGCCACTTTTAGCCGCGATCGGATTGACTTCGGCCCCCCCGCCTGCGATAATGCGGTTCGTCTTCCGCTTCTCGGAAGCCAACGCCATGACCACCACGGCACTCCTCCTGATCGCCATTTGCGCCATCGTCGTGACGGCGGTGCTGGTACCCACTCTGCTCGCCGTCAAGCGGGCGGCGGCGCGGGCCGAAACGGTCCTGATGAGCCTGGAGCGCGAGATCCGCCCGACGGCGGGCCAGCTCCACGGGTTGACCGAGGAGCTCCGCGCCCTGTCGAAGCACACGGATGAGAACATGGAACGCATGGGGGTGGTCATCAGCCGGGTGGACGACGTGACGACACGCGTCGCCCGGGTGGTGGGATTCGTGGGAGGGCTCACGCGGGTCGGTCAGCTCGTAGGGGCCGCCACGGGAGTCAAAAAGGGGCTGGACGTCTTCATCTCGAGATTGATCAGCAAGAACAAGTCGAGGAGGATGACCGATGGCTGACGAACGGAGTTCCGGCAGCGACGCGGCAGGGTATCTCGGATGGTTTTTCCTGGGCGCCCTGGTGGGCGCGGCCGCGGCCCTGCTCCTGACCCCGAAGACGGGGCAGGAGGCCCGCGACTTGATCCGGGAAAAGGGCGGCGACTTCACCAAGCGCGCCCAGGAGTACGCCAAGGACGCTCAGGTGCGCGCCAGTGAGCTTTTCGACAAGGGGCGCGAGTTCTTCGAAGAGCAGAGTCAGCGGCTGACAACGGCGTTCGAGGCCGGCAAGGAGGCCATGAAGGAGGAGATCGGCAAGGCCCGCGGCGAAAACTAGCGCCGTGCCGATAACCGTCGCACGACCCACTTCATCGGGCGACGGGGGGTTCGAGCGCGGGCTTGCCCGCGCAACTTCCGGGGGGAGGAATCGGGAGGGGGGTGAAACCCCCCTCCGAGCGTAGCGGCATGGCGGAAGTCGAGCTGCCCAACCCCGAAGAGCTCAAGGAAAGGGCCGAGCGGTCGTTCAGCCGACGCGTCGCGCTGGTGACAGCCATCTATGCGGTTGTCCTCGCCATCGCCTCGCTCGGCGGCAATAACGCCATGAAGGAGATGCTGCTCGCCCAGCAGCAATCCTCCGACCAGTGGGCGTTCTATCAGGCCAAGGTCATCCGCGAGCACCTCTACCGCGCCCAGCGGCTGAACCTGGAGGTCGCCCTCGCCGAGCCCGGGGCTCTCAGGGCGCCAGCGCGCGAGAAGTTCGAGGCCCTGGCGAAGAAGTTCGGCGACGAGGAGAAGCGTTACAGCGCCGAGAAGAAGGACATCGAGAAGGACGCCAAGAAGCTGGAGCACGAGCGCGACCGCAACCGCGATCGGGATCCCTACTTCGACTACGCCGAGGTTCTCCTCCAAATCGCCATCGTGATGGCGTCGGTTTCGATCCTCGCCATCTCCCGCCCGATGTTCGCCTTCAGCCTGGTCCTGGCAGTCGGCGGCGCACTCCTGACCGTCAACGGCTTCACCCTCTGGTTCCGCCTCCCCTTCCTCCACCACTAGCGACTCGGAGGGGGGCTAAGCCCCCCTTCCGATTCCTCCCCCCCAGGGCTTGCGCGGGCAAAGCCCGCGCTCGAACGCGCCTTGAGCCCCTGGGCCGGCGGGTGGTGCGGGGAACGGGGCGCCCACCCACGCCTTCGGCGCGGGTACCCGGCCCGCAGCGCAAGGGCCCCACTGGGGGTTGGGTGGAGCGAGGACGGATGGGGCTATTCCCCGCGACAGGACCCGCCGGCCTAAATATGAATGGCTTGGCCGAGGGCGCCGAGCGTGGCCTCCAGCGCCACCTCTGACAGCGTCGGGTGCGCGTGGATGGTGTGGATCAACTCCTCCAGCGTTGCCTCGAGCGTGCGCCCCACGGCGAACTCGTGAATCAGCTCGGTGGCCTCGGGGCCGACGATGTGCACGCCGAGGATCTCCCCGGTCGCCTTGTCCGCCACTACCTTGAGGAACCCCTCGGCCTCCCCCATGGCCACCGCCTTGCCGTTCGCCGAGAAAGGGAAGCGCCCCACCGTCACCTCGCTGACGCCGGCCCGCGCCTGCGCCTCCGTTCGGCCGATCGACGCGACCTGGGGCCGGCAGTAGGTGCAGCTCGGGACATTGCCGTAATCGATCGGGCGCGGCTCCTGGCCCGCGATCGCTTCAGCCGCCACCACCCCCTCGGCCATGGCCTTATGGGCGAGCAGCGGCGGGCCCGCCATGTCGCCAATGGCGTAGAGCCCGCCCACCGAGGTCTCCATCCGCGGCGAAACCTTGACGGACCCCCGCTCCAGGGTCACGCCGAGCGCCTCCAGCCCTAAATCCTTCACCTTGGCGCCGCGCCCGACAGCCATAAGCACCTGCTCCGCCTCGAGCCGTTCGGCCTTCCCGTCCGCTTCCACTTCGACGGTCACACCGTTGTTCGCCGTCTTGACCGTCCTCACCTTCACCCCGGTCCGGATCGCGACGCCTCGCCGGCTGAAGAAACGCGCGAGCTGCGAGGAGACCTCTTCGTCCTCCAGCGGCAGGATGCGCGGCAGCGCCTCCACCAGCGTGACCTGCACGCCGTAGGCCGCGTAGATGTCGGCGAACTCCATCCCCACCGCGCCGGCCCCGACGATAATCAGCGACTTGGGCGCGCGCTCCAACCGGACGGCCCCGTTGGAGGAGATGACGGACTGCTCGTCGATCACCACACCGGGCAGGGACTTGGGCTCGGACCCCGTGGCGAGGATGATCTGCCGGGCCTCCACGGCCTCCGTCCCGGCGCTGGTGACGACCTCGACCAGCGTCCGGCTCTTGAGCCGGCCTCGCCCGGGGATCAGCGCGATCTTGTTCTTCTTGAAGAGGAACTCGACGCCCTTTGCCATGCGATCGGCGACCCTCCGGCTTCGCCTGATGGCTTCCGCATAGTCCGCTTCAAAGCCGGAGAGTTTGATCCCGAACTCGGCTGCCCTCCCGAAGAGCCCCACGACCTCGGCGTTGCGGAGCAGCGCCTTGGTGGGGATGCACCCCCAGTTGAGGCATACGCCCCCGGGACGGTCGTCCTCGACGGCCGCAACCGAGAGCCCGAGTTGGGCGCACCGGATGGCCGCCACATACCCGCCCGGTCCGGTCCCCACCACTGCCACGTCCACTTTATGCGTTCCCACCGTCATTCCTCCTCACTCACCCCTACACGCAAGATGCGAGCGAAGCGAGCTACCTTAGCGGGCACCCGACCCTTGCGGTTGGGTCGGGGTGAGGGGCCTTTACACCAAGAGCCGAAGCGGTTCTTCCAGGAATTGCGTGAGGTCCTGCAGGAAGCGGGCCCCCATCGCCCCGTCCATCACCCGGTGATCGCACGAGAGTGTGACCTTCATCCGCCGACCCGTGCCGATCCGACCGTCCTCCACGACGGGCACGACCTTGACCGCCCCGACGGCGAGGATCGCCCCCTCGGGTGGGTTGATGATCGCCGAGAACTCGTCCATAGCGAACATGCCGAGGTTGGAGACCGAGAACGTGGCGCCGGAGAGCTCCGGAGCCCTGAGACGGCGGGCTCGGGCCCGCTCCACCAGATCGCGGCCCTCGACAGCGATCTGAGCGAGCGACTTTCCTTCGCAATTGCGGAGGACAGGCGTGATGAGCCCCTCGTCCAACGCCACCGCGAGGCCGATGTGGACCCGGTAATGTACGCGGATCGTGTCGCCCTGAAACGACGCGTTCACCTCCGGGTGCTCCGTGAGCGCGAGAGCGCACGCTTTGACGGTCATGTCGGTGACCGAGATCTTCGGCTGCCCCTCCAGCGCGTTCAGCTCTTCCCGGAGCTCCCAGGCCCGGTCCATGGCGATCTCGCGGGTCAGGTAGAAGTGCGGGACCGGGCCCTTGGCCAGCGGCATCTGCCTGGCGATGGCGGCCCGGATCGAGGAGAGCCGCACGTCCTGATACTCCACCCCGGGCGGGTACCCAGGCCGGGCACCCACGCCTGGGGCGTGGGTGCCCGGGTGCGAGATTGCCGCGGGCGCCAGGGCGGGCTGGCTGCCCATCGCGGCTTGAACGTCACGGCGGACGATTCGACCGCCCGGACCGCTTCCCTGAACGAGCCGGAGATCCACTCCAGACTGGGCCGCGATCTTTTTCGCAAGGGGTGAGGCCTTCACCCGGTCAC
>CAYRZF010000017.1:0-31141 GCA_964428805.1 uncultured bacterium | reverse complement strand
TAATGGCGGTAGCCTAGCCCGAGCCACGAGAGGGGTCAAGCACCGCCGCCTTGACAGCCTTCGGGCAACGGCCTACCCTGCCTCCACGACTGGTCGGCTTGGCTTCTCTCACAACGGGGAGGATCACACCATGAAACGAGAGGCAGGGAAGGTGGACTTCGATCGCAGGGCGGTGATGCTGTTGGGCCTGGCGGGCGGGGCTGCGCTCGTCATGGGCAAGGGGGGGAGCGCCCTGGCGCAGGAACCGAAAGGGGTGAAGGTAAAGGTTATCAAGGAGACTGGGTCATTGATCCCGGGCTTCCCCAAGGTACAACTGGTTGAGGCAGCGTTCCAACCCGGGGGAGTGTTGCCCACAGAAGCGATGAAGAGCGCGATGATCTGCGAGTGTACCCTCGGCGCCTTGGAAGTGACGCAGGACGGTAAAACGTTTACGGCGAAGAAGGGACACATCTGGACGTGCAAGGTGGGCACGGTGGAGGGGGCCGCGAACAAAGGGGCGACCGCAGCGATTATGCGTATCTTCGTCTTGCTGCCGGCGTAGCCTCGCACAGAGCGCGGCCGGTTCAGGGCGACGGATCCCTACCAAAACCATCCACGGGCGTCGGGGGCACCCTCGGCGCTCGTCGTGTTTGGGAAGCCCGTGGGGCTTGTGAGGGATGCAGACGAGTTAAGCCCGGAGAGATTCGACGAGGGCCTTGAGGTGTTCGAGTTGCTCGCGACCGACCTCGACGAGGAGCAGGGCCGTGCCTTCGGGCTCCCTTCGCCAGACGATTCCCTTGACGGAGATGGGAGGTCGGCCGTCGATGGCGGCAAGCCGCAGCTGAACGCTGGTTCCCCACGGGGGCTGAATGGCCGTGGCCGGCAGCGCGACTTTGACCCCGGAGGGGCTGAGGTTGATCGTTTTGCCCTGCCAGAAGTGAGGCTGCTCGGCATCAAGATTAGTATCCAGCTCCACATCGACCCGAGGGGCTTTTCGACGGTCCTTCACAGGTCTCACGCTCACTCCGAAGCGCGCGGCCTCGTCCGAAAGGCTTTGCAGGAGTGAATTCACAAGGTCCTTGAGGCGCTGGAAGTGTTGGTCTTCGACTTTCGCGAAATTCAGAGCTATGCCGTCAGGGTCCGTTCGAACCACGGTGGCCGGGAAAACGAGCGGGGAGTCCCCATCGGGCAGGGCAAGTCGCAGCTCAGCACACGTCCCTGGAGGGAGCATTATCGAGTTTGCCGGCAACGCGACTTTGACCCCGTGCGGGCTCAGATCGACCGTGGTTACTTGCCACTGGCCGCCCAGAGCCTCGACAGACACATCCAAAGCCACGCCGACCCGAGGGTATCGTCGTCGGTCTCGTCCCACTCTCCCACTCCCCTGGCCTTGTTGGGGAGCAATCCAGATGCCAGGGAGAGCTACCTGAAAAGACGGATACTTAGCTCCTACGGACGCATGAAGGATGAATGGTGGTAGACACTGTGCTCAGGCACGATTGTCAATACCTCAGTGACAGTCTGGCCCTTTCCCTTCTTCGTCGCTTGCTAGGCCCCCCCTGAACACGCAGTAAATGCTAGATACCATTGACTCTGAATAGTGGCATCCTGCTTGCTTCCCTTTGGCTAAGCCTGGAACAGCCCGAGGGAACAGGGGAGGGCATATGGGAACACGCAGCGCGAAAACTTCAGATGATGGCGGTGTCCGCACCGACGATCGCCGCCGGTACCCCCGAGCGGAGGTTGCCTTGGATATCATCCTGGCAAACGAAAACGCATCTCGGTGGCGGGGTCAGACCGTCGATCTCAACCAGTTCGGGCTGAAAGTGAGGTTCGAGACGGGCGAGCCCGGCCCGCTCGAAGGAACTATCCTCCGGCTTCAGTTGGCGCCGCCAGACGGCAAGCCTCCCATGGTCCTCAGCGGGATCGTATGGCATGTGCATGCGCAGGGGCAGGGCTCGGTGGTTGTCTTCAGCAATCTCGCCACCAACGATTTTCTCCGCCTCAAACAGTTGACGGACAGTCTTCTGGCAGGTCACTCCTAGATCGAAGCCCGGCTTTGGCGTGCGGGTGGGGCTCTGGGGCCACCCGCTGGGCGGCGACCTCAATCGCAGGGATTTCTCAACAACAGCCTCTGGCCGGGGAAGACCCAGTGGCCCGGTACAAACCGGCGGGTCAGGAGCTGAGCTTCGAGTCCACGAACTTCCGGAGGCGCTGGAAGTCCGGGTTCGTAAGGTTGACGAAGGTGAAGGCCTGTCCGTCTGGGTCCTTGCGCACCAGGAGGGATAGGACCGAGATGAGCGGGTCGCCGTCGGATGGGCTAAAGGACAAGCGGACGGTGCCGCCCGGCACCACCTCTGCCGCCGAGCACACCTTGAGGCCGAAGGGGCTCAGATCCACCGATTGACCTTGCGACTGACCGACGGCGGACCCCTCCACCTTCACGTCCAGCGAAACCTTCACGCGGGGAGACCGGCGTCGGTTCAGCGTCAGGACATCCTCGGTGAACCGGCGGGTCAGGAGCTGCAGTTCGAGGAAGTCGAGCACGATCCCCAGATGGTCGATACTGAGGGGCTTCGGGAGGAACTCCACCGCGCCTAACTCGAGGCACCGTCGGGCCTCGGCCTCGCTGGCGACGCCGGAGGTGGCCACCACCGGGAGCGGCTGCCGGCGCTCCGACAGGATCCGGAGGAACTCCACCCAGCTCATGCCGGGCACGGACATGTCAAGCAGCACGGCGTCCGGGGCAGACACGGCCAGGGTGTCGAGCGCCGCCTCGACGCTTGCCGCCACGACCGGGTCGTGGCCGTGGTGGGCGACTAAGTTCGCAAAAATTTCCGCCTCGGCGGGCGAATCTTGCACGATGAGCACTCGCATTCCCGGCAACACCCCCCCGCGATATGAGCACCAAGTATTATCCGTTGTAGTGGGCGTGTCAAGGCCTTCTTGGTGGCCCGCTCCGCCGACCTTCCTTGCGGTTTCTTCATCCATTCGCTACACTTAATTCCTCACGGGAATTAACGCGATGCCGCTGTCACGCTATCGGGTCCTCGATCTCACGACCGTGCGCTCCGGGCCGACCTGCACCAGGATCCTCGCGGACCTTGGTGCCGAGGTGCTGCGCGTCGAGCGGCCGGGGGATTCCGGCAGGGAGCGGGTCTTCTTCGACCAAGGTGATCTCCAGCGGAACAAGAAAAGCCTGGTCCTGAACCTGCAGCACCCCAAGGGGGTGGAGATCCTCCGGGCCCTCGCGGCTCGGGCGGACGTGGTGGTGGAGAACTACCGGCCTGACGTGAAGCACCGTCTCGGCATCGACTATGAATCCCTCAGCCGCGATAACCCCCGGTTGATCTATGCCAGCATCTCCGGCTTCGGCCAGACCGGCCCGTACCGTGACCGGCCGGGCTATGATCAGATCGTGCAGGGGATGTCGGGACTCATGTCGCTCACCGGGACTGAGAAGACCGCTCCGCTGCGAATCGGTATCCCCATCGGCGATCTCCTCGCGGGATACTTCGCGGCGCTCGGGATCCTGGTCGCGCTCATCGAGCGAGAGGGCTCCGGCCTCGGTCAACGGGTCGAGACTTCGCTGCTGGAGGCGCTGGTCGGGAGCCTCTCCTTCCAGGCCGTGCGGTACCTCAACACCGGGGAAGTCCCCCCGCCGGTGGGTAACCATCACCCGCTCACCGCACCGATGGGCGTCTATCGGGTAAAGGACGGACATATCAACCTGGCCGTCGGCAACGACGACATGTGGCAGCGGCTCTGCCGGGCGCTGGGCCTCGCCGAATTGGCGGACGATTCCCGCTTTCAGAAGGCCCCGGGTCGGCTCGAGCACCGGGCGGCGATGGACCAGATCCTCGAGCCGGCGCTCGCGAGGAAATCCGCCGGTGAGTGGGTGGAGCTCCTGAACGCGGCGGGAGTGGCCTGCGGCCCGATTTACACGCTGGACCAGGTTTTCGCCGATCCCCAGGTGGCGCAGGCGGCACTCGTCCACGAGCTGTCCCATCCTCTGTGGGGGCTGCACAAGGTGATGGGGCTGCCCGTGCGTCTCCACCGGACTCCTGCCCGGGTCAAGACCCCGGCGGCACTTCCGGGTGCCCACACGCGCGAGGTCCTGACCGAGCTCGGCTATGACGAGCGTGCCGCCGGCGCGCTGCTCGCCGATGGGGTCGTCGAGGAGGCCAAGCCTGATGAGTGACCTGATCCGTGTCGAAGAAAAAGACGCTATTGCCACGGTGATATTCAATCGTCCGAAGATGCGCAACGCGATCAGCCTCGCCATGTGGCGGGAAATCGCGCGTGTCACCGAGGGGCTCGGGAAAGAGCCGGGCGTCCGCGCCGTCGTCTACCGGGGCGTAGGGACCGAGGCCTTTGCCTCGGGCGCCGACATCTCCGAGTTCAAAGAGGTGCGCAAGGACGTCGCGACGGCGCAGGCCTACAACAAGGAGACCGAGGCGGCCTACCTCGCCATCCGCCAGTGCCCGAAGCCCACGGTGGCCATGATCTTCGGGTTCTGCATGGGTGGCGGCGTGGCAATCGCCATGGCCTGCGACCTGCGCTTCGCCGCGGAGGGCGCGAAGTTCGGGATTCCTGCCGCGCGCCTCGGCATCATCTACGGGCTCGGGAGCGTCCGCCAGCTCGTCGATCTGGTGGGGCCCGCCAATGCCAAAGATATCCTGTTCTCCGCGCGGACCTTCGAGGCCCGAGAGGCACTGGCGATCGGGTTCATCAATCGCCTCCTGCCCGAGGCTGAGCTGGAGCCCTACACGTACGACTATCTCAAGAAGGTCGCCGCGAACGCGCCGCTCTCGGTTCGCGGCGCCAAGGTCATCATCGAAGCCATCCTTAAGGACGGCGGGGTCAGCCAGCGGGAGCGGATCCGCCGGCTCTCGCTCCAGGCCTTCGAGAGCGAGGACTACAAAGAGGGCACCCGCGCGTTCTTGGAGAAGCGTTCGCCCCGTTTTGAAGGTAGGTAGTGCCGTGCCGATAACCGTCGCATCCCGGCGTTCTCGGTTGGAGCCCATCCTCACGTACAACCGTGTACGCTTCCGGTGGGCTCCTCCCTCGGGCCTTGGGCTGCTCGGTTCTCGACCCGGCACCTTCGACCGGACGCACGCCCTGTTCCAGAGCATTGAAAGGTAGGTAGGTGAGGTTCGCGTTCTTCACCTCCACGCCGCTCAGCCCGACCGAGGGGAGCGGGACCTTCGTCGGAATCCGCGAGATGGAACGGGCGCTGACGACGCTAGGCCACGTGGTGGAGGTCCGCGCGCTCCGCTTCCGATCCGGCTTCCACACGCTGGACCGGTGGCTCTACAACGCCGGCCTCGCCCTCGACCCGCCCGCGGCCGACCTCGCGGTGGGATTCGACCTCGACGGGTTTCTCTGGGCGCGCCGCCGCCGGATCCCCTTCGTCGCGAGCCTCAAGGGCATCATCGCCGACGAGCTCTTGAACGAACGGGGGTGGACCCACACGCTCCTCTCCATCCAAGCCCGCTGGGAGCAGAAGAACGTGAGGCGGGCTGATCGCGTGCTGGTGACGAGCCGCTACTGTGCTGACGTGGTCATGCGCGCATACGGGGTGCCCGCAGGGAGGATCGCGGTCGTGCCGGAACTCATCGACGTGGCCGACTGGGAGGCGCGCTTCGCGCGGGCGCTCCGCCGCCCTTCGGAGCGACCGACCGTCCTCTGCGTCGCGCGGATGTACCCGCGGAAGCGGATCGAGGATCTCCTGGCGGCAGCGTTACGCCTGCGCGATCGGCTGCCCGCCGTCGAGCTCCGGATCGTGGGAAGCGGGCCCGAGCATGAACGGCTGCTCCGCCTCCACGCGGCGCTCGGCCTGGGAGACACGGTCCACTTCCTGGGGGAGGTTTCACGGACTCGCCTCTCGGAAGAATACGTGAATGCCGACTGTTTCTGCCTGCCGAGCGTCCAGGAGGGGTTCGGTATCGTCTTCCTCGAGGCCATGGCCGCCGGTCTGCCGGTCGTGGCCTGCCGGGCGGCGGCCGTTCCGGAAGTCGTGCCTGATGGCGTCGTGGGGCTCCTCGTGGAGCCGCGCAATCCGGAGCGGTTGGCCGACGCACTGGAAGAGATCCTGACGGATTCGGCCCGTCGGAAGGAATACGGAGAGGCGGCGCGCCGGCGCGCCGCGGAGTTCGACGCACCTCGCGTTGCGGGGCAGTTCCTCCAAACGGTGAGGCTGGCATGAAGCGGCCCGGGACGGGGCAGGTCTATGCCACTCGCCGCTTTGGCTTCTCGGCGGCGCACCGGTACTGGCGCCGCGACTGGAGCCCCGAGGAGAACAAGAAGGCCTTCGGCAACCTCACCCAGGTGCACGGCCACAATTACACCCTCGAGGTCACGATTCGCGGCGCGGTGGACGAGCGGACCGGGATGCTCATGGATCTGGCGGAGCTGAAGCGGGTGGTGGGCGAGGTCGTGATCCAGCGCTTCGACCACGCCGACCTCAATGAGGATCCCCTCTTCTCGGGTGGCGCGATTCCCACGACAGAAAACCTGGCCCGGACGAGCTGGGAGCTGCTGGCGCCCAAGCTCGGGGCCGACCGCTTGTGGCGGGTGCGCGTGTGGGAGGATCCGACTTTTTACGTGGAGTACTATGGACCTTGACGCGTTGACGCTGACCCGGACGTTCCACTTCAGCGCGGGCCACCGGCTGGCGAGCCCCGCGCTCGGCGAGGAGGAGAACCGCGCGTTGTACGGTTCCTGCTTCCGCCCTCACGGCCACAACTACCTGCTGGAGGTGACTGTGGGCGGCAGGGTGGATCCCGTCACCGGCATGGCGGCTGATCTGGAGGCGCTGGAAGCCGCGGCGCGCCGCGCGGTGCTGGACCTGGTTGACCACATGAACCTCGACGCTGATGTGCCTGCGCTCACGGGGGTCATCACCACGGGCGAAAATCTCGCTCGGGTCTTCTGGGAAATGCTCTCGGAAGCCCTTCCGGCGGGAACCCTCCGTCGGGTCGCGGTGGTCGAGACGGCCAACAACACCTTCGAGTATTATGGGGACAGCACGGATGGAGATGTCGAATGATCGATGACCTGGTTGCGCAGATCCTCAAGGAGTTGGGAGAGGACGTTCGGCGCGAGGGGCTCGGGCGGACTCCCGAGCGCGTGGCGAAGGCGCTCCGCTTTCTGACCTCGGGATACGAGAAGGACGTGAAGGACGTCCTCAACGACGCCCTCTTCGTCGAAGACTACGACGAGATCGTTCTCGTCAAGGACATCGATGTATTTTCCTTATGCGAGCATCATCTCCTTCCATTTGTCGGGAAGTGCCATGTCGCCTACCTGCCGGGGAAAAAGATCATCGGCCTGTCCAAAATCCCCCGCCTCGTGGAGATGTTCAGCCGGCGCCTGCAGGTGCAGGAGCGCCTCACCAGCCAGATCGCCCACACCCTCCAGGAGGTGCTCCAGCCCCGCGGGGTGGCGGTGGTCATCGAAGCCACGCACCTCTGCATGGTGATGCGGGGGGTGGAGAAGCAGAACTCCAAGGCGGTCACCTCCGCCATGCTCGGGGCGTTCCGGGAGCGGCCGGAGACGCGGGCCGAGTTCATGGAGCTGATCAAGCTGCGGGGAAGCTTGATTTGAAGCTGAAGGACCAGGTGGCGCTCGTCACCGGGGCGGGGCGGGGAATCGGTCGTGCCGTGGCTCTCGCCTTCGCCCGGGAGGGCGCGGCGGTAGCGCTGGCGGCGCGAACGACGTCTGAGCTAGAAGCGGTTGCCGCTCAGATCAAGAGCCGCGCCGGCCGCGCGTTGGTCGTCCCCACGGACGTCACGCGGGAGGCGTCGGTGGGCGCGCTGGTCGAGCAAGTCCTTGGCGACTTCAAGCGAGTGGACATCCTGGTGACGGCGGCGGGTGTGGCTACGTTCGCCCCGCTGGTGGATACGAAGACCGAGGAGTGGGATCGGATGCTGGCCGTGAACCTGCGCGGAGTGTTCCTCGCCTGCCGCACGGTTCTGCCGGCCATGATGAGGCAGCGTCGGGGGACGATCATCAACATCGTCTCCATCGCGGCCAAACGCGCGATCCCTGGCAACGCCGCCTACGCGGCCTCCAAGCACGCAGTGCTGGGGCTCACTCAGGTGCTGGCCGAGGAGATGCGCGCGCACGGCGTCCGGGTGGGGGCCCTCTGCCCCGGCGCGGTGGACACGCCGCTCTGGGATGGCGTGCCGAAGCCGCCGGACCGCTCCCGCATGCTCAGACCGGAGGATGTCGCCGAAGCGGCGCTCCTGATGGCGAGCCTCCCTCCCGGCGCGTCGCTCGAAGACCTGACCCTCCTCCCCATCGGCGGCATTCTCTAAATAAATCCTCTCCCCCCTCACCCTGCCTCTCCCACCGGGGAGAGGAGAAGAGGTGAGGGGCATTGAGTTGGGGAGAGGAGAAGAGGTGAGGGGGCGTCGTGTGGGGGAGAGGGCCGGGTGAGGGGGAGAACATTTCTGGTATAATGGCGGTTGCGGCAATTCAAAGAACTGAACTTCAGGGAGGGACCGGATGGTCACGTTGAGCGAAACGGCGGCAAAAAAGATCATGGGCCTTCGACTGGAAGAGGGGAAGGCCGAGTGGGGGCTCCGCGTCCGGGTCGTGGGCGGGGGCTGCTCCGGGATGTCCTATGAGCTGGGCTGGGAGGATCAGGCAGCCGAAGGGGACAACGTGATCGAGTCCGACGGGATCAAGGTGTACGTGGATACTGAGAGCGCCCGGTACGTGGCCGGCAGCGAGATCGACTTCGTCGAGAACCACATGATGGGCGCCGGATTCGCGATCAAGAACCCGAACGTGAAGTCGTCCTGCGGCTGCGGTCAATCTCACCAATTCTAGTCCCGGCGGTTCGACGATGAAAGTGCAGGTGCGGCTCTTCGCCCGCTACCGTGAGGCAGCGGGGCGGGACCGCGTGGAGCTGGAGCTTCCGGAAGGCGGGACCGTCGAGGCGGCGTGGGCCGCGGTGGTGGAACGCTACCCGGCGCTCTTGCCGTACCGCCCCCATACCCTCTTCGCCGTCGGTCGGGACTACGTGAACCCCGAGCATCCGCTCCAGTCCGGCGACGAGGTCTGCCTCTTTCCGCCCGTCAGCGGCGGGGCGGCGGGCCCGGATCTCTACCGGCTGACCACCGAGCCGCTCTCGGAAGCCGCGGCGACCGCTGCCGTGGCGAATCCTGAAGCCGGCGGGCTCGTCGTTTTTTCCGGCGTGGTGAGAAACGAGACCGGAGGCCGCCGGGTGAAGTTCCTGGAGTATGAAGCCCATGAGTCGATGGCGGAGGCCAAGATGCGCGAGATCGGCGAGGCGCTGCGTGCCCGCTGGCCCGGTGTGAAGGCGGTCGCCATGCTCCATCGGGTCGGGCGGCTCGAGATCGGGGAGGCGAGCGTCATCATCGCCGTGTCGGCGGCCCACCGGGCGGAGGCCTTCGAGGCCTGCCGCTACGCCATCGATCGCCTGAAGGCAACCGCCCCGATCTGGAAGAAGGAGTACTTCGAGGACGGGGAAGTGTGGGTCGGCCTCCAATCCGAATGTGACCACCGGCTCTGAGTTCGTCGAGAAGGTTCTCCACACGGTTCGCCGCCACGGGATGCTCGCTGGCGGCGAAACTGTTCTCGTCGGGGTGTCGGGCGGCGCCGACTCCGTCGCCCTCCTCCACGCCCTGCTGGCCCTTCGACCGCGTTTTCACCTGACCCTCCACGTGCTTCACGTGCACCACGGCCTGCGCGCCGAAGCGGACGCGGAAGCGGCCCTCGTCGAGGCGCTGGGGCGCCGGTGGGACGTCCCCGTCACCGTGGAGCGCATCCGGGTGGAGGATGAGCCTGGCCAGTCTCTGGAGGCACGCGCCCGCGCGCACCGGTACGCGGCCTTCAGGAAGTGGGCCTCGGCGCGCGCAGCCTCCAGGGTCGCCCTCGGCCACACTGCCGACGATCAGGCTGAGACGGTGTTGATGCGTCTGCTGGAGGGGGCGGGCCCGCGCGGTTTGGCCGGGATCCCGCCCGTGAGGGGCCTCTTCATCCGCCCGCTGATCGAAATCCGCCGGTGGGAGATCGAGGCCGAGCTGGAACGCGCTGGTGTCGAATGGGTCGAGGACCCGTCCAACCGCGATCTTAAATTCCTCAGGAACCGGATCCGGCACGATCTGCTGCCCTTCCTCGCGGCCGCTTACAATCCGCGGATCACCGAAGCCCTGTGCCGGGCCGGGGCGCTCGCGCGCCAGGTGGTGCGCGACGTCGAACGGCTGGCGGCGCGGGAGCTGGATCGTCTCGCCGAAACGGAGGACCAAGGCCTCGTCCTCTCCCGTGCCCCCCTGCGGGCGCTTCCGCCCGGGATCGGCGAGGAGGTCCTCCGCCAGGCCCTGATCCGCCTCGGCGAGCGTGGGCCACTCCGGGCGTGGGCTCAGGGCGCCCTCCGGCGGCCTCTCGAGGCGGGGTCCCCGGCCCCGATCAGGCTGGGCAGCGTCTGGATGGAAGTCAGCGGGGACCGCATCCGGCTCTCCCGCGGGCAGGCACAGGCGCTGACCGAAACGGTTCTCCCGGTGCCGGGCTCCATCGCGCTGCCGGGCGCCGGGCTTCGCCTCGAAGTCCGGGAGTTCGAGCGCCCCGACTCCTACCGGCCTCCCGCCGACCTCTCGACCGTCGCCTTCGACCGCGAGGCGTTGCCCGGCACGCTCACCGTGAGGAGCCGCCGCGCGGGGGATCGCTTCCGCCCCTTCGGGGCTCCGGGCAGGAAGCGGCTCAAGGCGTTCCTGATCGACACGAAGGTCCCCCGCTGGCGGCGCGACCGCCTGCCGTTGCTCCTGGTGAACGGAGAAATCGCCTGGGTGGTGGGCTACCGTCGGGGGGCCCTTGCTCCTGTGACCACATCAACACGATGGATCCTCGAGGTGGAAGCCTTCCCCCTTGGCGACAGTGCCGCGCCGGAGTAAGATGTGGGCGGAGGGTTCTCCGTGCTGACCAGAAGGTCTGTTTCTCTCCTCGTGGGCCTCCTTCTTGTGGGGTGCACTCCGGCCATCAGCGCCGAGCCAACACCCGACCCGAAGGCCGTGCTGCGCGCCATGGAGGAGGCGTTTGTCGCCGTGGCGGACCATGTCATACCCGCGGTGGTCAACGTCACCACGATCCCGAAAAAGGAGGCGGGCTCCGAGGGTCAACCGGAGGAGCGCTTCCGCGAGTTCTTCGGCCCGGAGTTCTTCGAGCGCTTCTTCCGGGACCGGCCGCCGCGTGAGAACGTCCGCGCCGCCGGGTCTGGAGTGATCGTGGATCCCCGTGGCTATATCCTCACCAACAACCACGTCGTCGAGAACGCGGCCGATATCCAGGTGCGGCTCTCTGACCAGCGAAAATTCCCCGCCCGACTCGTAGGTCGCGATCCCAAGACGGATCTCGCGGTCCTGAAGATCGAAGCCACGGGACCGCTTCCGGTCGCCGAGCTCGGTGACTCCGATCGCCTTCGGATCGGCCAGTGGGCCATCGCCATTGGCAGTCCCTTCGGCCTGGACCGGACCGTCACGCTTGGGATCATCTCCGCCACCGGCCGGATGCGCTTGGGGGTCTCGCAGTTCGAGAACTTCATCCAGACCGACGCCTCGATCAACCCGGGCAACTCCGGCGGTCCCCTCCTGAATCTCGACGGTAAGGTGATCGGCATCAACACGGCGATCGTCAGCACCGGTCAGGGGATCGGATTCTCGATTCCGATCAACATGGCCAAGGACGTGATGGGGCAGCTTATCGAGAAGGGGCGCGTCGTCCGCGGGTGGGTCGGCATCGTGATCCAGGATCTCAGCGATGAGCTGGCGCTGGGCTTCGGCGTGCCGGCGCGGAGCGGCGTGCTCGTCGCCGACGTGATGAGGGACAGTCCGGCCGAGGTCGCGGGGCTCCGAGCGGGGGACATCATCGTCGAATTCTCGGGCCATGCCATCCGGGAGGTGCCCGAGCTTCAGCGGCGCGTGGCCGCCAATCCGCCGGGGCAGCCGGTTCCGCTCACGGTACTCCGGGACAAGAGAGAGGCGCGGCTCACGGTTAAAATCGGCGAGATGCCGGGAGAGGAAACCGTGGTGGCTGCCGCGCCCACGATCGAGGGATGGGGGCTGACCGTGGGGACGCTGACCCCCGAGCTGACCGCGCGTTACGAGCTCACCGCCACTGAGGGCGTGGTGGTGACCGATGTCGCGCGCGGGGGCCCCTCCGACCGGGCCGGGATCCGTCAGGGGGACGCCATCCTCCAGGTGAACCGCGAGCCGATTCGAAATGTCCAGGGTTTCCGGCAGGCCCTCCAGAAGATCAAGCCCGGCGAGATGGTCCCCGTCTACCTCCAGCGCGGGGGTGGCCGGAATGAGTACGTGGTCCTGAAGAGGCCCGGAGCCGAGTAGCCCGAGCGCGGCCGTGATGGGAGAGCTGGTGCGGGGCGGCCGGCCCGTCGTGCTGACGGTGGACGACGAGGTCGGTGTGCGGGAGTCGTTCCGGCAGATCCTCAAAGACGAGTGCGATGTGCTCGAGGCCACCGGGGGGCATGCGGCGCTCGCCCAGCTCCAGTCGCGCGAGGTTGACCTGGTGCTGCTCGACGTGCGCCTCGGCGCCGAGACCGGCCTCGAAATCCTGGATCGGATCAAGGCCCTCGAGGACTCGGTCGAGGTGATCCTGGTCACCGCGGTGACGGATGTCCGGACTGCCGTCGAGGCCATCAAGCGCGGGGCGTACGATTATGTGACAAAGCCGTTCGACGTGGACGAGATGCTGGCCCTCGTCCGCCGCGCCATCGAAAAGCGCGCGCTCAAGCGGGAGGTGCTGTACCTGCGCTCCGAGCTGGCCACCGCCCGCGGCTTCGATGAGATCATCGGCCGTCACCCGGAGATGGTGCGCATCTACGAGCGCATCGCCCAGGTGGCCGAGACCACCGCGACGGTGCTGATCACCGGGGAGAGCGGGACCGGCAAGGAGCTCATCGCCCGCGCGATCCACCGCCAGGGCCCCCGACGGGATCGGCCCTTTGTCGCCGTGAATCTGGCCGCGATCCCGGAGCCGCTCCTGGAGTCGGAGCTTTTCGGCCACGAGCGGGGCGCGTTCACCGGCGCGTACCAGAAGAAGCTGGGGAAATTCGAGCTCGCTCACGGCGGCTCACTCTTCCTCGACGAGGTGGGGACGGTCCGGGTGGATCTCCAGGCGAAGCTGCTCCGGGCCCTCCAGGAGCGCGAGATCGAGCGCCTTGGCGGGGTCCGGACCGTGAAGGTGGACGTCCGGATCATCGCCGCAACGAATGTGAACCTCAAGCAGGCTATCCGAGACCGGACCTTCCGCGAGGACCTGTACTATCGGCTCAACGTCGTCCCGCTCACGGTGCCGCCACTCCGCGAGCGGCGGGAGGACATCCCGCTCCTGGTGGACCACTTCGTCCAGAAGTATAAGCGCGAGTTCGGCAAGGCGGTCCGGGGGATCTCGCCGGGCGCGCTCCCGGTGCTCCTGGACTACGACTGGCCGGGCAACGTCCGCGAGCTGGAAAACATCATCGAGCGCTCGGTCGCGCTGGCCACGGGGCCGGTCATCTCCCTGCGGGACCTGCCCCTGGACCTGGCGCTGCCCGACACGGGAGCGCGGCGAGAGGAGCCGGGCCTCTCCCTCAAGGAAGCCCGGGAGCGCTTCGAGCGGCAGTTCATCCTGCGCGTCCTCGAGAGCGTGGACTGGAACCAGAGCCGGGCGGCCCGCCTCCTGGGCCTCCACCGGAACACGCTGATCGCCCGGCTGGCCGGCTGGGGGCTCCGCCGCGGCGAGGCCGATCAGGCGCTCTCGTAAGTTCCTCGGGACTGGCCTTGACAGTCCCTCCGACCCCGCCTAGACTCCCTCTAAGTCGGTTGCCATGAAGCGGCCATCGCACCTCGCCACCGTCCTCCTGTTCGTCGTCCTCCTCGTGCCGTCCACCGCCGCCGCCGAGATCCTGGCGATGCTCAACTACGAGAGCAAGCCCAGCAACCCCTTCCGCAAGGAGGGGATCGCCATCCTGGACGTGGACCCCCGGTCGCCCACCTTCGGCAAGATCCTGGCCGACATCCCGCTGCCCAGCGACCTGGTGGCGCACCACATCTTCTACAACCGCGACAAGACCAAGGCCTACGTCACGGCCCTCGGCAAGAGCATCCTGCATGTCATGGACCTCACCCGGTTCCCCTACCGGCTGAAGGCGGTGGAGGTGCCGGGCTGCTCGGTCCTCGAGGATGTGGTGGTCACCCCGGATAACAAGACGTGGTTCCTCACCTGCATGGGCTCGCACAACGTCGTCGTGGGGGACGCAGTGACGGACCGGCCGTTGAAAACCATCGCCGCCCCCCACCCGGGGCCTCCGTATATCCGCTGGCCGCATGGCATCGCGCTCAACGCCGGCATCGACCGCCTGATCGTGACCAGCACCATCTCCCCGGACCTCAAGACCCCGGGCGAGAGCGTGACCGTCCTGGAGGCCAGCACTGGCCGCGTCCTCTCCACGCACAAGCTGGTCATCAAGCCCGACGCCAAGAGCGCCCCGGTGGAGGTGATGTTCCACCCAGCGCGGCCTGTGGCGTACGTCACGAACATGATCGAGCCGGCTCTCTGGCGAGGCGTGTGGGACGCGGCGCGGAAGACCTTCGAGTTCCGCGTGGCGGATGACCTCGGCAAGCGCGGGCAGGGGTTCGCCCTGGAGATGGAGTTCAACGCCAAGGGCGACCGGCTCTACGTGACGGCGGCGAAGCCCGGTGTGGTGAATGTGTACGACGTGGCGGATCCAGCCCAGCCCCGGTTCTTACAGACCATCCCGGCGGCTCCCGGGGCCCACCACCTGGTCTTCAGTCCCGACGAGAAGTACCTCTTCGTCCAGAACAGCCTGTTGAACCTGCCCGGGATGGACGACGGGTCGATCACGGTGATCGACGTGGCGCAGGACAAGGCCATTCACAGCATCAACACGCTGAAGGACGCCGGGTACAACCCGAACTGCATCGTGCTGCTGCCGCCGCGATAAACCCTCGACTATTACGTCTCCGGCCTCACCGCCGGCGCCCTGAAGTAATTCGCTCGGTGGCCCTCAGGCGCTAGCCAGAAAATCCAGCATCAGGGACCAGAGCTGCCACAGCTCGTGGAGTGTTTCTCCCCAACCGGGCCCGCTGTCCCCGGGCTCCACGTGGGCCACCACACCCACCAGAACGACGCGTGTTCCTACCTTTCCGCGGGCCGCGTCGGCGAGCCTCAGGCTTTCGGTGAACGGCACCGCGGGGTCGCGTCGGCCGTGCACCAGGAGAAGACGAGCGGGAATCCGTGCCACCACGTGCTCGGGTGAAAGGCGGGCCAGGAGCTGCTGAAGGCCGGCCGGCAGCGCCCGCACCAGCGCGTCCACCTGCCCGGAGTTGCGGTTTTCCACGAGGCTGATGACCGACTCTCCATCAGTTGAGAGCCCCGCCGGGGGCTTCGGGTTCGCTCCGGAGAGCCAGGCGTCGAGCGTGCGTCGGTCCTCGGCGTTTTCCAGGAGATCCAGGTTGGCCCGGAGGAAGAGGCGGGCAGCCTCCGGTTGGGGGGCGCCGCGGACTGAAATTTCCCCGTATGCGTATGCCCCTGTCAGGAAGTAGCGCAGCAGCTCGACCGTAGAGGCGTAGCCGCCGAGGCTCAGCACGACCGCCACCCGATCGGCCACGCGCGGATCGGCGGCGGCCAGGAGGGCGGGGCCTGCCCCCACGCTCACACCGAGGACGCTGACCTTGCGCGAGCGGTCCTCGGCTAGGAGCGCCTGGATCGCCGCCACGACCGGCTCGGCATCCTCGGGCCGAAGCCGGAGGCGGGTGAGTCCGGAGAGGGTGGGAACCGCGACGCGGAACCCCATGCGCGCCAGCAACCGCGCGGCCTGGATCAGACGCGGCTCGTCCTTTCCCTGAAAGGCCAGGCCGTGGACCAGGACCAGCCCGGGCGGCGAGCGGAGCGAGAGAGGACGGTAGAGGTCTGCGCCGGCAGGGCCGACGGCCAACGGCTCCCGCAGGGGGGTCGGCGTGATCGTAGAGAGGAGCGGGAATTTCCCCTCGGAGAGGAATTCACCCAGGAAGGCGGTGGTGACGCAGGCGGTCCACGCGGCTCCGAGGGCAGGAAGCGCGACGAGAAGGGCGCAGACGAGCCAGGCGAGCCGAACGACTAGCAGCTTACTTCCGGTTCACGCACTTGATCAGCCGCCATCCGTTGAACAGGTTGACCTTGGTGGTGAGGTCGGCCGTGAGCCCGACCTGCGTGAGCAGCGGTTCGAGGGGAAGGTTGGACTTCCACCCCAGCCGGGTGCAGAGCGGAGACACCAGATCCTCGGCGGTCGCCACGACGCGGGAGGCGCTCCGAAAGTGATTCAGGATCACGATCGTGCCCGCGGGCTTCACCACCCGACGCATCTCGCGGAGGACGCCCAGGGGGTCCGGGACGGCGCTGATCACATACGTCGCGAGCGCCCGGTCGAACTCGCTGTCGCCGAAGTCCATGGCGGCGGCGTCCACCACCTTGAGGGTGACGTTATCCAGGCCCAGTTCCTCGATCTTCGCCTGGGCCTTCTCCAGCATCTTGTCCGAGAGGTCGATGCCGGTGAGCCGGCACCGCGGAGGATAGAGCGGAAGGTTCAGGCCGGTCCCGATGCCGACCTCGAGGATCCGCTCGTCCGGTTGGATGTCCAGGAGCTTGACGGCCGCCACGCGGCCGGGATGGAAGATCCAGTCGAATAGGAGATCGTAGATGGGGGAGTAGAACGCGTACGCCCGTTTGACCTGCCGCTTCTCCAGCGCCGCATCCACCGCTGTGCCCTCCGTCAGATCTTGAAACCGATCCCGCGCCCGCCGAGTGGCGCTGAGGGGCTGGTCGCGGGTTATGTTTACCACACCCCCGGCACCCTGCCAAGGAGAAATTTCGGCTTGTAAGGCGGTACCTTAGAGGAGGAAGCTGATGAGGAGCGTGGCGAGCCCCAGGAACGAGAAGAAGCCGAACACGTCGGTAAACGTGGTGATGATCACGCTGGAAGCGATCGCAGGGTCCACCCGGAAAGTCTTGAGCGCCAGGGGGACCAGGACTCCCACCACGGCCGCCACCAGCATGTTGAAGACCAACGCCACCCCCAGAATCAGGCTCAGGAGGAGCTGCCCTTTCCAGAGGTACGCGATGACAGCCATGACCGCGGCGTTGGCGGCCCCCGTGGTGAGCCCGAGCAGCAGCTCCTTCCGGAGGACCCGCCGGAGCACGGACATGGTCATGTCCCCCAGGGCGATCCCGCGGACCACCACGGTGGCGGTCTGGGTGGTCCCGATCCCGCCCATGGAGGCCACGATGGGCATGAAGACGGCGAGCGTCGCCAGGCTCTGGATGGAGCTCTCGAAGAGTCCGATGACCGACGCCGCCAGGATCGCGGTGCCGAGGTTGATCAACCGCCAGACCAGCCGCTTCGTGAAGACGGCGTTGGGCGGGTCGAGCACGGTCTCGTCGCCGGCGACCCCACCGAAACGCTGAATGTCTTCGGTGGCCTCCTGCTGGATGACGTCAATGACGTCGTCCACGGTGACCGTTCCCAACAGGCGGCGGTCCGTGTCCACCACGGGGACGGCCAGGAGGTTGTACTTGGCCACCATGCGGGCCACCTCTTCCTGGTCGGTCTCGGGCATGACGCTCACCACGTCCTCGTGTCGGATGAGCCGGATGGGGGTGGCCGGGTCGGCGGTGATGAGCCGTCGGAGGGGAACCACGCCGACCAGGTGGTCGTGATCGTCCACGACATAGATGTAGAAAGCCTGCTCGGCGGACGCCGCCTTGCGGACGTGATCGAGGGCCTGGGCCACGGTCATCTCCTCGTGGACCGAGACGAACTCCGGGGACATGATGCGGCCGGCGGTCTTTTCGCCGTACTCGAGAAGTTCCTGGACCTCCTCGGACTTCTCCTCCTTCATGAGGTCCAGAACCTTCTCGGCCTGCTCCTCCGGGAGTTCGTCCACGACTTGGGCGGCGTTGTCCGCGGGCATTCGCTCCAGGATCCCGGACAGCTCGACCTCGTCCAGGGCCCGCACGAGTCCGAGCAGGGTTTGATCGTCCATCTCGTGCAGGACTGCGCCCGCCTGCTCGCGGCTCAGCAACCGGAAGACGATGGTTTGCTGCTCCACCGGCAACTCCCTGAGCGCGCGCGTCACGTCGGCCGGGTGGGCTTCCTCGAGGATCTGATCGAGGCGTTCCCGGCGATCGCCCTCCAGGAGGTCCTTGACGGTTTCGGCGAGACGGACGGTCTCTTCCATCACTCGGTCCTCTGGTTCTCTTGCCCGGGCTGGGCGGCCTCGAGGCTCCGAAGGCGATTCTCGAGTTGGCGGATTTTCGAGCGGAGCCTCCAGCGTTGGACGAACCCGATCAGGCTCACGAGGATCGCTGCCGCCGCCCCTGAAACCAGAATGACGGCCGCTAGCGGAGCGCGCTCGATCTGCCAGACCAGGAACCGAATCGTCACCTGCTCGGCGTTCTGCACGGCGAAGATCGCGATGGCGATCGCGGCCGCGGCGATCAGCAGATAGACGAACGGCATCGGCTCAACCCCGCTCTTTCCCGCATGGGATGCTCTCGATCCGTAAATTCTACTCCCGCGGCGAGCTACGGCCAACTTCTCGGCGAGAGCGGCGGAAGGCCTCCCGACCGGCCATGACCCCGGCCTTGAGGCCGCGCGACAGGAGGCGCGCTTCCAACGCCGAAGCACGCGCGAGCTCGCGTCCCTGGTTGAGCGACTTCTGGAGCGTCGGTTCCACGGTGCGCATCAGTTTCTCCACCCGCCGGCGTCCGGTCTGAAGCGCCTCGGTGATCCGCTCCTTGGACATCCTGAGCGCCGCCTGGACCCGCGCCACCTGGCTCGCCGCGGTTCGCTCCATCCGCGCCAGGCGGACCCGCGCGCTCCCCCGCGCCTGGCGCGCCTGACCCTGCAGGACCTTGAGCTGGCCCTCGAGCTTCAAGAGCCGGCCTTCAAGTTCCTTGATCTTCCCCTGGGCCTGATCGATTCTCCCTTGCCCTGTTCCTCGCGCCATCAGTTGGCTCCTTTCCTGAAGGCTTTGAAAGTCGGCGTGGCCTGAAGTCTTCGTCTCAGCGCCGCGTCCAGGCGCTGAGGCCGCGTGACGGCCGCAGGCGCCAGTAATCGGTCCAGCACCCCGGGCTCGACGAGGCGGTGGGCCAGCACCACCTCCCGCAATGGCCGCCGTTGGCCCAGCGCCTCTCTCACGAGGCTGGCAGTGACATCGTACCCCAGGTAGGGGGAGAGAGCGGTCGCCTGAATCAGGCTTCCCTCCACGAGCGTGCGGGCCCGCCGGCGGTCCACGCGCAGCCCCTCCACGCACCGGACGCGGAGCAGGCGGATGGCGTTGGTGAGGAGCTCGAGGCTCCACCAGAGGTCGAAGGCGATCAGCGGGGTCATCACGTTGAGCTCGAGCTCCCCGGCCTCGGCGGCCCGCGCCACGGTCGCGTCGTTGCCGATGATCTGGAAGCACACCATCTGCACCGCCTCGGGAACCGACGGGTTGATCTTCCCGGGCATGATGGAGGACCCGGGCTGGACCGGCGGCAGGATGACCTCTCCCAGTCCGGTATGGGGGCCCGAGGCGAGCAGGCGCAGGTCGAAGCAGAGCTTGGAGACGGTGATCGCGAGATCCCGGAGAGCCGCCGAACAGCCCACCAGGGGGATCATGTTCCAGGTGGTCTCCACGGTACTCGGGGCCGGCCGGAGAGGCAGGTGAGCGATCCGCGCCAACGCTTGCGCCACCAGCCGGCTGAAGCGGGGATGGGCGGTGATCCCCGTCCCCACGGCGGTCCCGCCGAGACCGATCTCGCCGAGGTCGGCGCGGCAGCGATCGAGGCCGCGCCGGGCCCGCGCGAGCGCCTCGGCATAGCCCGTGAACACCTGCCCGAACGTGATCGGGACTGCATCCTGGAGGTGGGTGCGTCCCGGCTTGACCACCCGCGCGTCGGCGCGCGCCCGGGTCCTGAAGGCCCCTTCCAGGAGTCTTAGCTCTCGACGCAGAGGAATGAGAAGTTCGAGCGCTGCGAGACGCGCGGCGGTCGGGGTGACGTCGTTGGAAGACTGGCCCAGGTTCACGTGGTTGTGCGGGTGCACGGGCTCGTAGGTGCCGCGGCGGCCGCCGAGCCGCTCGTTGGCGAGGTTGGCGATCACCTCGTTGGCGTTCATGTGATGGGGCGTGCCGGCGCCCGCCTGGAAGACGTCGAGGACGAAGGCCGCGTCCTGCCGGTTGGCCATCACCTGGTCCGCGGCCCACTCGATGGCGCGCGCAAGGCGCGGCGGCAGGACGCCGAGGCGGCGGTTGGTCCGGGCCGCCGCCTTCTTGATCATCCCCAGGGAGCGGATGAAGGCGGGGTGGGCGCGGAGCCCGCTCAGGGTGAACGTCTCGGCCGCCCGCTGGGTGAAGATCCCGTAGAGGGCGCCGGCCGGGACCGCCTTCACGCCGAGGCTGTCACGCTCCAGTCGGACGCGGCGCCCGGTCCGTCGGCGTTTCATCGGCGGGCGTAGAGGGCCTTGAGCCACGGCGGGACGATCAACGTCGAGACCATGACCATTGTAATCAGGGCGGCGTACAGGTCTTCTTCGATCACGCGGTTGGCGAGGCCGATGCCCGCAAAGATCAAGCCCACCTCACCGCGCGGGATCATGCCGACCCCCACAGGCCAGCGCCTGACGCCCCGTTGATAGACCCCAAGCCCGGCCGCGAGCTTGGAGAGCACCGCCACGGCGGTCAGGAGGAGGGCGAAGCGGAGCGCGCCGTCCCCGAACGGATTCAACGTCGAGGGGTCCACCTTCATCCCGACCGTCACGAAAAAGACCGGGACGAAGAGGTCGGCCACCGGCTTGAGCTGTTCCTCGATCCGGGCGCGTGGCTCGGTCTTGGCGAGGATCAGGCCGGCGGCGAAGGCGCCGATGATGGCGGCGAGGCCGATCCTCTCGGAGAGCGCGGCCAGGAGGACGCAGAAGAGCACCGCGTAGACGATGAGGCTGCCGCGCGCCCGCATCTTCCCCACCCAGGCCAGGAGGGTGGGGGCGAAGCGGATACCGAGCGCGACCGCCAGGACGAGGAAGACCAGCGCCTTGGCCAGAATGAGCCCGACGGTGATCGGCGAGAAGGCGCCGGTCTGGACCAGCCCCGTGACGACCGCCAGGATCACGAGGCCGAGAATGTCGTCAATGACCGCCGCCCCGAGGACGACGCGGGCGGCAGGCTCCTGGAGGCGACCGAGGTCTGAGAATACCCGGGACGTGATGCCGACGCTCGTCGCCGTGAGCGTGGCGCCGATGAAGACCGCGACGAGCGCCGGCTTCCCCCACCAGATCGCGAGGCCGTACCCAAGCGCGAAGGGGCAGGCGATCCCGATGAGGGCCACGACGGTGGACTGGAGGCCGGCCCGAAGCAATTCCCCCAGATCCGACTCGAGGCCGATCTCGAAGAGGAGGATGATGACCCCAATCTCGGCGAGGGCGTGGAGGATCTCCGACTCGCGGACGAGGCCGAGCGCGCCCGGCCCGATGATAACGCCTGCCAGCAGCTCGCCCAGGACCGCGGTCTGGCCGAGCCGCTCCATTCCCTCGCCGGCCAGCTTGGCGGCGAGCCAGACGATCACCAGGCCGAGCAGGAGCCCGCCGAGTTCCACCTCCTCAGCTTACTTCATCCGGCGTCTAAGTCAGTAGCTTGACGGGGGCCGCCGGGGCGTCAGGCGCCGAACTTGGTCAGGCGCAACCCGTTGGCGAGGATCAGAGGCATCAGCTCGTGGGCGGGAAACACGCCGAGGCTCCCCCCGGCGCAGGCCCGCTCGGTGAACTGGGTCACGGGGTCGGCGCCGCAGTAGGGGCTCCAGAGGAGGACCGGCACCGGTTGCCAGCCGTGGCCCTTGAGGATGGCGGGGCTCGCGTGGTCTCCCGTGACGACCAGGACGTCGGGCCGGAGGCTCAGGATCTCCGGAATCAGCGCGTCCAGCCTCTCGAGGGCGACGACCTTGGCGGCGAAATCCCCATCTTCTCCCGCCTTGTCGGTGTCCTTGTAGTGGAGGAAAAAAAAGTCGTAGGCTTCCCGGTGCTGGCGAAGCGTGGCGACCTCGTCGGCGAAGTTCGCGCCGGTCTTCAACACTTCCATCCCCACGAGTCGCGCCAGCCCCCGGTACATCGGATACGCGGCGATGGCTGCGGCCTTGACGCCGAACGTTTTGGGGAACGAAGGCAAACGGGGGAGCCGGTCGAAGCCCCGGAGGAGAACCATGTTGGCCGGCGATTCCCGGACCAGGAGTTTCTGCGCCGCGGCGACGAAACGGTTCACCAGGGCGGCGGTCCGCTTGGCGCTGGAGGCGAGGGCCTTGACCGGCAGCGGGGGGACACGCAGAGCCTGAGGATCGGTCTCGGATAGCTCGCCCGAGAGGCCCGTTCCCCTGAGGACCAGAACGAAGCGGTGCTCCTTGACCGGCTCGACGAAGAGCTTCACCCCGGGGAGGCGAATCGCCCGGAGGCGCTGGCAGAGGCTGACGCAAAGATCTGTGGAGATCCTGCCGGCGCGGCGGTCGGTGATCTTTCCGCTGCGGTCCACCGTGCAGAAGTTGCCGCGCGCCGCCACGTCGCCCGCGCGGAGTTCGAAGTCGATGCCCAGGGCCTCCAGGACCCCCCGGCCGACCTGGAACCGGAGCGGGTCGTAACCGAAAAGCCCGAGGTGGCCCGGTCCGCTTCCCGGCGTGATCCCGGGAGCCACATGGCGCAGGAGGCCGCAGGCCGAGCGTGCCGCGAGAGCGTGAAGGTTCGGGATGCGGGCCGTCTCGAGTTCCGACCTTCCGCTGTCAGGGTGGGGAAGTCCTCCCAGCCCGTCCGCGGAGAGCAGGACGAGCTTCGTGGTATTCGGAACCACCAATTTCCGGATGAAGTCCAGATCCATGGCGGCAGCATATCACCCGCGTTCCACGAGGGGCAACTCTGTGTACTGGTTCACAGCGGACTTGGCCTTGCTCCGGATGAGCGGGATGGGATATCCTGGGGCCCCTGAAGCAAAAGGGGGCCACAGGAATGGTCGCCCTTCGGTCGAATGGACCTATCGTTCACTCCAACGCGTGAGACGGCCGGGACTCTGGCGCCTGGCGTCACGCCGGGATAGGCCGACCAGCCTATCGCGGCAGCCCGGAGTGGGGCGCCGGCGGCCAACGGCACGAAGGATTAACGAGACGCGTAGTGAAGAGCGGCGGTCTCGCTCGGGGGATAGGCTGTCTGGCACCGCAAGGTTCGCCGTGCTAGGCGGTTCAGCCTAATACACGTTAGAGAGCAACGGTAACTTCAAAGGAGAACACAATGCGAACGACTCACTGGCTGATGACTGGGATACTTGGACTCCTGCTTACGGGCTGTGCGGGCATCCACACCACGCCCGCTCCGGAAGCGCGGCAGGCCTTGGCCCCAACCGGCAAGCTTCGCGTTGGGCTCTTGCTTGGCAGTCCCACACACGTGATACGGGACGCCGCGTCGGGTGAGATGAAAGGGGTGGGATTTGACCTCGGAAAAGAGTTGGCCCGGCGCATGGGGGTTCCGTTTGAGCCGGTTCTGTACCCATCAATCGGAGCCCTTCTCGACAGCGGAAAATCCGGCGCTTGGGACGTCGCCTTTATTGGGTTTAGTCCTGCGCGGGCGAAGGATTTGGATTTCACCGCGCTGCACCTGGAAGTCGAATTCGGCTACCTCATCCCTGGCGGTTCTTCCATCTTAACAATGGCTGATGTGGATCGCCCCGGGATTCGAGTTGCCGTGCAGGAGCGGTCCTTGCCGGATATCTTTTTTTCTCGCACGCTAAAAAATGCTGTGGTGATCCGAGCATCAAGCAACCCTGGCGCATTGGAGGCGCTGAAATCCGGGAGAGCAGACGTAATGGGCAGCATCAAGCCAATCCTGTTCGAAATGTCGGATCAGTTGCCCGGTTCTCGGGTTCTCGACGGTCGGCCTGGCATCGATCCGCACGCCATGGCGATGCCGAAGGGACGGGACCTCGGCGTGGCCTACGCGCGCACATTCGTTGAGGACGCAAAGTCCGAGGGGCTGGTCAAGACGGCGATCGAGAGGGTCGGAATGCGCGGCGGCGTTGTGGCGCCACTGCAATAATGCTCTCTAACCACCGCATCCACACCGACGCGCGCAAGAGCGGCGCGCGCGGGTGATGCGGGACGTTAGATGACTCAGCTGTAAGGACTCGCCATTCTCCACAGGGTGGCGGGGTGGGATACTGTGCGACGCCCACGCCAGGGCTCCCGACCCGGCGGCGAGCCGAATGTCTGACTGTTTCAGTGCAAAGGAGAACACCAGATGCGTAATTCGATGGGTATAAGTCTCGCGCTTGTGGCTTTGGTCATCAGCTTGCCGTCGATGGCGCAAGAGCAGAGTACCGCAAAGCCCCAATTGCTCCTGAGAGAGATCGTACAAGGCATGCCCAAGGGCGAGAGGCAGGAGGTGCAAGTCCTCACGGCAACCCTCAAGCCTGGCGACAAGACTCCGTTCCATACACACCGTTTCCCCGTGACCGTCTACATCCCGGAAGGCGTATTTACATTGGAGATGGAGGGGCGCGCGCCAGTCACGGTGAAAGCCGGTCAAGCGATGGTGGAACCGCCCCAAGTGAAAATGACGGGCTACAACCGCAGCAGCACCGAGCCCTTGCGGGTCGTGATCTTCTACGTGAGCGATCCAGACACACCGTTCCTTGACCCCATACACTAACCAGAACCTTGCTGAGCGTTCGGGTAGCGAGCGATGAGGTGTGATCATCTAACTGCGCGGTGCAGCGGACCGGCGCTCACGCTGTTCGTCCCGGCTGCTGACAGTAGGCGTTAGGCTGGCTCAACCACGAAAGGAGGAGCGTATGGCGACTGATCGAAGAGAATTCATGAAAGTTGTGGGTGCAACGGCTGCGGCTGTCGGCGCGATGTCAGCCTCGGGGGTGGCGTCGGCCGCCGAACCGGAGGCTCGGATGAAGAACGTCAAGGCGTTTGCCTTCGACGCTTACGGGACGCTGTTTGACGTGTTCTCGGTGACCGCGCTTTGTGAGCAGCTGTTCCCCGGAAAAGGAAACGCCCTGGCCCAGCTCTGGCGCGCGAAACAGCTCCAGTACAGTCTGATGCGCAGTCTGATGGGCCGCCACAAGGATTTCTGGCAGTTAACCGACGATGGACTCGTGTACGCGTCGAAGAGCCTGAAGCTGGATCTCACTCCCGAAAAGCGCAAACGTCTGATGGAGTCGTACTTGAGCCTGGCGGCGTTTCCGGATGTCAAGCCGGGCTTGGAGGCGCTGAAGAAACAGGGCGTGCGGCTGGCTATCCTGTCGAATGGTGAGCCGAGGATGCTGGAGGCGGCGGCGAAGAGCGCCGGGATTTATGATCTCCTCGACACGATAGTCAGTGTCGAGGAAGTCAAGATCTTCAAGGTCAGCCCACGGGTCTACAACCTGGGTCCCGACCGAATGAAGGTCAGCAACGCCGAGCTGGGGTTCGTCTCCGCGAACTCATGGGACATCAACGGCGCGGCGTCCGCGGGGCTGATCACGTTCTGGATTCAGCGCAGCGCCGCGGAAACGCCCGAAGAGCTCGGGTTTAGTGCGGATCGGGTCGTGAGCGCCATCACGGACCTCGCGCCCCTCGTCCGAGGTTGAGCCAGACCCGAAGGTAGCGCAGGAAGAGCGGCGGGTCCCCCAGCGGCCGCCCTTGTCGCCGGGGAGGAAATCCCCTATAATCGCGCCACCCTAAGCCACGAGGACGGGCCGCTGGGGGAAAAGCCACATATCTCGGGCGGAAAGTGGGAGGAGCCAGTCATGCTGATGAATAAGGAGCGGATTGCCAAAGAGCTGGCTGGAATCGTCGGTGCCGACGGCGTTGTTACCGATCCCGGCGAACTGCGGGTCTATGAGGCGGATGGCCTGACCGTCTTTAAGGCCATGCCGGAAATCGTTGTCCTCCCCCGCTCCACAGAACAGGTGGCCGCCGTTGTGAAGGTCTGCCACCGCGAGAAGATCCCCTTTGTGGCAAGGGGGGCGGGGACAGGGCTTTCGGGAGGAGCCCTTCCGGTCGAGGGAGGGGTCCTGATCGGGATGAACCGGATGAATCGAATCCTCGAGATCGACTACGAGAACCACCGCGCTGTGGTCGAGCCGGGCATGGTGAACGTCTGGCTCACCAACGCCCTCAGCCCGCGGGGCTATTATTACTCCCCCGACCCGGCCAGCCAGACGGCGTGCAGCATCGGGGGGAATGTCGCGGAGAACTCCGGCGGCCCCCGCACGCCGAAGTACGGCGTCACGACGAACCATGTCCTCGGACTGGAGGTAGTCCTTCCCAACGGCGAGGTCGTCAACTTCGGTGGGAAGACCTTGGACCCTCTCGGCTATGATCTCACGGGGGTCTTCGTCGGCTCGGAAGGGACCTTTGGGATCTCCACCAAGGTCACCGTCAGGATCATGCGCAAACCGGAGGCCGTCAAGACCTTGATGGGCGTCTTTGATTCCATCGAGGACGCATCGAACGTGGTCTCGGGGATCGTGGCTCGCGGGATCATCCCGGTCGCCATCGAGATGATGGATAACAACGCTATCCAGGCCGTGGAGAAAGGGGTGGCGGCGGGCTATCCCCTGGACGCGGTCGCCGTCCTCCTCGTCGAGGTGGACGGGCCGAAAGACGAGGTGGAGGCCCTGGTCGGTCCCATCATCGAGGTCTTCAAAGAGAACCGCGTCGGGGAGATCCGGCTGGCGAAGGACGACAACGAGCGGCTGTTGCTCTGGAAGGGACGGAAGGCCGCGTTCGCCGCGATGGGGCAGATCAGCCCCGAATACTACGTCCAGGACTGCGTGATCCCGAGGACAAAGCTCCCCTCGATCATGAAATTCATCGGGGAGCTTTCCCAGAAATATGGCCTTCGGGTGGCGAACGTCTTTCACGCCGGCGACGGCAACCTCCACCCCCTCATCCTCTACAACTCCGCAAACGAAGGAGAGCTACACAAGGCGGAAGCTATGGGGGCGGAGATCATCAAGACCTGCATCGACATGGGCGGCAGCCTCACCGGCGAGCATGGGATCGGCCTGGAGAAGCGGGACTTCATGCCCCTTATGTACAACGAAGACGACCTGGAGGCGATGCGCAAGGTGAAGAAGGTTTTCGATCCCGATGGCCTCCTGAACCCCGGGAAGATCTTCCCCGCGGCGAAGCCGGGCGTCCAGGTCGGCCCCGCGGGGCAGCGCGAGATGTTGGATAAGGTGCTCGGGCGCGCGTAGGAGGAAACCATGCTGTCTGAAGGGGCGCTGGTCCAACGCTTGAGCGATCTGGTCGGTCGGGAGCACGTCGTGACCGGCCCCGGAGCATCACGCTACGTCGTGGACGGTAAGGTTCCCCAGGCGGTCGTTTTTCCGGGATCGGTGGAGGAAGTATCGACCATTATGGCCTTGGCCTCGGCCGAGGGGGTAAAGGTCGTGCCCTGGGGGAGCGGGACGAAGATGGCGTTAGGCGGCATCCCCGAGCGGGTTGACCTCGTCCTCGTTCTCTCGCGCCTGAACGGCGTGGTGGACCACGAGCCGGGAGACATGACCGCCACCTTCCGGGCGGGAACGCTGCTGAAGGAGGCCCAGGCGGTTTTAGGTGGGAATGGGCAGTTCATCGCCCTGGATCCCCCCTACGCAGATCTGGCCACGCTCGGGGGCATCCTGGCGACGAACTCGAGCGGCCCGCGGAGGCTCCGCTACGGGGCCTCGAGGGACCTCGTGATTGCCATTCGGGTTGTCCACGCCGGCGGGAAGGTGACCAAAGGGGGGGCGAAGGTCGTCAAAAACGTCACCGGGTACGACATGAACAAGCTGTACATCGGCTCCCTCGGGACTCTGGGAATCATCGTCGAGGTGACCTTCAGGGTTCACCCCGTGCCGGCCGTGGAAAAGACTTGCCTTGCGCCGTTCGCGTCGCTCGATGCGGCAAGGCGGGTGGTCGCCGGGGTCCTCGACTCTCCCGTGGTTCCGTTCGCACTGGAGCTTTTGAATCCCGAGGCGTTCCGTCAAGTTGCCGCGGAGGCAGCGCTCCCTTGGCCGAAGGGAAGTTATGGCTTGGCCGTCGCCATCGGCAGCGTTCGCCCCGAAGCGGTCGATGCCCAGCTTCTCACGGTGAAACGTCTCTGCCATGAGGCGGGTAGCCCGGAGGAGCACGCTCTGGATGGCCGGGTCCACGACGCCTTCTGGCGGGCGACCCGGGACTTCGCCTTGGGCGATGGCCTTCAGGCGGTCCTCAAGGCGAGTGTTCTCCTCACCAAGGTGGCCGAGGGTGTGAGGTTGGGGGAAGAGGTGGCCGCGAAGCAGGGTTTGCCTCTCGGGATTGTTTCCGAGGCGGGGTCGGGGATCATCCGATATCACCTCACAGGCGACGCCGCCTCGCCTGAACGGTTCCACCAGGGGGTGGCCGAGGCCGTGAACCGGCTCCGGGCCTTTGCCCAGGAGGCCGAAGGGAACCTCGTCATCCTCAAGGCGCCGCCCGAGGTGAAGAGCCGCGTGGATGTCTGGGGGTTGCCAGGGAAGGCCCTTGGGTTCATGCAGCGGCCGAAGGGAGAGTTCGATCCCCAGAAGATCTTAAACCCGGGACGGTTCGTGGGAGGAATTTGAGATGGTGGTCCAGCCGGCGGAGAAGATCGGGAGAAGCGCCTTCGATCAGCTCGATCCGCCCGACCCAGAGCTCGCGTTAGACTGCGTCCACTGCGGCTTCTGTCTTCCCACGTGTCCGACCTACCTCGTCCTCGGCAACGAGATGGATAGTCCGCGTGGGCGGATCTGGCTCATCCGATCGGCGTCGGAAGGGAAGATCGGCATCACCGACAACTTCGCCAAGCATATGAACCTCTGCCTCCTCTGCCGGGCCTGCGAGACGGCCTGCCCTTCGGGGGTGAAGTTCGGCTTCCTGATGGAGAGCGCCAGAGGGCAGGTCGATCGGCACTATCAGTATTCCCCCGCCGATCGTCGGTTCCGAGATTTCATCCTCCATACCTTCACCGACCTCGGGCGCTTACGCACCATTACCGGCCTCCTCCGCTTCTATCAGCGGTCCGGCCTCCAGACGCTGGTCAGGGCCTCGGGGATCTTGAGCCTCTTCGGCCGCCTGGGGAAGATGGAGACCTTGCTCCCCGCCATCCCCGGCCGGAGCCTGCGCGTGGCGCTGCCCGAGGTCATACCGGCCAAAGGGGAGCGACGGGGACGGGCGGGGCTTCTCTCCGGATGTGTCCAGCGCTTCTTCTTCGCCGAGGTGAATAGCGCGACGGCCCGGGTCTTGAGCGAGAACGGCTACGAGGTGGTAGTGCCGAGGGATCAAGAGTGCTGCGGCTCGCTCCTTGCCCACGAGGGGGAGCGGGAACAGGCCAAGAAGATGGCGAGGAGGACGATCGACATCTTCGAGCGGGCTGGCGTTGACGTCGTCGTGGTCAACGCGGCGGGGTGCGGTTCGGTCATGAAGGAGTACTGGGAGTTGCTCCATACCGATCCCGCCTATGCCCAGAGGGCCGAAGCCTTCAGCAAGAAGGTGCGTGATGTCTCCCAGCTCCTGGCCCAGGTTCCGTTGAACGGCAAGCTCCACGCGCTCCCGCGCACAGTCACGTACCACGACGCCTGCCACCTCGCCCACGGCCAGAAGGTCCGGCAGGAGCCCAGGACGGTCCTGAAGGCGATCCCGGGACTTCAGCTCGTCGAGCTCAAAGAATCGGACGTCTGTTGCGGAAGCGCGGGGATCTATAACCTCCTCTATCCCGACCTGGCTCAGCAGTTCTTGGACCGGAAGATCGAGCGGATCAAAGAGACGGGCGCCGAGGTGGTGGTGAGCGGGAACCCCGGCTGCTCGCTGCAGATCGAGAAGGGACTCAAGGAGCGAGGGCTCAAGATCCGGGTTGTTCACCCCGTGGAGCTGTTGGACTGGTCCTATCAGGGCAGGGAGCGGTAGGGTGTTCAAGGAGATCGATCTTTCCCAGGCTGTGCCCTCGAACACAGTCGCTGTCACCTTTCGGTATCAGATCACGAGTCCAGCCGACGAGGTGCCGGCTCTCGCCAGTCTGGCGGATAACGCCCAGGGGCTGGACCCGGTTCTCCTGGTCGGCGATTCGGGCAAGGCGACCGTCCGTTTGCGGACAGCTCAAAAGCTCTATTACAGCCTTGGTGACCCGCAGCTTCATCTGAACCTCTGGATCGTCGAGTTTCAGGCGCTTAATAAGTATTCGTGTTGACGAAGTCGCGCCCTCAGTTCGCGTTGGCACTTGCGGGTTGCCGGGAAGACTGCGGGGGACGTTCGGGTGAGCCCGGCTGCCGCGTTATGGGGAGGCCTCTCGCCTGAGGAGCACGAGCAGGTAGCGAGGCTCTGTCCCCAACGGCGCTTCTCCACGGGGAGCACCATCTTCGCGCCGGGAGACACGCCCGACGCCCTCTACGTCTTGTTGTCGGGGCTGGTCACGCTCAGCCACCTGTCCGAGGACGGCCAGGAGTCCATCCTGCGGGTCTTTGGGCCCGGTGACGTGTTCGGAGAGCTCTTCCTGACGGTCCCCGCACGACCATTTCTGGCCAAGGCCCTCACGGCCTGCGTGGTCACCGTGATCCCGGCCAAGACGTTCCTCCACCTTCTTTCCACCATCCCCAGATTCGGATTCAATTTCACCTGTGTCCTGTCGAGGCACCTGGCCGAGATGACCCTCGACCGGGGGCTCTCCAGCCACAGGTGGTCCTCGCAGCGACTCGCCCTGACCCTCTTGAAGCTGGGGGCGGCCCATGGGATGGAGGAGCGGGCGGGAACGGCTATCACTCTCCCGCTCACCCACCAGATTCTCGCGGACATGATCGGGACCAGTCGCGAGACCGTCACCCGCCACCTCCGGCGCTTGAAGCGACAGGGGGTCGTGAGCCAGCGAGGTCGAACCTTCGTCATCAAGACGGCCCGCCTGAAAGCCCTGGCGCCAGACTGGCCAGCCTCGCAGCGCTAGCCTTCCTCCCACAGCCCCTCCCGGCGGTCGTGTGACACCTGTCACGGTCAGGCGGACCTCCCGGGCGTACGTTGGAAGCGCTCGATTGCGCCTGGGAGGACCCGTCACATGGACAGGGTGGGGTTCCTGCGGCGTGTGCCCATCTTTTGTATGCTTGAGCCGAAGCATCTG
>CAYRZF010000016.1:20543-34174 GCA_964428805.1 uncultured bacterium | reverse complement strand
GGAACTACTCGGAGTCCCTCATCAACTCCTCGTCGCGCATGGCGCCGTCAGCGCGCCTGTTGCGGAGGCCATGGCGCGAGGCATCTGCCGCGCCAGCCGGACACCGCTCGGGCTGGCGATCACCGGCGTGGCGGGGCCGGAGGGCGGCACGCGCGCCAAACCCGTCGGGACGGTGTTCGTCGCCCTGGCGTTTCCCGGCGGCGCGGAGGTGCGCAAGTTTCTCTTCGCCGGCGGACGGGAGTCCATCAAGTGGCAGTCGGCGCAGATCGCGTTGGACCTCCTTCGCCGGTGGCTCCTCAAGGAGAAGCGCTCCGGCTGATGGAGCGGGTCCGGTCGTTTGTGGCGATTCTGCTGAGTGAGGAGGTGCGGGCGGCCATCGCCGCGGAGATCGCCCGCCTTCGGCCACTGGCCCCTCGCGTGAGCTGGGTGAGCCCACCGAACCTCCACCTGACCCTGAAGTTTCTCGGCGAACTGCCGCCGGAAACTTTCGAGCAGGTCAAGGAAGGCCTCGCGGCAGCTGTGGCCGGCGCGGCGCCGTTCTCGCTTCACTTCTGTGGCCTCGGGGCGTTTCCCGGGATGGCCCGGCCGCGGGTGGTCTGGGTCGGCGTGGACGATGGCGGCCAGGCCGCGCAGGCGCTCCAGGCCCGGGTGGAAGCGGCGCTCACCCCGCGCGGATTCGCCCGGGAGGAGCGACCGTACTCGCCCCACCTGACCATCGGCCGGGTGCGAGTTCCACGGGGCCTCGCGGAGCTTCAGCAGGCGATGGCCCGCGACGCACGGGTGGAGTTCGGCCGCCTCCAGGTGGGCGGGCTCTCCCTCATGCGAAGCGACCTGTCCCCGGCCGGCTCGCGCTACACCGAACTCGCCGCCTTTGCGTTCCCCTGAGGGCTCTTGACACCTCTCTGAATATGGTTAGAATGCAGGGCGTCTCACGATGGCGGGGCATTTTTCGTCGAATCGCGGCGGGGGCCCCATTTAGACGGTGTACCAACAGGGGTCACACCCGGGGTCGAGCCCGGGTCCAGGTCCCAACGGGAGGAGCGGCCTATGGCTGAGGAGACGGTAAGTCGGCGTGAGTTCATCAAGGCCACCGGGGCGGGGGCGCTGGCGACCGGGATCGGCGCCAATATCATCATTCCGGGGCGCGCCCACGCGGCCAAGAAGACGTTGAAGATTCTCAACTGGGTCCATTTCGTCCCGGTCTACGACGAGTGGTTCAACAAGAAGTACACCAAGGAATGGGGGCAGAAGAACGACACCGAGGTGATCGTGGACAACATCGGCGTCGCCGGCGTCAACCCCCGCGCTGCCGCCGAGGTGTCTGCCCAGAAGGGCCACGACCTGTTCCTGTTCAACTGGCCGCCCCCCGCGTTCGAAGAGCAGACGGTGGACATGCGGGACGTGTACCAGGAGGTGGAGGGGAAGGTCGGCAAGCCCATCGATCTGGCGGTGAAGAGCACGTACAACCCGAAGACCAAGAAGTACTACGCCTTCTCTCCGTCGTTCACGCCGGACCCGGTGAACTACCGGCAGGACCTGTTCTCCCAGGTCGGACTGCCCAACGGGCCGAGGACGTGGGACGAGGTCCGGACCGCCGGGGCGAAGATCAAGAAGCAGTTCGGCAATCCCGTGGGGATCGGCCTCTCCAACGAGATCGACACGGGCATGGCCATGCGCACCATCATGTACGCCTTCGGGGCTCACGAGCAGGACGCAGCCGGCAACCTGACGCTGAACTCGAAGGAGACCCTCGAAGCCATCAAGTTCGTCAAGGCGCTGTTCGAGGAGACCATGACCCCCGAGGTCTTCACCTGGGACGCCTCGTCCAATAACCGGGCAATGCTCGCCGGCAAATGCTCCCTGGCCCTGAACGCCATCTCGATCACGCGCACCGCGGAAAAGGACAACCCCGACATCTCCAAGAAGATCCAGCTGACGAAGGCGCTCCGGGGCCCCGTGCGGGCGATCGGGCTCGAGCACGTGATGCAATGCTACGTCGTCTGGAAGTTTGCCGAGAACATCGAGGGCGCCAAGAAGTTCCTCGTGGACTACGTCACGGACTTCCGGCAGGCGTTCGTGGCAGGCGAGTTCTACGACTTCCCCTGCTTCCCGAGGACCGTGCCGGATCTCAAGAAGCTCATCGCCAACGACCCCAAGGCCCACCCGCCCGACAAGTACAAGGTGCTCGAGGACGTCCTCGAGTGGGCGACCAACGTGGGCTATCCCGGTTACGCCACCGCGGCCGTCGACGAGATGTTCAGCACGTGGGTGCTCAACGTCATGTTTGCGAAGGCCGCCAGCGGTGCGGCGACCCCCGAGGAAGCTCTCAAGGAAGCGGACGCCGCCTCCAAGCGGATCTTCGCCAAGTGGAAGGAGAAGGGCCTCATCTAGGCCGCGGGCAGAGATCGCAGTCAGCTGTAGCCCGCTTTAGCCGCGCGGGCCGGAGGGAGGCTCCGGGTTCCGGAGCCTCCCTCGACGTTGGATCCGGGTATGGCAATCGTCGAGACCAGAGACATACGAAAACATTTCGGCGACGTAAGGGCCGTGGATGGTGTCGATCTCTCGACCAAGGAAGGGGAGTTCCTCGTCCTGCTGGGGCCGTCGGGCTGCGGGAAGACGACGCTCCTCCGGATGATCGCCGGGCTGGAGCACCCGACAGGCGGGGAGATCTTCATTGGGGGGCAGGTGGTTAACGATCTGCCGCCGCGCGCCAGGAAGATCGCCATGGTCTTCCAGAGCTACGCCCTCTATCCCCACATGACGGTCTTCGGCAACATCGCCTTCCCCCTGAAGGCCCAAGGGGTGAAGAAGGAGGCCATTCCCCCAAAGGTCGAGTGGGCCGCCTCCCTCTTCGGGATCGAAAAGCTGCTCCACCGAAAGCCCCGGGAGTTGTCCGGGGGCGAGCGGCAGCGGGTGGCGCTGGCTCGGGCCGTGGTGCGGGAGCCCGCCGTGTTTCTCCTGGATGAACCGCTCTCGAATCTGGACGCCCAACTTCGGTCGTCGGCCCGGGACGAGCTGCAGCAGTTCCAGCGGCGAATCGGTACCACGACCATCTACGTCACCCACGACCAGGTGGAAGCGATGGGGCTGGGTGACCGGATCGCGGTGATGCAGGGGGGCAAGGTGAGGCAGATCGGCACCCCCACGGAGGTGTACGACGAGCCGGCCGACACTTTCGTGGCCGGCTTCCTGGGCTCGCCCCCCATGAACCTGGTGGAGAAGAACGACTGTCTCGTCGGCTTTCGCCCGGAGCACTTCCTGCCCCAGGAGGCGCACGAAAACCGTGCCGGGCTGACGAGCTTCTCGTTCCGCGTCACCCGCCTCGAGTACCTCGGGGCGGATCGGCTGGCCTACGGGGTCCTCGGGGGCCAGTTCCCGGACTCAAAGGTCATCGCCAAGCTGCCGTCCATGATGGCCGTTTCCGTCCAGCCGGGGAAGGGCTATGAGTTCGCCGTCCAGGAGAAGGATCTGAAATTCTTCGACAAGGCGACGGGCCTCAGGACCCGGCCTAGAGCCCTGTAAGGATCCCGATGGACGCCCGACGGAGTCGGTTCGGCTTTCTCCTCGACAGCGAGAAGTGGCTCGGCCCCCTCATGATCGGGCCGGCCGTCCTGTACATCGTCCTGGTCGTCGGATTCCCGTTCTTCCTGGCCCTCTTCTACAGCGTCAGCAGCGTCACTGCGGGAAGCCGGACCCTGGAGTTCGTGGGCCTGAAGAATTTCATCAGCGTGGTCGGAACCACGAAATTCCAGACCTCCCTCAAGAACACCTTCATTTTCGCCTTCGTCTCCCAGGCCCTGGTGATAGTGCTGGCCACTGTGCTGGCCCTGGCGCTGCTGAAGGATTTCAAAGGCAAGTGGGTGGTCCGGTTCCTGATCCTGCTCCCCTGGGTCGCCCCCATTTCGCTGGGAACGATCGGGTGGCTGTGGATTCTGGACTCCATCTACAGTGTGATCAACTGGAGTCTCGAGGCCCTCGGGCTTATCCGCCCCGAGAACTGGCCCATGTGGCTGGGGATCCCCCACCTGGCCATGGGCTCCGTGATCGCCGTCCACGTCTGGCGGCTGCTCCCGCTGGCGACGGTGATCCTTCTGGGGGGACTCAGCTCTATCCCCGCGGACATCCACGACGCGGCGGCCGTGGACGGGGCCAGCTTCTGGCGGCATCTCTTCCAGATCACGATGCCGCTGGTGCGCCCAATCATGCTCGTGGCCCTCCTCTTCGGGCTCGTCTTTGCCTTCACCGACATGATCGTGATCTTCGTGCTCACCCGGGGGGGGCCGTACGACACGACGCAGGTCCTGGCCAGCCTCGCCTTCTTCACTGGCGTCCAGGGAGGAGACCTCGCTGAGGGCGCGGCCATCGCCCTCTTCCTTTTCCCCCTGCTCCTGGCCGCCGCCGTCGTGTTCCTCCGCGTCGCCCGCCGCGCGGAGGTGACCTGAGATGGCGCTTCCCGAAACACTGAAGCGGCGGGGAGCCCGAGGCACCCACTTCGGGATCATAGCGGCCTTCACCATCTTCGCCGCCTTTCCCTTCTACTGGATGCTCATCACCACCTTCAAGCGCACCACCGACCTCATGAACCGGGGAAATAACCCCTTCGTGTATAACGAGCCGCCGACGCTGGAGCACCTGAGGGTGCTGTTTCTCGAGACCCTGTACGGCCGCTGGCTCTGGAACACCGCCCTCGTCGGAGTGGTCGTGGTGGCGATTACCCTCCTCCTGGCACTCCCGGCGGGGTATGCCCTCGCCCGGCTGACGGGACGGTGGGGGGAACAGCTCGGCATCGGCATCTTTCTCACCTATCTGATTCCTCCCACCCTCCTGTTCATCCCCATGTCCCGGGTGATCGGCGACCTGGGCCTTCAGGATTCCATCTGGTCGCTGGTGCTGGTCTATCCCTCCTTCACGATCCCCTTCTGCACGTGGCTCATGATGGGCTTCTTCAAGGCCATCCCCCCCGACCTGGAGGAGGCGGCCATGATCGACGGCCATAGCCGGCTGGGGGCGTTTGTGAAGATCGTGATTCCAATCTCGATTGCGGGGATCCTGACGGTCGTGATCTTCACCCTCACGCTGGTGATGCAGGAGTTCGTCTACGCCCTGACGTTCATCTCCGCCGTCTCGCAGATGACGGTGAGTGTCGGGGTGCCGACCTTCCTGGTCCACGGGGACGTCTATTTCTGGGGCTCGATGATGGCCGGCTCCTTCATCGCCAGCGTCCCCATCGCCATCCTCTACAACTTCTTCGTCGATCGCTTCATCGCCGGATTCACGGTCGGGGCGATCAAGTAGGCGTCAGGGGAAAGGAGCTCCAGAGATGGAGCTTGCCCGTTCGCTCGCCGTCACGCTGTTGCTGGTGCTCGCCGGGGGGTGTACGGTCATTTCTTCGGTTGCCCTGCGACACCCGCAGACCGGGGACACGGTGAGGTGCGAGGAGTACTGGTACTGGAACATCTTCCCGCGGAAGGCACAGGAGGAAGAACGGGAGCGCCAGCGCTGCGTGGAGGATTACGAACGACAGGGCTACGCGCAAGCGCCTTAGCAAACCCTTGAGCATCAACCCGATGCGACGAGGTTCATGATGAGCAGGATGCGGCCCGTGACGAGAGATGAGGCCGCGGCGTGGCTCGCCGTGGCTCGCCAATACGGGGTCGTGGACGACGAGGGGCGCTTTGCGTTTGGTCGGTACGTCTTGGAGCGAGCTGACGCGCACCGGTGGACCGTCAGATTCATTACTCCCGTGCCCGCTGGACTCTATACCGAAGACCTCCGCCCCAAGGTTCCTCCGATCCAGTTCGACCGGACGCCAGCCGGCGAGATCATCTTGCCCGGGCGCTTGTGGCAATCGACCTTTGAGCGCCTCAGCGACGATCCGACCGCCGCGCCGGATGTCCGCCGCGTGGCCGCTACCGTGGGCCGCACCGTCAGCATCAGCGATTGCCTCCTCCCCGCCGACCAGGAGACCGTCCTCATTGGCGCCCCCGATGAGCAGGGTGCCATGATCCCCCACGAGGCCCTCCCCCCGGGGACGTGCGTGGAGTTCACGCTGACGGCTCGGGGGGACGATCCGGCGATCACGCGATGACCCGGCGCTCGCATATGCTCCTGTATTAGTTTCTGGACATTGACATCGCGCGCCGCCGCCGCCATAACAGGCGCACGATGCACGGCGAAATTGACTTTCCCCGGGCTCCCCCCATACAATGACTTAAACCCTCATCAGGTCGGCTTTTTGCTTTTATTCACCGGCTCGGATCGCGAGGGGTCCCCCCTCCGATATCTTTCGGGAGGAAGGCATGACTGAGGTGAAGAGCGATCGCCGTCAGGCGCTGGAGCTGGCGATCTCCCAGATCGAGCGGCAGTTCGGCAAGGGCGCGGTCATGCGCCTGGGCGCGCGCGGGGCGCTCGACGACGTGCCGGTTATCCCCACCGGTTCGATCGCCCTCGACGTCGCCCTCGGGATCGGCGGAATCCCGCGCGGTCGCGTCAGCGAAATTTTCGGCCCTGAGTCGTCCGGGAAGACGACGCTCGCCCTTCACATCATCGCCGAGGCCCAGCGTCTGGGGGGGATCGCCGCGTTCGTGGACGCCGAGCACGCGCTCGACCCGAACTACGCCAAGAACCTGGGCGTCAATATCGATGAGCTCCTGATCTCCCAGCCCGACACCGGCGAGCAGGCTTTGGAGATCACCGAGACGCTGGTCCGCTCGAACGCCGTGGACGTGATCGCGCTGGATTCGGTCGCCGCGCTGGTCCCGCGGGCCGAGCTCGACGGTGACATGGGCGACTCGCTCCCGGGCCTCCAGGCGCGGCTCATGTCCCAGGCGCTCCGGAAGCTCACGGCGGCGATCTCGCGCTCGGGGACCGCGGTGATCTTCATCAACCAGATCCGCGAGAAGATAGGAATAATGTTTGGGAACCCGGAGGTCACGCCGGGCGGCCGGGCGCTGAAGTTCTACGCGTCGATCCGCCTGGACATCCGACGGCAAGAGGCGATCAAGATCGGCACCGAGTCGGTGGGAGCCCGGACCAAGGTCAAGGTGGTCAAGAACAAGCTCTCGCCCCCGTTCCGCGAGGCGGAGTTCGACATGATCTACGGCGAGGGGATCTCGAAGGAGGGCAGTGTGCTGGACCAGGCGGTGGAGCAGGGGCTGGTGGAAAAGTCTGGCACGTGGTTCACGTTCAAGAACGAACGGATCGGCCAGGGCCGTGAGAACGCGAAGAAGTTCCTCAAGGACAACCCCAAGGTGCTGGCTGACCTGGAAGCCAAGGTGCGCTCCGCCCTCGGACTGAAGGCGGTGGCGTCGCCTCATTAACAACCGGGGAGGACAGAGACGATGGATCTGGATGAACTCCTGACCCTCGCAGTGGGACGCGGGGCTTCCGACGTCCATCTCAAGCCCAACTCCCACCCGATCCTTCGGATCCACGGGACCCTCGAGCTCCAGCAGGATTGGCCTTTTCTGGCGCGGGAGTACATGCTGGAGCAGGCCAAGCGGCTGCTCAAGCCCAGCCGCCTGACGGCCCTCCTGGAGGAGGGGAAGGAGATGGACCTGGCCCACACGGTAAAGAGCGCGGGCCGCTTCCGGGTCAACCTCTTCCTCGCCAAGGGAGAGATCCACGGCTCCTTCCGGGTGATCCCCGACAAGATCCCCGCCTTCGACGAGCTGAACCTGCCCAAGGTGCTCGAGAAACTGGCGATGGAGCGTCGTGGGATGGTCATCGTGACCGGCGTCACGGGTTCCGGCAAAACCACGACCCAGGCGGCGATCATCGACTACATGAATCGGTACCGGAACGACCACATCATCACCATCGAGGACCCGATCGAGTTCGTCCACGAGGACAAGACCTGCGTGATCAGCCAGCGCGAGCTCGGGCAGGATTCCCCGAACTTCACCCAGGCCCTGCGCGCCGCCCTCCGCCAGGACCCGGACGTGATCCTGGTGGGCGAGATGCGCGACCCCGAGACCATGATGGTGGCCCTGCACGCGGCGGAAACCGGGCACCTCGTGCTGTCCACCCTCCACACGTTGAACGCCGCCGAGACCATCAACCGTCTCATCGCCAGCTTCCCGCCGCACCAGGAGGACCAGATTCGCGCGCAGCTCGCCGGGGTCATGGCGGGCATCGTCTCCCAGCGGCTCGTGGTCAAGGTCGGGGGCAAGGGTCGAGTCCCCGCCGTGGAAGTGATGGTGGGGACCGGGCTCATCCGCGAGTCCATCCGAGACGCGCAAAAGACGCCGGAGATCCCTGTGATCATCGCCGCCGGCCAGGCGCAGTACGGGATGCAGACCTTCGATCAGTCGCTCCTGGCCCTCTATCGGGACGACAAGATCAGCCTCGAAACTGCCCTGGAAGCGGCGACCAACCCGGACGACTTCGCGCTGAAGGTCCGCGGTATCTTCTCCGCGGCCGAGATGACGTGGGAGGTCGGCCCGGAGGACCCGGGGAAGCCCGGGGCCCGCACCATCCCGGGCGCTCCCTCGGCCGGCGGGGCCACCTTCTTCAGGAAGGAAAAGTAGCCCCCGCAACCTCGCTGCCCGCCATGGCCGCTCGGAGCGATGGGTCTCGGCCTCGGAAGAACCTCGACGCCAGGGCGGCCAAGCAGGTCGCCTATGATCTCCTCTCGCGAAAGCCCTGGAGTCGGCGCGAGTTGATCGCGCGACTTCGGCGCCGGGGCGCCTCCCCCGTGGTGGCGGAGGACGTGGTGGCAGCCCTGGAGGCCCAGGGGTACGTGGACGACCAGGCCTTCGCCCGGCAGTGGGCCGACGGGCGCGCCGGCCGTCGGCACCTCGGAAGCCTCAGGCTCCGCGACGAACTTCGGCGGAAAGGCATTCCCCGCGAGGTGACCGACGCGGCGGTTTGCCAGGCCTTTGCCGAGGTTGGGGAGGAGGAGCGCGCCCTGGAGGTGGCCCGGCGCCGCCTCCCGGCGCTCCGGCGGCGGAACGCCGGCCGGGCCGCGCCCAAACTGCGGGACTACCTGCTCCGCCGAGGGTACCCGGCGGACGTCGTGCGGCGCATCCTCCGCCGCTTGTTCAACGTTGAGAGCGATGAGTGAAATGACCGGGAACGAGCTCCGACAGCACTTCCTCGACTACTTCACCCGGAACGGCCACACCGTCGTCCGCTCCTCCCCGCTCGTGCCGGCGCACGACCCGACGCTCCTGTTCACCAACGCGGGGATGGTCCAGTTCAAGGCCGTCTTCCTCGGCGAGGAGCGGCGCGACTACGTTCGCGCGGTCTCCTGCCAGAAGTGCGTCCGGGCCGGGGGCAAGCACAACGACCTCGAAAACGTCGGGCGCACGGCCCGGCACCACACCTTCTTCGAGATGCTGGGCAACTTCTCCTTCGGCGATTACTTCAAGGCGGACGCGGTGGCCTTTGCCTGGGAGTTCCTCACGAAGGAGATGGGTCTTCCGCGCGACCGGCTCTGGGCGACGGTTTTCACCGACGACGACGAGGCCTTCGGCCTCTGGCAGAAGGTCGCCGGCCTCGAGCCGGAGCGGATCCTCCGTCTCGGCGAAGCCGACAACTTCTGGGCAATGGGCGACACGGGGCCCTGCGGGCCGTGCTCGGAGGTCCATTACCACCAGGGAGACCACCTGCCGTGCGCGGAGGAAAAGGCCGGCCGCCGGTGCCTCGGTCCGGCCTGCGAGTGCGATCGGTGGCTCGAGGTCTGGAACCTGGTCTTCATGCAGTTCAACCGCGACCAAGCGGGAACGCTGATGCCGCTCCCCAAGCCCTCCATCGACACCGGGCTGGGCCTCGAGCGGATGGCTGCCATCATGCAGGGCAAGTTCTCCAACTTCGAGACGGACCTCATCTGGCCCATCCTCGACCGGACGGCGAAGCTCGTGGGGAAGCCCTACAAGGCCTCCGAGGCCGACGACATCTCCCTGCGCGTAATCGCCGACCATGCCCGGGCTACGACCTTTCTCATCGCGGACGGTGTCTATCCCTCCAACGAGTGGCGCGGCTACGTGCTGCGCCGGATCATGCGACGCGCCATGCGGCACGGGCGCCTGCTGGGTGTGTACGAACCGTTCCTCTGGAAGGCCGTGGACTGGGTCGTGGACGTGACGGCGTCGGCCTATCCCGAGCTCCAGAAGGAAAAGCAGCGAGTGCAGGAGGTGGTGCGAGCGGAAGAGGAGCGGTTCGCCGAGACGCTGGATACGGGGGTCGCGAAGATCCGCGAGTATCTGGAGGTCAACCGGAACGCGAGGGAAAAGGTGGCCGACGGGAAATTCCTCTTCACCCTCTACGACACCTACGGCTTCCCGTTCGACATGGCGCAGGAAGTGTTCCAGGAGTCGGGCTGGACGGTGCCGCAGGCGAGCGTGGACGCCTACGACGCGGAGATGGCCGCCCAGCGCGAGCGCGCCCGGGCCGGCGCCGCGTTCGGGGCGGGGGAGGAAGGTGAGTCCGCGAAGATCTACGCGGAGCTCACGGTCCAGATGCCGGCTGTCGAGTTCGTGGGCTATGAAGCGCTGGCGAGCCCGGCCCGACTCCTCGTCATGGTCCGCGGCGGCCGCCGCATCCGCGAGGCCGTCGCCGGCGACGAGGTCGAAGTGATCCTCGATCGGACGCCGTGCTATGCGGAATCGGGCGGCCAGATCGGCGATACGGGCCAGCTCGTGGGCCGCCAGGGGAGCGGTCGGATCCTCGACACCTACTTCCGTGGGACCGGCCTCATCGTCCACCGGGTGAGGGTAGAGGCGGGCGGTTTTCGGGAGGGAGAGGACGTGGCGGTCTCGGTGGAGTCGCCGCGCCGTCAGGGGCTCCGCTTGCACCATACGGGGACGCATCTCCTCCACGCCGCGCTCCGCAAGGTGCTCGGCACACACGTCACCCAGGCGGGCTCGCTCGTGGCGCCCGATCATCTCCGCTTCGACATCACCCACGGGAGCCAGGTCAGGGACCGAGAACTGGAGCAGGTGGAGGAACTGGTGAACGAGAAGGTGCGCGACAATCTCCGCGTGGACCCGATCCAGACCGACCTTGAGCAGGCGCTGAAGATGGGCGCCCTGGCGCTGTTCGGGGAGAAGTACGGCCAGCGCGTGCGGGTGATCAGGATCGGCGACTTCTCGACCGAGCTCTGCGGCGGCACCCACCTTGACCAGACGGGGCAGATCGGGCTCTTCAAGGTGGTCTCGGAGGGGGCCGTGGCCGCCGGGGTCCGGCGTCTCACGGCCGTGACGGGGGATGCGGCTCTCCAGCACGTGGGGCAGGAAGAGTCGGCGCTCCGGGAGGCCGCCGGCCTGCTCAAGGTTCCACCGCTCGAACTGCCCCAGCGTCTCGCTAAACTGCTCGACGAGCGCCGGGAGCTGGAGAAACAGATCGAAGTCCTCGAAGGACGTTCGGCCAAAAGCCGTGCTCAGGAGCTCGTCGCTGCCGCCCGACAGGTCGCCGGCGTGGCCGTCGTGGCGGCGAGGGTGGACGGGCTGGATCAGGACGGACTCCGCGCCGTCGTGGACGCAGTCCGCGAGCGGATCGGCTCGGGGGTGATCTGTCTGGGGAGCGTGAAGGACGACAAGGTGAGTCTCGTCAGCGCTGTGACCAAGGACCTGACCCGCCAATTCCACGCGGGCAAGCTGATCCAGGAGGTCGCCCGCGAGGTGGGCGGCGGCGGCGGCGGCCGTCCCGACCTCGGCCAGGCCGGGGGCAAGGATGCGTCCAAGCTCGACGCGGCACTCAAACTCGTCTATGAGTGGGTGACTCGTGCTCACCCCGCAGTAGGTTGATGGCTGATCGTAGCCCTGCCTCTGCCCCCGTCGGACGGCACCTGGCCATCCTCCGCACGGTGGCCGAAGCGGTCAGCCGCTCACTTGATTTCGAGGAGGTCTTGGAGAAATCCCTGGCCGCTCTCACCGAGGTCACGGGGCACGAGATCGCGAGCTTCCACCTCCTCTCCCCGGACGGACACTCGCTCGTCCTCCGGGGCGACCGCGGGCTCTCTCCGAAGCTCCGCGAAGTCAACATGGTCCTTCCCTTCGGAGAGGGGTTGATCGGCCGGGCGGCCGCCCAGGGACGCACCCTCATCGTGGGCGATGTGCGCGCCTCGCCGGATCTCCTGCCCGCCGCGCGAGCGGTGGTCGAGGCGGAGGGGATTCGCGGCTTCATCTCGGTTCCCATCCGGGCGCGGGACCGGATCCTCGGGACCCTCTCCATCGGGCGGCAAACCCCCGATACGTTCTCGGAGGAGGAAGTCGCCCTCCTGGAGTCGGCTGCGGACCAGATCGGTCTGGCGCTCGACAACGCGCGCCTCTACTCCGAGATCCGGAGTCAGCTCGAAGAGCTCCGCCGCACCCAGGCGGAGCTGATCCACGCCGAGAAACTCGCCGCGGTCGGCGAGTTGGCCGCCGGGGTGGCCCACGAGATCAATAACCCGCTGACGACGATCCTGGGCGAGGTCCAGCTCCTCCTCCTGGGCCACCTGGGCAAGGAGATTCAAGAGCGCCTCCAGGTCGTCTCGGAGGAAACCCTGCGCGCCGCTCGGATCGTCCAGAACCTCCTCCTTTTTGCCGGGCGCTATACCCCGCAGCGGTCCCTCTGCGCGGTGGCCGACCAGCTCCGGCGCGTCCTGGACCTCAAGGGCTATCACCTCAGAACGGACGACATCCGAGTGGAGACTCAGTTCGAGTCCGTGCCGGCGGTCTGGGCGGACGAGAACCAGCTCCAGCAAGTCTTTCTCAACCTGGTCCAGAACGCCCACCAGGCCATGAAGACGGCCCACGGCCGCGGCACCCTCGTGATCCGGCTTCGATCACTCGAGTCCGGGGTGCGGGTGGAGGTCCTCGACAATGGGCCCGGGATTTCGCCGGGGGACCTGCCGCGGATCTTCGACCCGTTCTTCACCACCAAGCCGCCGGGAGAGGGGACCGGACTGGGGCTCAGCGTCTCCTATCGGATCGTGACGGAGCACGGTGGCCGCCTCTGGGCGGAGAACCGCCCCGAGGGCGGGGCGGTGTTCATCGTCGAGCTCCCGGTGGGTGCCCCCAGCCCCGCAGAGGGCTCGCCTCAGAGTGTGCCGCCGAGGCCGATGAGGATTCTGGTGGCCGAGGACGAGGCCGGGGTGGCCGGGGTCCTGAGCGGCCTGCTTCGGCGGCTCGGCCACGAGGTGGAAGTGGCGCGGGACGGAAGGGAGGCGCTCGCGCGAGTGGAGGCCTCCCCCTACGATCTCCTGATCGTGGACGTCAAGATGCCCGGGATGGGCGGGCGGCAGCTCTGGGAGGCGCTCAGGGACCGCGGCTCGCCGCTGGTCCGACGATTGGCGTTCATGAGCGGCAATGCGCGATCGCCCGAGCTGGTGGAGCTGGTGAAGGAGGCCGGGGCCCTGACCTTGCCCAAGCCGTTCACCTTCGAGAACGTCTCCGCTCTCCTGCGCGAGGCCGCGACGCGCGCTTCTTCCTAGTCTCGGCTGCGTAGGAATCGCCCCACAGCAGGCTGCCGGTGGCGCGGGGAACGGGGCGCCCAGGCCGCCCGCAGCGGAAGGGCCCCACTGGGGGATGGGTGGAGCGAGGACGGACGGGGCTGGTCCCCGCGACAGGACCCGCGGCCGCCGTTAGGCGATCTCCAGCAGGAGGCCCTTCAAGTAGCGCGTTTCAGGGACGTTGAGCAGGATCGGG
>CAYRZF010000016.1:0-20443 GCA_964428805.1 uncultured bacterium | reverse complement strand
CTCCAGCAGGAGGCCCTTCAAGTAGCGCGTTTCAGGGACGTTGAGCAGGATCGGGTGGTCGCGGGCCTGGGTGAGCGAGGTCAGGAGTCGAACCGTCACCCCCGCGTCGGCGGCGGCGGCCCGGCAGATCTCTTCGAACAGAGCCGGCGAGACATGGTGGGAGCAGGAAAACGTGGCCAGCACGCCGCCGGGAGCCAGCAGCTTGAGGGCGCGCAAGTTGATCTCCTTGTAACCGCGAGTGGCCGCCGGGAGCGCATCCTTGGACCGGGTAAAGGGCGGCGGGTCGAGGACGATCAGATCGAAGCGCTCCCCGGCCCGCTCCATTCCCCGGAGGATATCGAAGGCGTTCCCTTCCCTGAACTCCGCCCGGTCCTCGAGGCCGTTCAGCGCCAGGTTCCGCCTGGCTAACGTTACGGCTTCCGGCGAGCTCTCGACTGCCGCGGCTCGGGCAGCGCCGGCGACCAGCGCGTGACAGGCGAAAGCCCCCGAATAGCAGAAGACGTCAAGCAGGCGTCTGGCGGGGGCGAGGCTGGCGACGAGGGCCCGATTCTCTCGCTGGTCGAGGTAGAAGCCGGTCTTCTGGCCCGCCTCGATGGAGAGCACGAACCGGCAGGGGCCTTCCCGAATCTCCACCTCCGTCGCCCCGGGGACGCTGATCCAGCCCTTTAGAGGCTCGAAGCCTTCCAGCCTGCCGGCGGTCTCCTCGTCGTGCCCGTAGTAGTGAGAGACGCCGTCGAGACAGCCGAGCGCCTCGACGATCCAGGGGCGGTTCTGAACCATCCCCAGGGTCAGGCACTGGATTACGGCGACGGAGGCATAGCGGTCTACGACGAGCCCCGGCAGCCCGTCAGCCTCGCTCCAGACCACCCTGAAGGCGTCCGACACCGGGCCCGACTCTTGGCGAAAGGCGACGGCGGCCTCGATCCGCTTCCTGAAGAAGGCGCCATCGACCGGCTCGTCCTCGCGGGTAAGCAGCCGGCAGACCAGGGACGGGCGCGGGTTGTAGAAGCCCCGCCCGAGGAACCGGCCCTGGCTGTCGAGGACGCTCAGGGCCTCGCCGGGCCGCCAGTCGCCGACGACCTTGGCGACCTCGCCGCGGTAGATCCAGGGGTGGCCGGACCGGATCCTCGCCTCTCGGCCGCGCTTCAGGATGAGCTTCGGCATGGCCGGCCCGCGCACCCGCTTCGCGGGTACCCGGCCGCTGCGAACAGCCCCACGGTGCTCACTCCCTCGAGCGTGAGACTCCTCAGCGCCTGTTCGACCCGACATTGGAACTCCGGCGGCTCTTAGGCGGTGCGCTCCGCGCCGTGGGGCGCCCACCCACGCCTTCGGCGCGGGTACCCGGCCGCGCCACCCGCGGGCCGCCGGCGGTCTCCGTCTTGGCGCGCCTACGCCTTGCGCCGGAGGACAACGATCATCATCAGCGGATGCTTGGCCCGGTCGAGCACCTGGTGGGGCTTGAAGCCGTAGAACCACTGGACGAACTTGAACCCCCCGGCCAGCGCCACCAGCGCCTTCAGTTCCTGGGGAAAGACCATCCGCGAGAGGTGGTGTTGGTGGTAGCGCTTGACCGTCCCGTTCTCCACGACCTCGAAGCTCATGTCCTCCCCGAAGACCTGGCTCACCGGGTTGACGGTCTCGAGGGCCGCGAAGGTGGCGCGCACCGTCAGCTTGCCACGTCGCCGGGTCCAGGACCAGCGCCGGGCCGGGTTGGTCCACGAGGAGGGGATGAAGCGGTCAAAGATGTAGAGCCCGCCGGGCCTGAGCGCGCGGGCGACGGCCCTGAAGTGGCGGAGGATCTCTTCGTTGGTCAGGAGGTGTCCCTGCGAGTCCTGCATGCAGATGGCCTCGTCCACCAGCCTGGGCAGGGTGAAGCGCGTCATGTCGCCCACGTGAAGGGACACGTCAAGCCCCGCGGCGCCTGCCCGGTTTCGGACGTAGGCGATGTTCTCGCGCGAGAGATCCAGGCCGGTCATCTGGTAGCCTCGGCGGGCGAGCCGGAGCAGGTGCGGGCCGGTGCCGCAGGCGATGTCCAGGACCCGCCTCACCGGGCGGTGGCCGTAGCGCTTGAAGCAGGTTTCGAGGAAATCGACCTCGGCCTTGCGGTTGAGGTCGAAAGCCACTTCGTAGTATCGGGGGGCCGAGTACTCCTCCTTAGCAGCGTTGAGCTTTGACGCATCGGCCGTCGAGCGGCCTCGGCGGTCGGGTAGACCTGCCTTGGTGGTCATTTCCCCCACCAGGTCAGGATGGCCTCCCGGAGGACCCACGAGCCGGCGATGCCGGTACGTCCCGAGGGATCGTGGGCGTGCGCGACCTCGACGAGGTCGGTTCCGACGACCTCCACACCCTCCAGGAGCCGGATGATTTCCACCAGCTCGGGAACCCTCAGCCCGCCGGGTTCGGGAGAGCCGGTGCCGGGGGCCTCGGCCGGGTCCAGGACGTCGATGTCAATCGTCACGTAGAGGGGGTGGGCCCGGAGCTTCGGGAGGATTAGCCGGACGGCCTCGAGGGGGGCATGAGTGGTGACGGGGAAGAAGTTAGGAGGCTGGCGCTCGAACTCCTCCCGTGAGCCGGTGCGCATGCCAACCTGGAAGACCCGCTCGGGTGACACCACTTCCATGACGCGCGCCATGGCCGAGGCGTAGTTGAACCGCTCCCCAAGGAACTCAGACCGCGTGTCCGGGTGTGCGTCGAGGTGGAGGACCCTGAGGTCGGGAACGGCAGCGGCCAGGACCTCGATGACCGGCAGCGTGGCCGTGTGGTCGCCGCCGAGCATCACGGGGCGGAGGCCAGGCCGCCAGAAGCGGCTGATCTCCTGCCTGGCGGCCTCAAGCTGGTCCCGCGGACTGCCCTCGGGCAGCTCACAGTCGCCCAGGTCGGCCATGGCCAGATCCTCGAGGTCTCTGCCGAGCTGCGGCGAGTACGTCTCGATCGAGTCCGACGCCACCCGCAGATCCAAAGGGCCGCGGTCGGCGCCCTTTCGGAGGTTCACCTTGCCTTCGAAGGGGATGCCGAAGAAGAGGATCTGGGCCTGGGATGGGGAACGGGTGCAGGCGATGAAGCCAGGGGAAACCGATCTCATGGGTCCCGGAAGGTGGCGGTCCCGGCGGCCGGTCGCTTGACCGGCTAGAGAATGTCCTCTTCGGACAGGAGCGTCACCGCCGCCACGGCGCAGCCGATTCGCGCCACCCGGTGCTCGGCGGCGAACACCTTTCGCTCCCGGATTGTTTCTCCCCGGACCCGGAAGGCCTCCTCCAACATCTGGTGAATCATCCGCTCGGCCTCGCCCCGCGTGCCCTTGGCGTGGTACTCCATGATGACCCCGGCCCGGGTCCGGTCCTCGGGGAGGGCGTAGCCGACCGCCGCCGAGATCAGCTCCCCGGGGACGCTCCCCGCCATGTAGGCGTACGCGGTCGGAATGAGCGCGCCGGGCTTGATTCTGGGAAGATCCACGATGTCCGCATCGGGGGGGATGATGCTGGAGATCTTGACGAGGTTGATGTTGCCGATGCCCGCCGCCAGGAGCGCGTTGTCGAACGCGTTGAGGGGCGTGGTGCCTTCCGCGTGTCCGGCGGTCGCCGCCACCTTGGTCACCTTTTTCCAGAGCATCCGGCCCTCCTTCTCGCCTCCTTCGGAGTTCGCCTCGCCGCGACTACAAATTTTCGCCCATCTTAGCGGCTCGACTCCGGAATGCAAGCAAAATTTTGGCCCGTCGGAGGCTCCGGAGCCTCATTTTTTTCTTGCATTTAAAAAAAAGGGGCCATACAGTTAAAAAAATTTGGTTGAGAAGGTTTTTTTCGGAGGGAGGAGGGAAAGGAGGCTGATCGGATTGCAAGCTCTGGGACGGCACCTGCTTCTCGAGTTGTTTGACTGCGACGCGCAGGTCATCAACAACCTGGAGATCGTGAAGGGTGCGCTGGTGGAGGCCGCGAAGCGCGCACAGGCCACCATCGTGGATGTCGTCTTTCACGAGTTCAACCCGTTCGGCATCAGCGGGGTCGTGGTCATCGCCGAGTCGCACCTGTCCATCCACACCTGGCCCGAGTATCGGTACGCCGCCGTGGACATCTTTTCCTGCGGAGAGGGCCTCCAGCCGGAGGTCGCGGCCAGCTACCTGGTCGAGCAGTTCGGGGCCGAACGGGCCTCCGCCGTCGAGCTCCAGCGCGGGATCTTCTTGCACAGCGCCCTGCCTCTCCCGCACAAGCCGGTGGGGCTTCCCGGATGATCAATCCCCAGAGCCACACGTGGTTCGTGGAGACTACCACGCCCGTCGAAGGGCACATGCACGCCATCCTTCGCACCCTTGCCTCCGTCCGAACGAAGTACCAGCAGATGGAGATCCTGGAGCTCGCCGACTACGGCAAATGCCTGGTTCTTGACGGGCGGATCCAGTCCAGCCAGGCCGACGAGTTCATCTATCACGAGGCCCTGGTTCACCCCGGCCTCCTGGCTCATCCCCGGCCGGAGCGGGCCATGGTGATCGGCGGCGGGGAGGGCGCCACCCTCCGGGAGATCCTTCGCCACAAGTCGATCCGCCACGCCCTCATGGTGGACATCGACCAGGAGGTGGTGGAGCAGTGCAAGCGCCACCTCCCGGAGATGCACCAGGGCGCGTTCGACGACCCCCGGACCGAGGTGCGTCACGACGACGCCCGGGTCTTCCTCGAGCAGACCTCCGAACGCTTCGACCTGATCGTTGTGGACCTCACCGAGCCTCTGGAGGAGGGGCCGGCCTGCCTGCTCTTTACCAGAGAATTCTATCGCCTGATCAGCGACCGCCTGAGCCCCGAGGGCGTCATGACGATGCAGGCGGGCATGACCAAGGTGGGGGAGCTCGGCTTCTTCGCGGCGGTCTGCCGGACGCTCCGCGAGGTCTTCCCGGTGGTCGCCCCGTACCAGACTTTCATCTCGTGCTTCGGCACCCCGTGGGGGTTCGCCCTGGCCTCCAAGGGTGCAGACCCCCGGGGCCAGAGCGCCGAGGCGGTGGACCGGCTCATCTCCACCCAGATCGCCGGCGAACTGGGCTACTGGGACGGCCAGACCCACGCTCACGCGTTTGCCTTGCCCAAGCACGTCCGCGACGCGCTGGAGAAGCAGGATCGGGTCATCACGGACAAGCACCCGCTGATCATCTCCTGAACCCGGGGCGGCCCGCCGTCGCCTCCGGCCATTGGTTCTATCCCTTTCTCTCCCTCATTTCGTCGTGACACCTTCAGCCCCTCACCTTTGTCCTCTCCCCCAGCGGGGGAGAGGACAAAGGTGAGGGGGAGGAGAAGATTAGGGTGAGGGAGCGCCTGATCCTGGCCTCCGCTTCTCCCCGGCGCGCCGAGTTGTTGCGGCAGCTCGGCCTTCCTTTCCACGTGGTGCCCAGCGACGTGCCCGAGGCATGGCCGTGGGGGCCCGTCCGGGAGGGTGTGATGGCGCTAGCGCTCGCTAAGGCCCGGTCCGTCGCGCTCGGACTGGCCGGGGCCATTGTTCTCGGAGCCGACACCGCCGTCGTGCTTGAAGGGCGGGTCTTCGGCAAGCCGGAGAGCGCGGAGGACGCGCGCCGCATGCTCCGGGAGCTCCAAGGGCGGGAGCACGAAGTGATCACGGGCGTGGCCCTGGTTGAGGCCCCCGGGGGACGTGAGGCGACCGCCGCCGTGGTGACGCGGGTCCTGATGCGGACGTATGCTGAGGCTGAAATCGACGCCTATGTTGCTTCCGGAGAGCCCTTTGACAAGGCGGGCGCCTATGCGATCCAGGCGGCCGGGGGTGGGCTGGTGGCGAAGGTGGAGGGTTGCTACACGAACGTCGTGGGCCTGCCCCTCACTACCACGCGCCGTCTGCTGGAGGCCTGGGGGCTCATTTCGAGTCCAGGACCGTCTTGAGCGGGCCTAGGAGGAGGAGATCGGCCGGCTGGCGAGGGAGATTGACAGCTCTGGGCAGGGGGGCCCGGGCGCGGATCATGGCCACACTCAGCTCCAGGGGTTCTGGCCGAACCCAGCCGCCCGGGAGGTAGATCTCCCGGGCGCCGGCGAGGCGGGTGATGAAATCGTCTTTGAGGCCGACGGCGCGCTGCGGGAGGCGAGCGAGGAGGTCCTCCGGGTGTGCGGTCTCCACCCGCCTGACAGCCTGGAGCAGCGCCCGCACCAAAGCGGTGAGCTGGGGCGGCGTGAGCCCCCCGTCGGGTCTGACGAACAGGGCCGCGTGGACTGTCGGCCCACCGAGCCAGCGGGCGGCCTCATCCGGACGCCGGAAGTCGGCAAGGACCGTGACCTTACCCTCTTGAGCCAGGCGAGTGGCCCAGGGGTCGGGAAGGAGTGCCGCGTGGATCTCTCCCTGTTCGAGCGCTGCGACCAGGCCCCGCTCGCCGAGGCTCACCAGGGTGAGCTGGACCGGCCGGATCCGGTGATGCTCGAGCAAGGCGTAGAGGAGCGACTGTTCCGGGGCGCCGGGGCTCGAGAGGCCGACGGTGCGGCCGGCCAAATCCTCGATGCGGTTGATGGTCGCGCGGTGGGTCGTGGGAACCAGCAGCGCGACAGGCGGAGCGGCCGTTAGCCCGAACACCAGCCTGGGAGGGCGCCCGCCGACGGCGCCGTTGCGAAGCGCAGCCTCCAGGGAGGTGACGGCTACATCGGCCTGGCCGCGGGCCAGAGCCTCCGCGGCGCCGGGCTCAGAGCGAGTTGTCCTGAGCGAGACCTGGAGCCCTTCCTGGCTGAAGTACCCTTCGGCCTCAGCGACGTGGAGGGGCAGGTACTCCGGTGAGGTATAGGGGCCGCTGACTGCCACGGAGAGGTTCAACTGAAGGAAAACGAGGAGCGCGATCACGGATCAGGCCTCCCGATCGATTAGACGGCGGCTGCTCCGCCTCTATGCTGCCCTCGCGCGGCGCTTCGGACCTCAGGAGTGGTGGCCGGCGAAGACCCGGTTCGAGGTCGTGGCCGGGGCGATCCTCGCCCAGAACACCGCCTGGGGCAACGTGGAGCGTGCCCTGGCCAATCTCAGGTCCCGCCGGCTCCTGACCCCCCCGCGCCTGGCGGCGATCCCGATGGCCCGACTGGCGTCGCTCATTCGCCCCTCGGGCTACTTCAGGGTGAAGGCGCTGAGCCTGCGCGCCTTTCTTCGGTACCTGCGGCGCCGGCATCGCGGAAGCCTCAGGGTCATGAGCCAAGCACCCTTCGACGCGCTCCGGCGCGAACTGCTCGGTGTGCCCGGCATCGGTCCCGAGACTGCCGATAGCATTCTTCTCTACGCTCTGGGGCGCCCGGTCTTCGTCGTGGATGCCTATACGCGGCGGGTTCTGACCCGCCACCGCCTTCTCTCAGCCCGGGCCGACTACGAGCAAGTCCGCGGCTTCTTCGAGCGTCACCTGCCCAGCGACCCCCGCCTCTTCAATGAGTACCACGCGCTGCTCGTAGCGGTGGGCAAGCAGTACTGTCGGAGTCAGCCGCACTGTGCAGAGTGTCCCCTCCGCTTCGACCTCAGGGGGAAGCCACCTCGACGATGAGCCTGACGATCCTCTCCGCAGCATCCGGCACTGCCAAACTCCGCGCGCGCTCCCCCATCGCTTTGAGTCGCGGCGGGTCGGCCAGGAGTCCGCGCACGCTCTCCAGCAGCCCTTTCGGCGTGAGGGCGACCTGGGGAAAGAGGACGCCGCCGCCGATGGCCTGAACCAGCCGTGCGTTGGTGGTTTGCTCGTCGCCGCGGGTCCCCGGCAGCGGAATGTAGAGGGCCGGCAACCCCAGGTGGCAGCACTCGTTCACCGTACCCGCCCCTGCCCGCCCGACCACCAGGCTCGCGACGGCGTAGACGTCGCGGAGCTCCGCGCCCACGTACGGGATCAGGCGGTAACGGGGCCGGAGCCCCCCGGGTAAACTTTTCGCCTGCTCCTCAAGCCACCGCTGGTCGCCCGTCTCGGGGTTGCCGCCGCACTGGTGGATTACCTGGCAGGTCTCGAGGAGCGGCCTGAGGATCCCTCCCACGGTTCGGTTGATCCGCTGGGAGCCCTGGGCCCCGCCGGTCACATAGATGACCGGGAGCGCCGGGTCCAACCCGAGCCGGGCGAGGCCGGCCTCGCGGGATCCCCCTGCGAGCTCGGGGCGGAGGGGGTTGCCCGTCACCACGACCTTGTCGGGGGGGAACTCGGTCCCCGATTGGGGGAACGTGAGGGCGATCTTGACGGCTACCCGAGCGGCCAGCCGGTTCGCGAGGCCCGGGGCCGACGTCTGCTCGTGGATCACGATCGGAATCCCAAGGCCTCGAGCCGCCACCACGGTCGGAAGCGCCACGAAACCCCCGGTCGCGAAGAGGAGGTTGGGGTTGAGCCCGGGTAGGAGTCGCCGGGCCCGCACCACGCCGGAGGGGACTCGGAGCAGGAGGTCGGTGAGGTTCTGCCAGTCCCAGTAGCGGCGGAGCTTCCCGGCGGGGATCGCGTGGTAGGGGATACCGGCCTCGGGGACGCGGCGGGCCTCGATGCCGGCGCGGCTTCCGATCCAGGCGCACTCAATTCCGTGCCGGCGGAGGGCGGCGGCAACGGCAAGGCCAGCGCTCGTGTGGCCGCCCGTGCCCCCGCCGGTGATGACTACCTTCACGGCCAGCGGGTCCTGGCGTAGGCCAGCCCCACGGTGCTCGCTCCCGCGGGCGCGGAGAATGTCTTTGCCTGACTGTGCACTGCGCAGCTCGCAGGTGTCGTCGCGGTGCGCTCCGCGCCGCGGGGCTCCCCGTCCTCCGCCTCCCGCTGGCCGTGCTGAGGGGACCCGGTCACGGTGCGTCCCTCCTCGCTTCGAGGGCGAGCTCGATCAAGCGGGTGATCAGGTCGGGATAGGAGAGCCCTGAAGCCTCCCAGAGTCGTGGGTAAGCCGAGTGGACGGTGAAGCCAGGGATGGTGTTGATCTCGTTGACGAAGATCCGTTCCCCTTCGAGGAAGAAGTCCACCCGTGCCATGCCGCGGCAGTCGATGGCGCTGAAGGCGGCCACGGCGAATTGCTGGAACCGCCGCGTTTGTTCCGGCGAGAGCGGCGCGGGGATCTTGAGCCTCGCGTGCCCCTCGCCGTACTTCGCCTCGTAGTCGTACCACTCCTTGTCGTAGAGGACCTCACCGGGGACGGAGGCCAACGGCTCGTCGTTGCCCAGCACACTCACCTCGATCTCGCGCCCCTGGATGGCCCGCTCCACTAGGAGCTTGCGGCCGTGACGCGCGGCCTCCGCCATCGCCGCCGGCAATCCCTCTGGCGACTTGACCTTGCTGACCCCCACGCTCGAGCCGAGGTTCGACGGCTTGACAAAGCAGGGATAGCCGATCTGCGCCGCCACCTGACGGGCGACGGGGTCGGCTTCGCGCTCCCACTGACGACTTAGAATGACCAAGTGCTCCACGATGGGCAACCCGGCCGCCTTGAAGACGGCCTTCATCACCGCCTTGTCCATCCCGACCGCCGAGGCCAGGACCCCGCCGCCGACGTAGGGGATACCGGCCAGCTCCAGGAGCCCCTGGACGGTCCCGTCCTCGCCGTACGGGCCGTGGAGCATGATCAGCACCACGTCCAGTTCGCGCCGCAGCCCGGGGGGAAAGCCCTCAGCGCGCTCCACCCGAGCGAGGGTAGCGCTCCCGGGGTCAGTCGTTTCAGCTCGGGCCACCAGTCCTTCCTTCACCGCGCCGGTGACGTCGCCTGCCGTGAGGGCGCCCCTCACGTCCTCGGCAAGGGCCCGCAGGGGATCGCCCCCTACCAGCCAGCGGCCGTCCTTGGCGATGCCGATGGGGACGGGCTCAAAGCGGCTCCGGTCAATTGCCTGGAGGATGGACGCTGCCGATGCGAGCGAGACCTCGTGCTCGCCCGAGCGTCCGCCGAAGATGATCCCGACTCGGATCCGATCCATCTCTACTTGTGTATCACACTCGCCGCTCCGGGGCGCCCTGTCGCTCTGTGAAGCCGCCGGCCCGGGGGGCTCTCACCGACCGCCTCGACGGGATTGACGCCAGTGTCGCCATCGCGCGAGGCGCTGGGCAATCTCGGCCTCGAGGCCACGGTCCGTCGGACGGTAGTAGGTCCGTCCCTTGAGGGATTCGGGAAGGTGCTCCTGGTCCACCAGGGCGTCGGGCGCGTCATGGGCGTACTGGTACCCCTTGCCGTAGCCGAGGTGAGCCATGAGACCCGTCGGGGCGTTTCGGAGGTGGAGAGGCACCGGCTCTGCGGGCTTCGCGTGAACGTCGGTCTGGGCTTCGCCGAAGGCCACGTACACCGCGTTGGATTTTGGCGCGCAGGCGAGGTAGAGGGTGGCCTGGGCCAGGGCCAGTTCCCCCTCGGGAGAGCCCAGGAAGTGGTAGGCGTCCTTGGCGGCCAGCGCCAGCTGAAGGGCCAGCGGATCGGCGTTGCCCACGTCCTCGGAGGCGAAGCGGACCAGCCGCCGCGCGAGGTAGAGCGGGTCCTCCCCGGATTCGAGCATCCGCGCGAGCCAGTAGAGCGCCGCGTCCGGGTCCGAGTCGCGGAGGGATTTGTGCAGGGCCGAGATCAGACTGTAGTGCTCCTCGCCCGCCTTGTCATAGAGGAGCGTTTTCTTCTGCACGGCTTCGCGAATTGCGGGCTCCTGTACGTGGCGGACCCCGTCCGGCCCCGCGGGGGTCAACATGACGGCGAGCTCCAGGATGTTCAGCGCGCCCCGGGCGTCCCCGTTCGCCGATCTGGCGATGAGCCTGAGCGCTTCCTCGCGAACCTCGGGCTTGAAGGCTCCCAGGCCGCGTTCCGCATCTCGAAGAGCCCGCTCGAGCAGGGCCAGCAGATCCTCCTCGCCCAGCGGCTCGAGGACGTACACACGGCAACGGGAGAGGAGTGCCGAGATCACCTCGAAGGACGGGTTCTCGGTGGTCGCCCCCACCAGGATGATCGTCCCTTTCTCCACGTGGGGCAGGAAGGCGTCCTGCTGGGCCTTGTTGAAGCGGTGGATCTCGTCCACGAACAGAAGCGTCCGGGTCCCGTTGCGCGCGCGCAGCGCGGCGGCCTCAGCGACGACCTGGCGGATCTCCTTGACGCCCGAGAGCACGGCGGAGAAGGTCACAAAGTGAGCGCCGCTGGCCCGCGCCAGGAGCAGGGCCAGCGTGGTTTTCCCGGAGCCCGGCGGCCCCCAGAGAATCATGGAGTGGAGCTTGCCCGATTCCAGGGCCTGCCTCAGGACCTTGCCGGGGCCGAGGAGGTGTCCCTGGCCAAGAAATTCGTCCGGGCTCCGCGGGCGCACGCGGTCCGCGAGCGGCGCCGGGGCGGGAGCGGGGACCGAGTCGCGAGCGTCGAAGAGGTCCACGCCGCTATTATAGCGGCTTAGGCTGCGCGGCGCGTCGGGGGCTCCGGACTCACCGCGACGCCCTGAGGGGCGGCGCCTCAAGCCGCGCAAGGAGGTCCCGCACGAGGTCGAGCCCCGCGCGGTCGATCGTCCGGGTCGAGACAATGATCTCGGTGGTCGGCGGTAGGATGGCGCGGATCCTGGGGGCGGCTTGTTCCGAACAGACCACCACCGAGGTTTCCTCCCGCATCCGCTCGATGCTCCACGGATCGTCGGCGCTGGCCAGGATTGGGTTCAGATGATCGAGCCCCGCGGATTGAATCGAGCGGAGGAGGTTCTGGCTTCCCTTCGGCGTCGTGCAGACCAGACCCACCGTGCTGCCTTCGGGAAGTTCGGCGAGGCGGAGCAGGGTGGAGATGCCGGCCTCCGTGAGAAGCGCCATCACGGGGACCGGCTCGGCGGCCAGAGCCGCTTTGACCTCGTGGATGTGGAAGAACGTGGTGATGACGACGGCGAACTCGCGGATGAAGGCTGGATCGCGGCGGGCTCGCTCGGTCAGTTCCTCAACCAGCATGCGATCCACCGCAAGGGACAGTTCGACTTCGAGTTCGTCGCGGAAGCGCGAGAGCTCCTCCCGATTACACTCGACCACGAGCGCGCGAGCGCGCCGGGGTTTCTTGGCTCCCACGGCCGGGGCGCGGGCGGCGGCGGTGGCGAGGAACTCCTCCACGGCGTAACCGAGTCGCCGGGCGCGTTCCATGGTCTCGTCCACGAGGCGCTGGAGGCCCTGGGCCATCCGTCCGCCGCCAGTCGGGGGCCGGTCCGCGACGAAGGTCCCTCGCCCGGGTCGGCTTTCAAGGTAGCCCTCCTGCTGGAGTTCGGCCAGTGCCTTGGCGGCCGTGTTCGGATTGATGCGGAGAAGGCCCGCCAGCTGTCGGACCGCGGGTACCTGGCTGCCGGGCTTAAGGCTGCCGGTCGAGATCAGGTGACGGATCTGCGTCTTGAGCTGCAGGTGCACCGGGATAGCGCTCTGTCGATTGACCGTGAGGCCGGATGGCGGATTCATAGTAGTAGTGTCCTAGTACGATAGTACAGTATCGAACACGCCGGCCAGGCCCAAAATCGTGGTACGCTTGAGAAGAATCATGGCGGACCAGCTGTCGCGAAGGTTCCTGGTCCTTGGAGTAGCCTGCCTCCTCTGTCTCTGGACTCCCCGGCTTTCGGCTGTGGGCCCGTGGCCCTTGGCCGTCGGCCCGCCGGCAGCGTGGGCAATCGGGGAGGCGGATCGGCTGTGGCTGGTGGGAGAGGGAGCGTTCAGCGACCGTCTCTACGCGGTTGCCAGCCGTGTGCTCGAGCGCTTTTTGAAGAAGTATCCGGAGGAGCGCCGGGCCGCCGAGGCCACGCTGCTCCTCGGAAAGAGCCAGTTCGGCCTCGGGGACTTCCAACATGCGCTCGACAGTTTCAGGAAGGCCCAGCGCTTCTCGCCGCCACCCGGCCGGGCGGAGGAAGCGCGCTTCTGGGAAGCGGAGGCGCTGTTTCGGCTGAAACGCTATAGTGAGGCGCGCGCCGCGTACGACGGCATCCTGGCGGCGAACGCCGCCGCGCCGGTCGCGCCCGACGCGATGTACGGTCTCGCCTGGACCGAGCTCGAGCTGAAGCATCGGGAGGCGGCCGCCGGCGCCTTCCGGCAGCTCGTGAAGGCGTGGCCCGACTCGCTGCTGGCTCCGTCGTCGACGTTCTATCTCGCCCGGACCCTGGTGGAACTGAAAAAGCCCACGGAGGCGATACCCCTCCTGGCGCCTTTCCAGACCCGTTACCCCAATCACGCTCTCGCCCCCGACGCCAAGTACCTCCTGGGGTGGAGCCGTCTCGCCGCCGGGAAGACGGCGGAGGGGCTGAGCGACCTCAGAGAGTTCATCGCCGCGCACCCCCGCCACGAGCTTGCGGTGACCGCCCGCCGCGCCATCGCTGACACGCTCCTCAAGCAAGGCAAGAAGTCGGAGCTCGCCCAGGAGTATCAGACCCTGATCGCCCAATCCCCGCCCACGGCCGAAGGGCTCTACGACGCGGGCCTCATCGCCCAGCACCTGGGACGCCAGAAGGAGGCCGAGGCCGCCTGGCGGCGGCTGCGCGCTGAGTTTCCGAAGCACTCTCTGAGCGCACGCGCCTCGCTCGAGCTGGCGCAGGGGGCGTTCAAGCGGAGCCAGTTCAAGGACGCAGCCGCGCTGGCCAAGCGCGCCAGTGAGAGCGACGACGACGGGGTGCGCGCGGAGGCCCTGCTGTTGATCGGCGAGAGCGAACTCAAACAGAAGCGCTACGAGCCCGCGCTCAAGGCCTTCCGGTCCGTGGGCGCGATCGAGGGCGTGGATCCGGCGCTCCGCTTCCGGGCGTTGGCCGGAAGCGGGCTCGCCCACGAGGAGCTCGGCCAGCTACAGGAGGCGGCAAAGCTCTACGCGGACGTTGCCGGGCAGGGTCTCGACAAGACGCTGAAGGAGTGGGCCACCACGCGGCTCGCCGAGGTGCGGGCGAAGGCCAAACCATCGGCGCAGCCGAAGGCGGAGAAACCCAAGTCATGACGCGGTCGCTGGCCCTCCTGCTGGCCGTGATGCTGCTGCTGCCGTCGTCGGCGGGCGCCTCCACGCTCCTGCCGCTGGAGCTTCCCCCGCCGGACCTCGCCCCGCTCATTCCGCTGGCGGCGCCGCCGCTCGACAAGCCGCCGGTCCCGCTCCCGGAGGTCGTGCTCCCCGATGCGCCTCACGCGCTGCCTCCACTGCCGGCGCCCCCGCTCGCCGGGGATCCTTCCCGGAAGGCGGTAGCCCCGCTGCCGCCGCCCCGGATCCTCGCCTGTAATCCGCTCGGGACGGTGTTCGGCGTGGCGTCGGAACTGGTCGAGTGCGGACGGGCCCGCTTCCAGCGGGAGGAATTGGAGGAAGCCGGGGTCGCCTTCGAGGGGGCGGCGCGCGGCGGCACGGATCGGGCCGTCGTGCGCGAGGGGCGCTACTGGCTCGGCGAAACGCTTCTCCGGCTCGGTCGCTACGAGCCCGCCGAGCGAAACTTCCTCCTGGTGGCTCAGGAGGGTTCCGGTGATGAATTCTCGGCCTACGCCGCCTACTCGCTGGGCTGGGTCGCCCTCAAGCTCAACGACCCTGCCCGGGCGCTGACCCGCTTTGACCAGCTCCTGCGCGGGGCTCCCGTCCCAGATCTCGTCCAGTTCGTCGCCCACGGCCGCGGCATCGCCCTCTACGCGCTGGGGCGTTTTGAGGAAGCGCGCGAGGCCTGGCAAGCCATTGCCAACCGCTCCATTCCGCGCCCCCTCGCGCTGGAGGTGACCTTCTGGCTCGGTGAGACCCTGGGCCGCGTCGGCGAGTACAAGGCGGCCGCCGAGCAGCTCCAGCGTTTCGCCGCTGCGGGGCCGCATCCCCTGATCGAGACTGCCATCCTCCGGCTCGGATGGTGGACCTTGGCTTCCGGGAACGCGCTCGAGGCTGCCAAAACGTACCGCTGGCTCCTGTCGGCCTACCCCCAAACCACCGAATGGGCCTGGGCCCGCGTGGGTCTCGCCCGGGCGCTCCTGGCTCTCGGCGACGGGCCGGGAGCCCGCGAGGAGATTCGTCAGCTCCAGAGCGCTGCCCCCGGGAACACTCTCGTGCTGCCCGCGCTTCTCCTCCTCGCGCGCTGGGCGGTCGAGCACGGAGCCTTCGAGACCGCTCACACCCTCAACCAGGAGATCCTCGCCCTCGATCTCCGCCCCCAAGACCGGGCGTACACGCTCCTTCTCAACGGCGAGGCCTATCGGCGTGAGGGTCAGAGCGGCGAGGCGCGCAGCCAGTTCGAGCTGGTGCGCGGCTTCCAGATCGGCTCACCGCTCGGCTGGATCGCGCTGCTCCGCCTGGCGCAGATGGACCTGGAAGCCCGGGAGTTCGCCCGTGCCGCCAGCGAGAGCGCCGAGGTTCTCCGCCAGCCGCTCCAGCACGACGTCAGAGCGCTGGCGCTCCTCCTCAACGCCGAAGCCGCATACTGGGCCCGCGAGTGGGACGCCTCCGCGGCGGGCTTCGGGCGCTTTTTGTCTGAGTTCCCCGGCCACCCTCAGGCGGGCGCTGCTGCCCTCTCGCTTGGCTGGGCCGAGCTGCGGCGTGGAAACGGCGTCGGCGCCCGCCAGCGCTGGACCGCCTTCGCGCGTTACTTTCCGGCCGACCCTCGCGCTCCGGAGGCGCTGCTCCTGGCCGCTGAGCTGGCAGGCGAGGCGGGAGATCCGGGGGCCAAGGACTTGCTGGACCAGCTTCTCTCGCGCTACCCCGCCTACGGCCAGGCGGACGTGGCTCGCCTGAATCGGGCGATCTTGGATCTCCGGGCGGGCCGGAGCTGGGAGGCGCGCGAGGAACTGAGCGCCCTCGTGGCACGGGCGCCGCTCTCGCCCCTCCTCGGGCGGGCGCGGGTTGCGCTGGGCGCCGCCCTCCTGGCTCAAGGCCTGGTGGAGCCGGCGGGGGCGGAATTCGCAAAGGCGCTCCAGCAGGGCGTTGGCGCCCTGGCGCATCTCGGCGCGGGGAGCGCCGCGCTCCTCCTTCGTCGCTGGGACGAGGCCGCGCGCGAATTCGGCGAGGCGCGCGACGCGGGGACGGCGTCCATCATCTCAGCCGCCGAGTACGGGCTGGCGGCGGTCGCCCTGAACGCGGGGAAGCGGGACGAGTTCAGCAAGGCGGCGACCGCCCTGCTCAAGTCGCCGCGGTCTGCCTCGATCATGCCGCCGCTCCTCTACGTCGTGGCGGCGCTCGCGGTGGAGGACAAGAAATGGAGTGAGGCCCGGGCGCTGACCCTCCGCCTCGCCAACGAGTATCCCGGGAGCGAGCCCGCGGACGATGCGCTCTTCCGGTTGGGGACGGGCGCCTCGGCCGGGAGGCAGTGGCCCCTCGCCCGAGAGACCTTTCAGCTCCTCGAAGATCGCTACCCCAAGAGCCCGCTCGCCGAAGACGTCCGGCTGGGGTTGAGTGAAGCCCTGCTCCGAAGCGGCGCCATGGCCGACGCGCGCGCGCGGCTGGAAGCGTTTCTGGTCTCGGGCTCGGGAGATCCGCGCCTGCCCCGCGCCTTGTTCCTGCTGGGCCAGGCGCGCGAGGCCGCCGGCGACCGCGTCGGCGCGCTCGACACGTACACGCGCCTGTTTACCGAGTATCCAAACAGCGAATGGACCATGACGGGCCGCATCGCCCAGGGACGCCTGCTCCAGCAGGAAGCGCGCTGGGACGAGGCGCGGCAGGCGTTCGAGGGCGCCGTTGCCGGCTCCGATGTGGCCGCGGCCGTCGAGGCGGCATTTGAGCTCGGCGAGGGGTTCCGCACCCGCCGGGCCCATCAGGAGGCGACGGAGGCGTACCTGACCGCCGTCTACCTGGCGCCGGACTCGATCTGGGCGCGGCGCGCGCTGCTGGGAGCCGGCCAAAGCTTCACGGCCCTCAAGCAGACCGACTCGGCTGTGATCGTGTACCGAAAGCTCCTGGCCCAGCCCAGCGTCGAGCCCGACCTGGCTCAGCAGGCCCGCCAAGCTCTGGCCGCGCTGGGCGGGCCCTCGAGCGCCACGGCGCGCTGACCTCCCGGTGGTACACTGAGGGTCTTATGAAAACTTATGCGGTGGTGTTCTTGAGCGTGTTCTTGGCCGAGCTGGGCGACAAGACGCAGCTGGCCACCCTCTTCTTCGCGACGAACCCCGCGATGAGCAGGTGGGGGGTGTTCGCCGCCGCGGCGGGGGCCCTCGTCGTCTCGACCCTCCTCGCGGTCGCGGTGGGTGCCGAGGTCGGCGCGTGGGTGCCACCGGAGCGCTTGAGGATCGTGGCCGCACTCGGCTTCATTCTGATCGGCGTCTGGATGCTCGCGGCTCGCTCGTGAGCGGCCGATGAAAGGATACGGGGGGCGGATTCTTTTCGTGGACGTCACCGACGGACGGGTGTGGATCGAGCCCGTCTCGGAGGAGATGGCGCGCGCCTACCTCGGGGGCAACGGTTTCGCCGCCCGGCTCCTCTACGACCACGTCGGTCCCGGCGTGGATCCCTTTGATCCGTCAAACCTGGTGGTCTTCGCCGTCGGCCCGATCACCGATACGACGGTTCCCGGCAACAGCCGCGCCTGCGTGGCGACCAAGTCGCCCTTGACCGGCCTGTTCTTCGACTCCACGTTCGGCGGTCGCTTCCCGGCCACCCAGAAGCGCACGGGCTTCGACGCGATCTGCATCACGGGGCGCGCGAAGGCGCCGGTCTACGTCAAGGTCAGCGAGGCGGGAGCCCGGATCGAGCCGGCGCAGGCGCTCTGGGGCAAGACGACCCGGGAGGCTGTCGAGGCGGTGCAGGCCTTCGAGGGCGGGGACGCCGACGTGATGGCCATCGGGCCGGCCGGCGAGCACCGGGTGCGTTTCGCCTCGATGGCCCACTACTGGAAGAACCGGGAGGGGATTTCAGGGCGCGGGGGTATCGGCGCGGTCCTGGGCGCGAAGAACGTCAAGGCTGTGGTTGTGGCCGGAACCCGGAAAACCGACGTGGCGCACCCCGCGCAGCTCAAGGCCCTGGTGGAGGAGACCCGCGAGCCGCTCAAGAAGGGGACGCAAGCCCTGGCCACCTTCGGCACGCCGTTCCTCGTCCAGGCGATCAACACGATCGGCGGGCTCGGAGCGTATAACGCCCGCACCGAGGTCTACGGAGAGGCCCGGCAGATCTCCGGCGAGGAAATGAAGACCCACTATCACGACAAGGACACCACCTGCCTCAAGTGCCCGGTGGCGTGCGGGAAGCAATACGCGATCGGGGAAGGGGAGTTCGCCGGTCTCCGAGCGAAGATGCCCGAGTACGAGACCATCTTCGCCCTGGGCTCCATGCTCGGGAACTCCCACGCGCCCTCGCTCGTCAAGGCCAACGACCTCTGCGACCTCCTGGGGATGGATACGATCAGCCTCGGGGTGACGCTCGCCTTCGTCGCCGAGGCCCTCGAGCGTGGCTGGCTCGATCCGAAGGACGTCGGCCTTCCCTTCGGCTGGGGGGACTGGCGGGGGATGCTGGCGCTTGTGGAGCAGACCGCCTATCGCCGGGGGTTCGGCGATCGGCTGGCCGAGGGCTCCTGGCGGCTCGCCGAGGCGATCGGGCCCCACGCACTGCACGCCGTGTACGCGGTGAAGCGACTGGAGTTGCCCGCCCATTCGGCGCGCGCGCTCAAGGGCATGTCAATCGGCTACGCCACCGCAACCCGCGGCGGGAGTCACCACGACACCCGTCCGACGCCCCAGTACGCCCAGGGCTTCGACCGCCGCGGCGTGGAAGGGAAGCCCGAGTTCGCCGTGAGGAGCCAGCACTTCACCGCGGTGGACGATTCGCTGGTCGTGTGCCGCTTCACCTCCGAGCGCGGCTTCGGCCTCTTCCTGGGCGAGCCCTACGCCCGGATGGTCTCGGCGGTCACGGGGTGGGACGTGTCGGTGGACGAGCTCGAGCGGATCGGTGAGCGCGTGATCAACCTGGAGCGGCTGTTTAACGTGCGGGAGGGTGTGCGGCGGAAGGACGACGTGCTGCCCGGGCGGGTCATGCGGGAGCCGATTCCCGAGGGGCCCTCGGCGGGGATGCACTGCCCGCCCGACGAGCTGGACGCCATGCTCGACGAGTACTACCGCCGCCGGGGCTGGGACGCCGACGGCGTCCCCACGCGCGAGCGCCTCGCCGCCCTCGGGTTGCCTTAGTCGCCGAACCCCTGTAACATGGCTTGCCGTTCGGGCGGATAGCTCAGCTGGGAGAGCGCAGCCCTTACAAGGCTGAGGTCAGAGGTTCGATCCCTCTTCCGCCCACCAGCAAAAAACGCGGGGTTAGTTGCTCTCACGTTTTGTCTTTTTCTGCTAAGTGCCCAAATAGTGCCTATTGGGTCTCTATTCGGCAGCATCCACACGCTGGGTTTCGCACTGAATCGGAGCGCGGTCAAGCGCCTTGACGGAGCTAGGTGCTGGTATCGCGCCGCCATCCGGGGGTCGCGGTGTCCGAGAATCTCCATGATCGCGCGCTGCGAAACGCCCGCCATTGCGAGGGTACTGGCCGCGTCGTGACGGAGGTCGTGAAACCGGAGGTCTTTGAGTCCGAGGCGACTGACCAGACGCCTAAATGCTCGAGTGATTGCATCCGGCCTGCGCTCAGGGAACACAGGTGCCTCTGGGCTCAGCGGGCGAGGCATGGCTGAGAGCGCGGCCCTGAGCGTGTCGGTCATGAGTGACCCTCATCTCTGGAAAGAATTAAGTCATGCGGGCTAAAAGGGCCTTTATCGTTCCTTTTTGAGCACCCATTGTAACCAGTGCCAAGGCTTTAGAAACAGGCCTTTCTTTCCGGCCATTCCGGCTAGGTGTTTGGCGCTTCCTCTCTGCAGGAATTGAACGCCAAAATGACGAATGAAGTCGTTCAAAAACCCCTACAGTTTTTGGCACTGTAGGAATGCGGAATTACGAGAACTTGGAAAACGGAATCAGGGCGTTTCAAAACCACTTGTTTTTCGAACAACGTAGGACACAGCCACCTGCTGTTGTCGGCGAGTACTCACCCATCATCTGCTCGCATGATCTCTGCGAGAGCCCATCTTGTTCTACATCCGTCTTCTCGAATGTCGCGATCACTCAGCTTCAACTCTGCTACTCTGAAGTAGATTTCAGAACGTCACAAGGACGCCCGGGAGTGGCCAAGGAGGAACAGCCATGATTGGCACGTTGATTCTTGCCGCGCTCATTGTCATTGTCATTGTGCTGTTCGGCGCCAAACGGCTCCCCGAGCTCATGGGTGCGCTCTGGAAGTCCGGACAGACCATGAAACGTCCCAAACGGACATTCACCCCTGGGATGAAGGGCCGACTCGTCGAGTTCAGCCGGCGGCTGGAAGCCGCTATTCGAAAGGAGGAATGTCTCCTGAAGGATCAGGGGTTTACACCGGAGGAAATCCACGACATTATCATTCGCGCGTTGGAGGAAGTCTTCAATCACCCCGAGCGGTGGAATTTCCTCGAGGAACCTCGGCCCTGACGTAATCCCCAAGCGGGTGGCGATGCAGATCAGCGGGCACAAGACGCGGCGGTACAACATCGTGAGCGAGGGGAATACCCCGTTCTTTTCCGCGTGCGAGCAGAGGGGGGGCATGTCGTGGACGAAAGCCTTCTGAACTACGTGATTCCAAGCGCCTTAACATTTGTAGCGGGC
>CAYRZF010000015.1:33119-34518 GCA_964428805.1 uncultured bacterium | reverse complement strand
AGTGTTTATCTCGCCGGGGGCGTTAAATCTACTCGCGACGGGCGTTCTGTGTCAACGGGAAAATCGGCCTCGGGGGCGGGGGTGTGGGAGAATGGTCCGGTCGCTCAGGAGACCGTCCACGTGCGCCGTCCGGCTCTGCGCTCCGACACACTCTGGCTCGCCGGGATCTGCGCGGCCCGCCTGGGGTCGTCGGTTCCCTATCTCGCCTACGCCGGCGTGCTCCCGCTGCTCCAGGCCGAGTGGGCGATGTCGGCCACTGCCGCCGGCTCCATCGCTTCCACCTTCCAGCTCGGCTACGCGGTCTCCCTGGTCATCCTGTCCGCCCTGGCCGACCGCGTCGGGGCTCGTCGGGTCTTCCTCTGGTCCACCGCGGCAACCGCCGTGACCACCGCCTTGATCCCGCTCCTTGCCAGCAGTTACCCCTCAGGCCTGGCCCTTTTCGCCCTCCTGGCCCTGGTGAACGGCGGCACCTACACCCCCGGCCTGATGCTCCTGGCGGACCGGTTTCCCCCCGCGCGTCGGGGGTACGCGATCGGGTGGTTCCTGGCCTCGGCCTCCTTCGGCTACGCGGTCTCGCTCACGGTGACCGGCCTCCTGGTCTCGGTGGCCGGGTGGCGGGGGGTGTTCTGGGTGCTGACGCTGGGACCGGTGACGGCCACGCTCGTTTCGGCCTGGACGCTCCGTGGAACTCGCAGGGGCGCCGTCGCTTCAGGGATTGGCACTCTCTCCTTCGCCGAGGGCTTCTTCAAAAATCGCGCGGCGCTCCTCATGATGACCGGCTACACGTTCCACTCCTGGGAAGTCCTCGGCATGTGGGCCTGGACTCCCGCCTACCTGGCCGCGGCCCTGGTCCTCCGGGGACGCGGGGTGGTCAGCGCCACCGGTCTCGGCGCACACCTTGCCGCCATCTTCCATCTCATGGGGCTCGTCGCGACGGGCGCCGGGGGGTGGCTCTCCGATCGATGGGGGCGGACGGCGGTGATCCTGATGATGCTGACGATCTCGGGCCTTTGCTCGTTCTCCTTCGGATGGCTCATCACCGCGCCGTTGCTCGTGCTCCTGGCGGTGGGGATCATCTACGCCTTCTCAGCGATCGGGGATTCGCCCGTCTTCTCCACCGGCTTTACCGAGGTGGTGGATTCACGCATCCTGGGATCCGCGCTGGCCGTTCGCTCCCTCGCGGGCTTCGGGGCCGGGGCACTCGCCTCGCTGACCTTCGGCGTGGTTCTCGATCTGACGAACCCGCCGGGGAGTGCCCCGCGCTATCCGGTCTGGGGGTGGGCGTTCAGCGTGCTGGGGTTCGGCGCTGTTCTCGGATTGGTCGCCACCGCATGGCTCAGGGCGTTGCCCGAGAGTCGCCGGATGGCCGCCGGCAAGCGCTAGCGCCCCCTCACCCTAC
>CAYRZF010000015.1:29076-33019 GCA_964428805.1 uncultured bacterium | reverse complement strand
TTGCCCGAGAGTCGCCGGATGGCCGCCGGCAAGCGCTAGCGCCCCCTCACCCTACGACCCGACCACAGGGGTCGGGTGCCCGATGAGGTAGCTCACTCCGCTCGCATTTTGCGTGAAGGGGGAGAAGAGGTGAGGGGCGTCATCCGGGGAGGGTGAGGGGTGGTAGACTTCACGGCATGGCGGAGCGTGTGCTTCAAGGAAAGGTCGCGTTGATTACCGGGGCGGGGCGCGGAATCGGCAGGGCCGTGGCCCTGGCCTACGCGCGGGAGGGCGCCAGCCTGGCGCTCTGCTCCCGAACGGAGAAAGAACTGGAGGAGACGGAAAAGGGGGTGGCCGAGCTGGGGGCGGCCTCCCTGATCCAGACGTGTGATGTCAGCCAGGTAGAGGACGTCGAGAGGTTCGTCGAGCGCGCGGTCGGCGTCTTCGGACGGCTCGACGTCCTCGTGAACAACGCCGGCGTCGCCCATCGCGCCGTGTCGCTGTCGGAGCTTGCCCCGGATGAATGGGACAGCGTGCTCGCCACCAACCTCCGGGGCGCCTGGCTGGTGGCGCGGGCGGTGGTCCCGCACATGATCAGGCAGCGCCGCGGGAGCGTGATCAACGTCTCCTCGTGGCTCGGCCGAGACGCCCTGGTTGGCTATGGCGCCTACGGGGTCTCCAAGTGGGGCCTCGAGGGGCTCACCCACTATCTGTCGCTGGAGCTGAAAAGCGCCAGGGTCCGCGTCAACTCGGTGAGCCCGGGTTACGTGGCCACCAAGATGACGAGCTACCGGGGCGGCAAGCCTGAGGACGTCGTGGACCTGTTCATATACCTCGCGTCGGATGCGTCGGCGTCGCTCACCGGCCGGCAGCTGGACGTCGAGACCTGGAAGCGGGATCTCGGCCTCCGGAAACGCTGACCCCTGGTGGATCGAAAAAGGATGCGCGGGGCGGGCCGGGGGCGTCAGACCCGGCGCACCCTCGCCCGGGGGGGCGCCGGCGTGGCCGAGCAGCTCAACGACGCCCTCGGCGGCTGGCCGCGGGTGAAGATTACCCCGATGTTCGGGCGATGGGGATACTTCGTGGGCGACACCCTCTTTGCGTGTTTCCCGCTGCGCCCCAAGGACCACGACCTGTGGATCCGGCTCAGCCTCGACGATCAGGCCCGCGCGCTCAGAACCCCTGGCATCACCCTGCACCGGCGCTTCGCCCGCCGCGGGTGGGTCGAGTGCCAGGTCGAATCGCGCGCGGCGCTGCCCCGCGCGCTCAGGTGGCTCCGTCGGAGCTACGAGTCGGTTACGACCCGGCCGGAGCGGGACTGACCAGGGCGTCCTGCTCGGGGCGAGGCTCCAGTTCGTCCATCTTCACCAACGGGACCAGGAGCCAGGCGGCGGCGGTGAAGGCCGCGCTGATCCAAACGAGCCCGTTGTACCCCGCGGTCGTGTAGAGCCACCCGCCCGCAATCGCGGATCCTTTCATCCCGAGATTGAAAATAGACATCAGGAGGGCGAAGAAGGTCCCTTCCGCTTCCTTGGGGCAGGCGCGGGCCGCGAGGTCCAGAAACGCCAGCTGGGCGATGAGGCTGACGCTCCCGAAGATGAGATAGATCAGGACGGCCGAAACGTGCCCCACGAGCCCGAGGTAGGCCAGGGTGCCGATCACGCCGGCGCCGATGGACCAGATGATGATCGTGCGGAGCGGGAAGGACTTGGAGTAGAAGAAATAAAGCGCCGCCCCCGCGATGCCCGAGGCGGCGCCGATGGAGTCCAACGTCCCGATGAAGAACTTGGAGAACTTCAGGTGATCGGTCATGTAATAGACGAGAGCCGGGCCGAAGGAGGGGCTGAAGTTGTAGAAGAAGATGAACCCGGCGATCACCCAGAGCCGTTTCGAGCTGATCCCTCGCCGGACCGATCGCCAGGTGCGCCGGAACACTTCCGGGTCTGAGCCGCGGGGCGTCTCTCGGACCGCCCAGAAGACCAGCAGGAAGGTGACCGCCGGGAAGATGGCGGTCAGCCTGAACGCGATGTTCAGCGGTGTATGCTCCGCGAGATACCCTCCGGCCACTCCGACGACCACCAGGGCCACGGAAATGGCGCCCCACTGAACGGCCTGGAGCGAACCGGTGATTCCCAGGGGTTGGCCCCTTTCCACCATCAGGGCGTCGGCGAGGACGTCGGCGAAGGCGAAGCCCAGGGCCATCAGCGTGAACAACCCGAGCGTCATCCAGTAGGTGTGGATGGCGAAGTTGCCCAGCGAGAGGCCGGCGGCCACGGCTCCGAGCGTTGCCAGGATGAAGTAGCTCTTCCGGCGGTACCCCCAGATCGGGAAAAAGTCCGAGATCAGGCCGTACAGAGGCTTGATGTACCAGGGGATCGTCGCGACGGTGAAGAAGGCGGCGACCTCGGCGGGCGAGAGGCGCAACGTGTCTTTGAGGAGGAACGTCAGCGAGAGGTCGGGGAGCGCCCACATGCCCTGGGCGAAGTACACCCACGCGAAGAGAAGGGCCAGCCGGCGCGTCTCGGGGTTCTCGCGGAAGAGCTTCAGCGTGGCCTGCCGCACGCCCCTTACTATACCGCTGAGGTCAGAAGCGCCGGTGGAAAAGAACGGCTCCGGGGCTTAAAGTTGCTGGCCGCCGGGGCGGGCGGATGCCCCCGTCCCGGGGCGCGGGGGGCGAGGCTCGGCCAGCAGGGTTCGCAGCTTCTGGCGCTGCTCCGGCGAGAGTTGCGCTTTGCCCTGCTCGATGGTGCGGATCCGGGCCAGGCGCAGGTCCGCGCGGAGCCGTTCGATCGCCCGGAGTTTCGCCTCCACCTGCTGGAGGTCGGCCGCGTCGGCGTCCAGGAGCGTCGTCAGCTCCATCTCGGCGATGCGGAGGTCGGCCTCGCGCCGGATCGCCTCGCGCTGGAACTCGACTCTCAGCCGCTCGAGGCTCTGGACCTGGTCCGGAGAGAGTCCCAGCTCATCGCGGTGGTGGAGCATGAGCGTGATGAGGGGGCGCTCGCCGCGCGACGGTGGGTGGGTGAAGTGTTCGCGCCAGCGGCTCCCCATGTCGTGGAGCTGGCCCACCAGCTCGTCGAGAGTCCGGCCGAGTTCCTCGTGAGCCGCCGGCATCGGATTCGCCGATTCCGAAGCGGCCCCCGGTGCTGCCAGCGCCATGGATGCCAGGAAGAGCCAGACAAAGGCCCGGGTTTGCATATCGATCTCCTTTCCAGTTGGGGGATGACCGCCGTTTAGACGGGCGCCGAGGAATGATATTCAGCCGGGCGGCTCCCGGGTGGACCGGCTGCGCTCGATCATCGCCAGGAGGAAGTAGATCGCGGCGATCAGCTCCAATGATTCCTCGAAGAAGTTCCGGGGTAGGAGGAACCAGTGGTTCAGCTGGCGCTCGAAGAGCTGAGCGAATCCGAAGATCGCCGCTCCGGCGAGAAACAGCTGCCCCCAGGACTCGGTCGTCAGACGGCGCGTCTCCTGCCAGACGTCTCTCCGGTGGCGAAAGGCGAAGGCCCCGACGGCCAGGTACACGCCCCCGATGATGAGCGCGGCCAGGATCTTGTACGGGAGCCACACCGCGGGCTTCGTGAAGAACCTGGTGCCGACGACGTGGACCCCGAACAGCCGGTAGTCCAGGTCAAGCTCCCCGATCAGCAGCACCCCGAAGAAAAAAGTCAGGAGCAGGTCCATCGCCGCGCCTCGCCCCGCGACCGGCAGGCGGGTCAAGCCCCGAGCGCCCAACGCGAACGCGCCGGCGAACAGGCCCACCTGGGTCCACTCGATGACGTTGTCCTCGGCCGCCCACCGAGCGGCCAGGCGGATGTCCCAGGCCAGGAGCACCCCAAGCGCCAGGATGACGGCGACCGTCAGCAGGACGGCAACGGTGTGGCAGGGAGGGAAGGAACGCCGCTGGCTCACGCGGCGGGGAGGCGAATGACCTGGGATTCCTCCTCGGCCTTGCGTCCCAAGTGAC
>CAYRZF010000015.1:0-28976 GCA_964428805.1 uncultured bacterium | reverse complement strand
GCGGCGGGGAGGCGAATGACCTGGGATTCCTCCTCGGCCTTGCGTCCCAAGTGACGGAACAGGACCGGCAGGACGACCAGCGAGGAGACCAGGCTGGCCGTGGCCCCGATGGTCAGGAGCAGGCCGAGGCCGAAGATGCCCCGGTGGTGGGCGATCATCAGGCTCCCGAACCCCGCGATGGTGGTGAGTCCGTTGACGATCACGGCCATCACGGTGCTGCGCGCCACGAACGGGCCGCCGTGGCGGTGCCCCTCCATGTACCGCATCGTCATGTTCAGTCCGAACTCGGCCGCGGTCCCGACGATCAGCGGAATCCCCCAGACGTTGGCCAGGTTGAACTTCAGGTTGAAGAGGTACATGAGGCCCACGGTCCACAGCGTGCCGAGGGCCAGCGGGATCAGAGCGAACGCGGTCTCCCGTAGCCGGTGCAGCATGAGAAAGGCAAGGAGGCCGACCAGGACGAACGCGTAGATCGTCCCCTGAAGGTACGCGCGCTCCATTAGCCGGATGGCCTCGTAGGTGATAATCGGCGACCCGGTCACGTCGGGATCCACGCTCCGGAGCTCCCGGACGAACTGGCGCGCGCCCTCCCGGTCCCAGATGTCCACCCGCGGATGGATCTGGATCAGGAACCGGCCGCTCTGGCCGATGAACTTCCGGCGGAGCTCCTCCGGCACGTCCTTGAGGCTGACCGGCCGGGGCTGGAGGTTTCGCTGGAGGGAGTGGAACTTGTCCACGAAATCCGAGTAGAGCTGGGTCTGGAGGTAGGTGAGCGCCGGCTCGGCCAGGTCGGGCTCGGTGGCGCTCAGTTTTTCGAGGAGCATCCCGATCTGGCCCCGGACGCCTTCGATCTCCTTTTGCGCCTTGGGGTCGGTCGCCTCGGCGGCTGCCAGGTCGAAGCGCCGCTTCAGCGTCTGAAGGGAAGACGTGAGGCTCTGAAGGTCCACGGGCTGGGCCATCCCGACCCGCACCGGAGCCACGAGAGGCGCGAAGTCCCGGATGATCTTGATCTTCTCCGCCTGGTTGTCGGGAATGAGGAGGAGCACGCTGTCCACCTCGGACACCGAGGGCAGCCGCGCGAACATGTCGTGCTTTCGCCTCAGCTCGTCGAGAGAGTCGGCCGTGGCCAGCCCGGCAAACCCCGAGCGTCCGGACTTGGCCAGGACCTTCTTCTCCCAGATGACCGACTCGGTGCCTTTCGCCTGGAGGTTCAAAAGGTTGTAGTCGAAGCCGATCGTGGTGACCGCCCAGAGCGAGAAGGCGGTGAGGAGGCCGGCCGCCACGAGGATGCTCTTGGGATACCGGGTGAGCCGCTCCAGCAGCGGCACCCGGATTTGCTCGAGCTCCAGGGCGCGGGGCACGGTGCCCTTGGGCCGGCTGGCGTGGCGGCGATCCACGAGCACCAGCAGGGCGGGGAAGAACGTCATCATGGCCAGCCAGGCCAGCAGGATGCTCGTCCCGGCGATGAAGCCGAGCTCTTTGATGCCGCGGAAATCGGTCAGGGCCAGCACGTAGAAGGCCCCCGCGGCCGTCAGCGCGCCCAGGAGAATCCCGGGGCCGGTTCGGGCCGCGGTGAGTTCCAGGGCTTCCTTCAGGTTTCGCCCGAGAAACAGCTCCTCCTCGTACCGGAAGAGGAAGTAGATCCCGTAGTCGATCCCGATCCCGATGACGATCGGGATGAACATCACCGAGAACAGCGAGAGGTGCCCGATGGCCAGCGTGGTGACGCCCATAGACCAGGCCAGGCTCACCGTCAGGACGCCGAGCATCAGGAGCGGCTTTCCCGCGCGCTTGAAGGCCAGGAGCAGGAGGCCGAGGGTGAGCGCAAAGGCCAGGAGCGTGGCGACCTCGCTGTCCCGGAACGCCGTGGTCATCTCGTCGTTGGAGAGCGCGGGCACTCCGGTGACCCCCACCTGAACGCTGGGGAACTCACGTCTGAGGCCGGCGATGACGCGCCGGATCGCGGTGATCGCCTCCTGGTCGCCGGTGAAGCTGCCCTTCGTGCTTGCGGGCTCCACGAGGATGAACAGCAGACTCTTGTCGTCCGAGAGGAAATACCCGGCGTCGCTTTCCTCGCGACCGTCCAGCGTGAAGAGCGCCCCCCAGGGAGAGCGGTACGGGGTCGGGTGGTCGAGCCGCTCCGAGATCTGCGCCAGCAGCTCCTTGAGGAAGCGCAGGTCCACCGGCCCGCCCTCCTGGAGGCCGAGGTCGAAGAACTTGGAGACGAAGGCCGAGGCGATCTGCGTATTGATGCCCGCGATGAGCTGGTCGAGGGTGGGGTTGCCGGCGAAATTCTCCATGAACTCCTGGTGGTCGAAGACCTTGTCGCGGATCTCCCGCAGCTTGTCCGTCGAAAGGTACAGGAGTGCTCGCCCCTGGAAGCGCTTCGGATCGATCCGGTAGGCCACCCGCCGGAACTTCACCGGACCGCGCTGGATCTCGCGCACGAAGCGGCTGGCGTAGGCCTTGGACTCCTCCAGGGTGCGTCCCTCGACCACGACCGTGATGTCCTCGAGCTCACCGAAGTCCTGGCCGTACTCGCCGAACAGGATGGCGTACCGCTCGCCGGGAGGCAGGAGGTCGCGGGTGGACGTCTTGAAGGTCAGCCTGTCCAGCGTGTAGGCGATCGCCAGGGCGGCGAGGGCGAGGGAGAGGAGTGCCGTCAGGCTCGGGCGCCGGCAGGACACCCGAACCAGCTGGCGGAGAAACCGCCCTGTCCGTGAGATGGCGAGCATGGGAAGCGAGGCGACCCGACGAGCAGGTTGACGTCCGGACGCTCTTCGGAAACGCTCTTTTAGCCTAGCACAGGGAGGGAAAAATTCAGCGTTCTGCCACCCGGGAGTTAGCTTTCCCGGTAGAAGAGGAGCAGGACGCCGATCAGCACGAACCCCAGCGTCCAGAGCCAGCCCATCACGCGGTTCTGGGGGGGCGAGAGCCGCAGCTCGAGCCACCGCGTCCATCCCACGAGGATCCCGAGCAGGCCGAGCGGGATGTGGGTCACCTCGATGAGGAACTCCGACTTGAGGTTGATCAGGGCGTGGGAATGGGTGAGCAGGAGCCCGCCGCCGACCGCAGAGAGCAGCGGGAACACGAAGGCCCAGCGGGGAGAGCGAAGGCGGCCGGTGCGCACCATCCACTCGAAGACGCCGAAGCTCACCGTGAGCAAGACGAAGAAGCGGTGTTGGACCACCGAACTGACCGCCATGCTCTCCCAGAAGCCCATCGGGCCCAGCGGCCAGGCCCCGGGATCGTCCCTCACGAAGAGAAATCCGGCCAGTCCGAGAAAGAGTAACGGCCAATGGCGAGCCCAGCGGGCCCGCCCGGTGCGCTCCAGCACGGCCAGGAGCCCCATGGCGAGCACGAAGAGGCCGGCCCAGTGGTGGTTGTACTCCGACCAGGCCATGTCCTCGGCCGTCCGAGGGGCGAGAGGGTCCGAGATCGGCAGCTCATGGAGCGAGGGGGAGCTGAGCGTCGGCCACCGGGGCGTGAACCGGGTGAGGACCTCGGCCGGCGTGGCCCGATCGGCGACGAGGTCCACCGCCGGGGGGAGGGAGGTGAGTGAGGCGGCGGCGAAGAACACGGTGATCCCGAGGCCGACCTCTGCCTCCACGAACCGCCTGAGCCGCGATGGGGGGGCCTGAGCCACCTCGGGAAGCCCGCGCACGCTGAGGAAGTTCATCCCGCCGAGCACGAGGAGACCGGCAAGGAGCGAGCCTTTGGCCAACAGCATCCAGCCGTACGCGGTCCCGACGAGCGCCCGAATCCCGTCCACGTAATAGAGCGAGAGCCCGAGCCCGGCCACGACCAGCATTGCCACGGCGGCCACTGCCAGGGCGGAGAACCGCCGGAGGACGGCGCGGGGCCAGGGTTGCTGCACCCGGCGGGCCGCGGCGAAGAGGTGGACGAGCCCGCCGACCCAGACGGTGCCGGCGAGCTGGTGGAGCGCGTCGAGCCCCAGGAGGACGCCGCGGCTCTGAAGCCGCCCCGCCGCGTGGCTCGTCCAGGCCGAACTGGCGACCAGGACAAGGCCGGAGCCGATCAGCGCCGCCCAGCCGGCCTTGGCCCCGGGGCTTCGCTCGACGACCCGGCAGCTCGCGATGACCCCGAGGCATGCCAGGAGCCGGATCAGGCTCGCGCTGAAAAACGGCGTCGCCAGGGCCTCGGCCACGGGCCAGCCCGTTTCATCAGCCAGCGACATGATCTGTAGGGCCAGGGAGAGCACCTGGGCTACCGCCACCCCCGCGGCGCCCAGAGCGGCGAGCCTGAGGGTGGGGCCGAAGAGCGGCCGGGGGTCCGGCTCGCGCCGGGCCAACGGGCGGAGGATCAGGAGCGCGAAGGTGGGGCCTCCCAGGGCCAGGGCTTGCCCCGAGAGGATGGTCCCGCGGAGCAGGACGTCAAGGAAGGAAAGGAGACCGGCGAACGAGGCCACGGGTGTTCAGACTGATCAGGAGCCGACCCGAAGCATGTCTCCGTTGCGTCGATTCGACTCACGGGCCAGCGTCTGAAGCGCGACGCAGACCGATGCCACCCTCAGGTTGGCGCCTCTTCGTGTCGAACCCGTCACCTCCGCCACAAACTCAGATGCCACGCCGTGAAACCAATCCGGATGATAGGACCCATTGGACAATGCGGGCCGGTACGGCCACCGCTGTTCGCCCTGCCGGTCGGCGGACGGATTGAGCACGAGCACGTCGTCCTCTACACGGATTGTTCCCCGCGTGCCTTCCAGTTCGATCCAGTTTCGTCTCTGATCGGACGCCCACGTGAGAAACACGTCGGCCGTCGCATCGGGGAACTCGAGCCGGATGGTGGCGGTGTCCTCGACCGGCCACTGCGTGTGCCGCCGGGTTTCGAGGCGGGCACTGATTCCAGTCGGCGCCTGACCGGCCCACTCTTGGAGCAGGTAAAACGCGTGCCAGCCGTGGTCCACGAGGATCCCCCCGCCCGCCATGGCCGGGTCGGCCCTCCAGGTCCAGGGCTGTCCATCGCTGTTGCCGGCAGGCTCTCTTCGGGTCGTCTCCCAGCGAATCCGACGAAGCCGACCGATCTCGCCTCGCCGAACCAACTCGTGGGCGTGCGTGAGAATCGGCGCATGGCGCCAGTTGTGCACGGTGAAGAGAACCCGTTCGGACGCCGAGGCGAGCTGCGTCACGACGGTCAGGTCTTCGAACGAAGCCACCAGCGGCTTTTCGCAGAGGACGTGGGCGCGATGCCGGAGTCCCGTCCGAATCAACTCCGCGTGCGTGCCGGGAGGGGTGCAGATATCCACGAAGTCGGGCGCCTCGCGCACCAGCAGGTCGTCGGCCGAGTCGTACCAGCGGGCGCGGGGCAGGCCGGATTCAAGCGCGGTTCGCCTCGCCGGGCTTAGGTCGGTGGCCGCCACGATCTCGATGTCCTTACGCTCTGACCAGGCCGGCAGGTGAGCGTGGACCGCCACATTTCCCAGACCGACGATTGCGCCGCGCAACATCTAGTCGAGTCCCCATTCCCGAGCCATCGCCTGCATCGCGTCGTCGAGGATGGCGAGGCCTTTGAGCGCCGTGTCTTCCCGGATGATCAGAGGCGGGTTGATCCGGATGATGTGCGAGTAACACATCGCCACCAAGCCGCGCTTCAGGCATTCCTGAAAGAGCGCCTGGGTCATCTCCTTGGGGAGTGGTTCTTTTGTTGAACGGTCTTTCACCAGTTCGATGCCGAGCATGAGACCCTTGCCCCGCACGTCGCCGACGAATCGATATTTCTCTTTGAGCGCTTCGAGCCTCGACAGCATGACGGCTCCGACACGCTCTGCATTCTGCACGAGGTTCTCTTTCAAGATGATCTCCAACGTGGCGAGGCCGGCGGCGGCGGCCAGCGGGTTGCCTCCGTAGCTGGACGAGCTGCCGCTCGGTTCGCCGAACGGCTTGTGCCGGGTGAGCTCGTCCGTGGAGATGACCCCGCTGATCGGGAACCCGCCCCCTATGCCCTTGCCGACCGTCATGACGTCGGGGACCACGCCGTCGTGGTCACAGCCCCACATGGTCCCCGTCCGCCCAAACCCGGTCAACATTTCGTCGGCGATCAGCAGCGCGTCGTGTTCCTTCGCGATCGCCTGGACCGCCCTGAGAAACCCCTCGGGCGGGATGACGTTCCCCGACGTCCCTTGCATGGGCTCGACGATGATCGCCGCAATTTCGCCCTGCGTTTGATACCGGATGACCTCGCGCAGGTACTCCGCGCAGGCGATCCCGCACTCGGGATAGCGCAGGCTGAGCGGACACCGATAACAGGAGGCGTACGGCGACAGGTACAGGCCCGGCATGAAGGGGCCGAGGTGCTGCTTGGCCTCGCTCCCGAGGAGCCCCAGCACCCCGCCGGTCTTCCCGTGAAACGCCCCCCAGAACCCGATAAACTCGAACTTCCGCGTCGCCGACTTGGCCAGTCGAAGCGCCGCCTCGACCGCCTCGGCGCCACCCGAAAACAACTGGATGCGCGTGAGCCCCTCCGGCGTCAACGTTCCGAGGAGTTCGAGAAAGCGCGCCCGCGTTTCCGTCGTGAAGGAGCCGAACGTGAGACGCTCGGCTTGCTGTTTCAGCGCCTCGACGTAGTGCGGATGACAGTGCCCGACGCTGCCGACCCCGATCCCGGCGATGAAGTCAATGTACTCCTTTCCATCTTCGTCGATCAGCGTGCATTCGGTCCCCCGGGCCATGGCGAGCCCCGAGTAGAGCGCGATGGATTGGAGCCCGGGTGCCAAGTGCTGTTGTTCCCGCGCCACGATGTGTCGCGAGCGCGGGCCGGCGTTGCCCTCCTTCATCGCACCGGTCCTCCTCTGAACCGCGCCTCCAGATAGTCGGCGATCCGTGCCGAGGCCTCCTCCCGGTACAGCGCAAAACTCGGCCACGCGTTGAGATCGATCAAGACGAGCGGACCGTCCCTCGGGGCGATGGCGTCACCGCCGAACACTTCCAGCCCGAGGGCTGCCGCCGCCTGGCGGGCGAGGGTGGCGAGCCGATCCGGATCGAACGGATGACCAGCCAGGCGCTGGTCTTTGTGGTAGAACCAGCAGAACCAGGCTCCCGAACCGGGGGAGCCGGCGGCCGTCCCCACCCCGTAAAACTTGATGAGATCTCCTTCGATGTGCTCCTGGACGACCGCACGTGGGATTCCGCGTTGCGCAAGCCCGCCAAGGGCTTCTTGGAACGTGTGTTCTGTGTCGGCGAAGACGACGTCCCCGTCCTGAGTATTGTGGACGTCGGCCCGCTTCACCCAGATGGGTCCAGACCACTCGCGCTCCGCCCGCACCGTCGGCACGAGCCGGCTTCGCGGGAACGGGATGTGTGCCTCCTCGAACAGGGCCACCATGCGCTCCCGGTAGGTGTTCAGGACTGCCAGTGGAGCGTTGACCTGACTCACGCCGGCGACCTCCCATTGCCGCAGTTGACGGAGTATCTCCAGGCGCTCACACATCAGGAACATGAACGGCGGCCGCTGCTCGATTGCGCCGCTCAACTCGTCCGGGCTCCTGAGCTCGACCTGGAACCCCTTCGCCTGGAGATGCTTGCCGGTCAGGCCGAGAATTTCGGCGTCATCGACTTCCCGGCCGGGTGAGTGGGCCGACTCTCGAAAAATGCCCCAGCAGCGAAGTTCCCTCACGCGACACCTCCGGGGGGCCTCCGGGCCTCTTGAGCCGCCCGGTGAGCCATCGCCTCGGCGAGCGCCACGTCGGCGGCTCGGTCCACGTCCACGACGGTTTGAATCACGGCGCCGTACACAGGTTCGCCCTGATCGACGAGCCAGGCAAGGAACTCACGCAGGCTTCCCAGCCCTGGTGGCGGTGAGAGGGTGGCGATCCCCTCCGGCACCAGATACATCCCCGCCGTGACCATTTCCCCCGCGCTCCCGCCGAGCCGTCTGACGCGACCCGCCTCGTCGAGGCTGACCCAGAGCGGGCGTTCATCCGCTACGAGCGGCGTCACGCCAAGCACCACCGCCTCCGGCGGGAACTGCCCCGCCGCCTCCACGAACTTCACAAAGTCCCGCTCAGGGCACCAGGCATCGACGGTGGAGATCAGCGCGCGGCCCGGGTCGAGGTGCCTGGCCACTTCGAAGAAGCTCTCCAGTGACGACCGGGTCGTCTTGACGATGAACCGCAGGTGGAGATTGGGAAACCGTGACCGCACCCACTCCACGCAGTCCCACTCCTGCTCGTTCACGATGATCACCGCCGAGGCGATGCCGACCGCGATGAAGTTGCGAATCACGCACTCGATCAAGGGCGCGCCGGCCACGGGCACCAGGGGCTTTGGCATCGTCCACCCCGCGCGGCGCAAGCGGCTGCCGGCTCCCGCCGCGAGGATTCCCCCCTGAAGAACCCCCTTCCCCTTCACAGCAGCAACTCCGTAAGCTCGTCCAGGGAATGAATCACCCCATCTTCCGGACAACAAGGCCTCTCCCCTTGCGGCGTCGGAGACGCCAGCCAGATATGCGGCATCCCGACCGCCCGGGCGCCGGCCATGTCCCGCCGCAGGGAATCGCCCACGAACACGGCGCTGGAGGCGTCAATCTCCAGCGCCGCCACCGCCTGATAGAAGATCCGCGGGTCCGGCTTCAGATACCCGCTGCGCCCGGAGTCCACGATGGCAGCGAAGAACGGACGAATCCCGGCCTCCTCACACACCGTGGCGAGGTTGCCGTAGAAGTTCGATACCACCCCGAGACGGTAGCGGCCGCTGAGCGTCCGGAGCAGGCGGGCATTGTGGCGAAGCCGCTCGAGCGCCTCCTCCAGAAACCGGTTCGCGATCCGCTTGGCCAGCGCGTGATCAGGAACGCCCAGGGCCCCCGTCACGCCCTCGGCGAGACCCAGAACGGTGTCCCGAAACGACAAGGTCGGAGGAACCGAGCGCACCAGGGCATCGTCCACCGCATAGAAGATCGAATCGAATTGTTCAGAAGCCGGCGCGACTCCTTCGTTCCGGTAGAGTCGGAAGAAGCGCTCTTTCCATGTGACCCCGTCCGCGTCCAACGTGCCTCCAAAGTCGAACAGCACGGCGGCTCCCTCGGTCTCCTTCCATTTCGCGATCGCCGACGCGCCGTTCATGACGGAAGTTCTCTGCGGCGCGCTTCGGCGCGGGCGATCCACACCAGGACGACGAAGAAGATCGGAGTGCCGACGGCGGCCAGGGCCAGAAACCACTTGGCTTTCCCCGCCGCCGACAGCAGCACGACCAAATAGATGAAGTCGCGGCGGACCAGCATGTCAGCCATGCGTGGCAACCAATCGGCCCGCTTTCGGCCGCCATCGGGGAACAGTGGACCGGCAATGGTCGTTTCCTCCCTGGTGTGCCGGTACACAAAACCGGCCGTCAGCAGCGCGCTGGCGACCGCCACGCCGCCGAGCCCGAGCGGCCATGCCGCCTGGATGGCGAGACTCCAGCCGCCCGCGATGCACGCCATGAGGGCCACATAGACCACGTTGTCACCCCAGAAGTCGAGCAGGCTGCCCCATCGCGACTCTTGGAACCTGAGCCTGGCGAGCTCCCCGTCGCATCCATCCAGAATGGAGTGCGTCAGGAGAAGCAGCGCGCCCGTCAGTTGATACACTGGCGTCGGCGACAGAAAGAAGGGCGCTCCGACGAGCCCCACTGCGAGGCTCACGAGCGTCATGACGTTGGGGGTGACGCGCGTCCCGGCCAGCCGCCGTGTGATCGCCAGAGAGATGCGGCGCTCCACATGGCGGGACATGAATCCTTCCGCCTCCTTCACCAAACCGCCCAAGAGCCAGTCTTCTGCCCGTGGAACTGCCTGAGGCGTCGTGAGGGTGAACCGGCCGTCTTGACTCAAGGGTCGGTCCGCGGTCTTGAACACCTCGCCGAGGGACTCGAATAACTCCCGGGCACCGCCGCAACGCACCGCCTCGGCGAGGACCGCGTCTGAATCGCCCGTTTCGATGACCGCCGCCGAGCATCCGTCGGCGTACAGCCGTTCCGATTCGATCGACATCTCCGACAGAGCGCGCAGCCACTTCACCTGGGGGAGGACGTGTGTCGCCAGCAGCACGATCCGGCTGCGCGGAAGCGGCGGCAACCTTCCATCTGGGACGATCACGGTAGCGGCCGTCCCGGCGAGGAGGCCTCGATCCTCGGCGGCACAAGCGGGATGCAGCAGAATCTGCCTGAATCCGGCACGCGTGGCCGCGAGGATAATCCGGCGCAACAACGGAAGTCCCGCGATGCATGTGCTCGGCGACACTGTTCTGCCCTCGACGGCGTCGGATGGGATGACCATCAGCACGCTGATCGCGGAGACACTGCCGGGGTGCAACTTGTCCGGGGGAGCGCTCTCGTGCCGTCTCGCCTCCATGGACGAACAGCGCGACCCCGGACGAGGCGGGTGGGTCACTACTCTCCCAGGATGAAGCGCTCCAGCCGCTGGCGGGCGATCTCGTCCGGCCACTGCTCTGGAGGCGATTTCATGAGGTATGCGGAGGGCGCCGCCAGAGCTCCTTTGAGCCCGCGGTCGAGCGCGATCTTGCAGCAGCGGATGGCATCGATGACGACGCCGGCCGAATTCGGAGAGTCCCACACCTCGAGCTTGAGCTCCAGCGAAAGGGGGAGGTCGCCGAAGCCGCGCCCTTCTAGGTGGATGTGGGCCCACTTCCGGTCTTCCAGCCACGGTACGTAGTCGCTGGGCCCGATGTGGACGGACTCGGGGGGGAGCGGGTGGGCGAGCTGAGAGGTCACGGCGTCGGTCTTGGAAACCTTCTTGGACTGAAGCCGCTCGCGCTCCAGCATGTTGTAGAAATCCGTGTTTCCTCCCACGTTGAGTTGACTGGTGCGCTCCAGCCGGACGCCGCGGTCCATGAAGAGTCTCACCAGGGCCCGGTGAACGATCGTCGCGCCGACCTGCGACTTGACGTCGTCGCCGATCACCGGCAGCCCGCGCTCCTCGAAGCGGCGGCGCCAGTAGGTTTCCCGCGCGATGAATACCGGGATGCAGTTGATGAAGCCGCATTGCGCGTCCAGCACCTGCTCGACGTACCATTTGGTCGCCATCTCGCTCCCGACGGGGAGGAAGCTCACCACGACGTGAGTGCCCGTATCCCGCAGGATCCCGGTGATGTCGGCCGTGGCGCCGGGCGCCTTGGTGATCACCTGGGAGAGGTAGTGCCCCAGGCCGTCGTGGGTCATGCCCCGGTGGACCGGCACACCGAGGTGGGGGACGGAGGCGAAGCGCGCCGTGTTGTTCGGAGGGGCGAAGATCGCTTCGGAGAGGTCCCGGCCGACCTTCCTGGCGTCGATGTCGAAGGCCGCGGAAAACTCGATGTCCCCTACGTGGTAACCGCCGAGCCGGGGGTGCATGAGCCCCGGGATGAAGCCATCGTCGGGGGCATTCCGGTAGTGAAAGATGCCTTGGACCAGGGCCGACGCGCAGTTACCGACTCCCACGATGGCCACACGGACGGCTGTCAAGACGGCACCTCCTTATTGGCGAGCGTGAGCTACGCTGAACGGCGCTGTTGAACCCTCATACGTTAGCACAGTTGGAGCGTGCTGGGGGAGCGATTCTCGGTTCGACTTCACTCATGTCCGCTCGGCGCCGGTGCTGACCCGAAAGAGGGACAGCGCCACCAGGCCGGCGGCCACCCAGATGAGCTCCCTGAAGCGTCGAACCAGGGTCATACTCAGTCCGGTCCCCGCCCCAAGACCGAAGGCCGCGAAGACGGCCATGGTCCCGCCCTCCAGGGCTCCGACTCCTGCCGGGATCAGAAACGCTGCCGACTTGATCGCCGCGGCGAAGGCTTCGATGACCAGCGCCGTGGTCAGGGAGACGGGGACCCCCATGAAGTGGAGGATCAGAAAGACCTCCAAGCTTCCCAGGACCCACCCTACGAAGTGGAAGAGGAGCGACAGGGTGAGTCGGCCTGGGTGCTCCCTGTAGAACGCCGACAGCTCCCGGTCGAGACGACGAACACCCTCCTCCCGCTGGTCTCCCCAGGAGAAGCCGAGCCCGCGGAGGAACCGGAGCCCACCTCCGAAGAGCCCCCGCTGCTGCAGGAGGACGAATGCTCCCAGGGCCCCCGCCCCAACCACGGCCAACCAGATCATTCCTCTGAGCAGCGGCGAGGCCGGCGGCAGCGAGGTGAGGGCCAGGGCGATCCCCGCGACCAGAAACAACCCCTGGGACAGTGTGACGGTAGTCTTTGCCACGATGACCGAGGCCAACCCTTCGTCCAGCGGGACCTGGGGCCGGAGGAGGTATGCCTTCACCGGCTCGCCGCCCATCGAGGCGGTCGGCGTGGTGGCGTTGAACGCCTCGCCTGCCAGCCTCACGGTGAACAGGGTGGAGAACGAGGCCAGGTCGCGCCGGAAGGCATAGCGCCAGCCCAGGGTGTCCAGTACGGCGATCAGCGCAAAGGGAAACCAGACGATGAGAAGGAGGCGCCACGAGATGGCCTGGAAGGAGACCAGGAGAGTTTCAGGTCCCACCTCGACCACGAGGTAGCCGAGGAAGGCGACGCCCACCACGAGAAGGATCAGCCGGATCGCACTCATCCGCGGGCGACCCAGCGCGCCGGGCGTCTCATGAGTCGTCCCGGAGGCGCTGGATGAGTGGCAGCACCTCCGCTTCAGCCCGCCAGAGGTCTTCGGCGAAATCTATTTCCGTCCACGGGAGCCCTTCGACATCCACCCACCCCACGTGGACTCGCCGGAGCAACAGGTCGATGGCGTCCTCGTATTCATGGTATCGGCTTCGATCCCGGAGGACCTCCTCCATGCATTCCCGGAGCACGGGGCCGTGGGCCGCCGCGCACTTGAAGAAGCCCACCGCCTCGCCGACCGTATCGTGCGGTGGCGGATCGATGACCTTCTTTCCGATTGCCAGGACCCGCCCCGCGCGGGCATAAACCTTCTGCTCTTCGCCGGTGTCGATGAACCCCCGGTCGATCAGCAGCGCGCTCGGGTCCGGGCACTCCAGCAGGCGGCCGAGACAGGCGGTTGGGAAGAGGACGTCGGCGTCCATCACGATCGAGTTCGCGTCCAGTTCGTCCCGGCAGACCCACAGGGAGCGGATCGAGTCCCGCGTGTACTCAGGATTTTCCACGTAACGGACCGGCAGGCGCCCGAAGCGATGTCCCGCGACCCGGCGGATCTGGTCCTGGCAGTGGCCGACGACGATCACGGCCTCGGAAATGGGCGTCGCGGCCAGCGAGTCGAGCATGCGCTCCAGGAGGGAGCGGTCGCCCACCCGGAGCAGACATTTCGGCTGCCGGTCGGTCAGGGGGGCCATGCGATGTCCCACGCCCGCGGCAAGGATGAGCGCGCGCATCCGCCTACTCGGCCCCGAGGACGATCAAATCAATTCTTCGCGGTTCCTTTGCCCCTCGCCTCTTCCTCCAGGAACTCTTCCTGTTTGGTCTTCATCTTCTTGACCAGCTCCCCGTAGGAAGAGGTCTGGATGATCTTGTTGAACTGGGTGCGGTAGTTCGAAATGAGGCTCACGCCCTCGATGACGACGTCATAGACAAGCCAGCGGTCCTCCCGCCGGAGCATCCGGTAGTCCACCGGCACCTCCTGCCCCTGCTTGGTGAGAATCTTGGTGGACACCGTCGCGTAATCCCCATCGATTTGCTCGCGCCCGTACTGGAACTTCTCGCCCCCGTAGAGCTCGATCTTGGAAATGTAGGAGCGCTCCAGGAGGTCCGCGAAGAGCGCCACGAATTCCTCCCGCTCCTTGTCCATCCGCGCCTGCCAGTGGCGCGCCAGCGAACGCCGGGCGGTCTCGGAGAAGTCGAAGATGTCGTTTGCCACCTTGCGGACGACCGTTCGGCGCTCCTTGACCTTGCCGTCCACCTTGAGGGCCGGGTCTTCCAGGATCTGGATCACCTTGTCGAGGGAACTTTTCAGCTGGTCCGTGGGAGGGCCTGCCCAGCCCTCGTGGGCCGCGAACACGAGCAGGAATGTGGCCAGGACGAGGCTCAACTGTCGGTAGCGGATCATCGCATCCTCCACGTTGCTAGACCTTTCCGAAAATGTATTTCGAGAGTAGCTCCTCGAAATCCACGGGCGCTTCGACCTCACGGATGCGGCCGTTCGGCGGAATCAGCCGGTCCGAGCCGCCCGGGTTGATCCGCACGTACTTTTCCCCGATCACCCCCTTCGTCTTGATTGAGGCGATCGAGTCTTCCTGGAGCTTGACGTCGCTCCGGATCCACATGTGGATCCGGGCCTGGTAGTCGGCGAGGGAGATACTCGTAACGCGGCCGATTTCGACCCCAGCGATCTCCACGCTCGAGCCGGGTTTCAGGCCTCCCACTGATGGAAAGTCGGCCCTGATCTCATACCCCTGGGCTCCCAGGAATTCAACCCGGCCGAGTTTAACCGAAAGCCACGCCAATGCCAAGATGCCAATTATGATGAAGATGCCAACCCCTAGGTCGAGCGCCGGGCGACGCATTCCCCTGTCTCCTTCAACTGTTACGTTGACTTTAGGTGGCGCGGATTGGTCCCTCGATCTCCCCGTGGATGAATTGCTGGATGACGGGGTTGGCGGATCCCTGAATGGTCTGGGGGTCCCCCGCTTCCACAATAACCCCCTCGTGGAGCATCGCCACCCGGTGGGCGATCTGGAAGATCTCCGGGATCTCGTGGCTCACCATGATCGCCGTGAACCTGAACTTCCGATGGAGATCCAGGATCAGGTGGTGGATCGCGTTCACCAGCACGGGATCCAGCCCGGTGGTGGGCTCATCGAAGAAGACGATCTCGGGTTCGGTGACCAGGGCTCGGGCGATGGCCACTCGCTTCTTCATCCCGCCCGAGATCTCCGCCGGGTTCTTGTGCCCCATGCCGCCGAGCCCCACCTGGACCAGTTTCTCTTCCGCCCGGTTCTCGATCTCCTGGGTTGAAAGGGCCGACTTCTCTCTGAGCGGAAAGGCGACGTTGTCGAATACCGTCATGGAGTCGAAGAGCGCCCCCCCCTGAAACACCACGCCGTAGCGTTCGCGGACCCGATCCAGCGCCCGGCCTCGGAGCCCGGTAATGTCCACCCCGTCAACGAAGATCCGGCCGGAGTCGGGCTGGAACAGGCCCAGGAGGTGTCGCAGGAGGACCGACTTCCCGCCGCCGCTCCGGCCGATCACGATCATGATCTCCCCGCTGTTGACCTCGAAGCTCACGCCCTGGAGTACCCGCTGGTCGCCGAAGGCCTTCTGGAGGTTCTCGACCCGGATCATGGCAGGACCGACCCCAGGAAATAGTCCCAGACGAGGATCACCACCGAGGAGAGGACCACCGCCTGGGTGGTGGCGCGCGACACGCCCTCGGCCCCGTGCCCGGTATAGTACCCCTTGTAGGCGCAAACCCAGGTGACGATGACCCCGAAGGAGAGCGACTTCCAGAAGCCGGTCATGATGTCGGCCATGTCCACGAACGTGCGCATCTCCCCGAAATAGGTCCCCTCGGAAAGGCCGAGGAGCTTGACGCCCACGAGGTACCCGCCGAAGATCCCGACGACGTCGAAGAGGGCCGTCATGAGGGGGAACGTGATGACCCCCGCCACGACGACCGGCACGATCAGGTAGCGCATGGGGTTCAGCGCCATGACCGTGAGCGCGTCGATCTGCTCCGTGATCCGCATGATTCCGATCTCAGCCGTCAGCGCCGAACCCGCCCTTCCCGTCACCATGAGAGCTGAGAGGACCGGCCCCAGCTCCCGGATGAGCGACAGGGCCACCGCGGGTCCCAGGAACGCTTCGGAACCGAAGCGCGACAGGGTGAGGAAGACCTGGAGCCCCAGCACCATTCCCGTGAACGCCCCGGTGAGGATGATGACGGAGAGTGAGCGGAAGCCGATGAAATGGACGCGCTCCAGGAGCTGGCGGAACTTAAACGGTGGGATGAAGGTCCAGGCCACGGCCTGGGCCAGGAAGAGGCCGAAGCGGCCCAGGGACTGCACCGTGTCGAGGGTCACCCGCCCGAGCGATTCAACCGGGCGGAGGAGCGCGGCCGAGGGCTCGGTGTTCATCCGTGCGCGCGACGATACACCCCCAGCGCCCACAGGGGAAAATACTTCGCGTAAAAGTGGTATTTCAGCATCAAGACGCGGGGGAACCCGGTTCCGTTCCAGAACGGATCTATCCAGGAGCCGTCGGGTTGCTGGGTCTGGAGGAGGTAGCGGATCCCGCGCTCGACGGCGGGACCGGAGACCTGACCGGCGGCGAAGAGTCCCAGGAGAGCCCAGGCCGTCTGGCTTGGGATCGAGGCTCCGATCCCGGCCAGCCGCGGGTCGGTGTAGCTCGCCAACGTTTCGCCCCATCCTCCGTCGGGATTCTGCTTTGACTCGAGCCAGCGCACGGCCTTCTGCACGTAGCCCTGGGAGAGATCCTCGCCGATCGCTCGGAGTCCACGGAGGACGGACCACGTGCCGTAGATGTAGTTGACACCCCAGCGGCCGTGCCAGCACCCGTCGTCCCGCTGTGCGCGCCGGAGGAAGTCGATGCCGCGGCGAGCGGGGGCGTAGGTCGGCGCGTAGCCCAGGGTGCCCAGCATCTCGAGGGCCCGGCCCGTGAGATCCTCGGTGGAAGGGTCGAGCAGCGCGCCGTGGTCGGCGAAGGGGATGTTGTTCAGGACGAGCTTGTCGTTGTCGGCGTCGAAGGACCCCCAGCCGCCGTCGCGCCCCTGCATGGCCAGCACCCACTGGAGCCCCCGCTCCACGGCGGCGCGCGTGCGCTGAGGGTCAGCGGTTTCGATCTTGGCGAGGGCCATCAGGACCATGGCGCTGTCGTCCACGTCCGGATAGAAATCATTGGCGTACTGGAACGGCCAGCCGCCGGGCTGGGCCGCGGGCCGTTTGACGCGCCAATCGCCGGGGACCAGGATCTGCTTGTCCAGCATCCACTGGGCCGCTCGCTGGAGGCTTGCGTGGGAGGGAGGCAGGCCCGATTCCACCAGCGCGTTGGCGGCCAGTGCGGTGTCCCAGACCGGGGACGGGCAGGGCTGATAGTGCAGGGTGTCGAGGCTCTCCACGGCCAACGCCTCGATCTCCTTGAGCTGGCCGCCAATGAGCGGATGGTCGTCCGGATAGCCGAGGCACCGCAGGGCGAGCAGCGCGTTGGCCATGGCCGGGTAAATGCCCCCGAGCCCGCCGGGCGTGCCGAGCCGTTCCTCGAGCCAGAGCCGGGCCGCTTCCACCGCCCGGCGTCGCCAGGGGCGGGCCCCGTGCCGCTCCCAGAATTTCAGCGCGTCGTCAACGGCGATGAAGAAGTTCTTCCACGACGCGGGCCCGCGGGTTCGCTTGAAGCGCAGGTTCGCCCGCTCCCGCGGGACCGGCCAGAGTTCCGCCAGGCCGAGCCCCGACGGCAACCGCTTGACGGGCTTTCTGTCCATCAAGATCAGGAGGGGAACGACGACCGTTCGGGACCAGTAGGAAATTTCGTAGATGTTGAAGTAGAACCAGCGCGGAAGGAGCATGATCTCCACGGGCATGGTGGGCACACCCGACCAGTCATACTCGCCGAAGAGTGCGAGGGTGATCTTGGTGAAGACGTTCGCGGCCACCGGCCCGCCGGCGCTGCGGATCAGCCCGCGGGCGGCCACCATTGCGGGATCCTCCGAGGGGACGCCCGCCAGCTTCAGCGCGAAGTAGGCCTTGATGGTGCCTGAAAGGTCGGCGGGCCCTCCCTCGTAGGGGGGCCAGCCGCCGTCCGGGAGCTGGCGGGCCCTCAGGTAGCGGACAGCCTTTCCTTCCCGCTCCCGGTCCACGCGATCAAGCAGATGGCAGTGCAGCAGGTATTCGGAGGTGATGGTGCTGTCGGCCTCCAGCTCCCCCACCCAGTGGTCGTCGGGCGGCTGGGCCGCCGAGAGGAGGAAGGCCTGGGCCTTCTGGATAGCCCGGTCCACCGCGCGGAGGCTCGAGTTGGGCTTGGTCATGGCGTGTTGTAGGGCTGCCCCGCAAAAAGTTGCCACATCTTACCAGAGAAAGCAAAATTCTCAAAGACTTTAACCTTGAAAACCCCCACGAGTTTCAGTATCGTGGGGGTAGTGTCCGGGGTCCCCTATGGCCGATCTCACAAACCTCCTTATCGGAACCATCGTCCTCAGGCCCTATGTGTTCCTCTTTCTCGCGGTCTATCTCGTGGCAGCCAGCCGGGACCTGGGTCTCGGGCGCGCCCTGACCTTCACCGGCTGGGCGTGGCTCGTGGCCTTCCTGGCCGAGTACTCCTCCACCCACAATGGGTTCCCGTTCGGCCTTTACCAGTACACGGAGGCCACGCGTGGGCAGGAGCTGTTTCTGGCCAACGTGCCGGTCATGGATTCGCTTTCCTTTACATTCCTCGCCTACGCCTCGTTCGCGCTGGCCCGGCTGCTCCTCGACCGGAGCCGGGGCGCCGCCGTCGTCCTCGTCTCGGGGCTCCTGATGATGCTCCTCGACGTCGTGATCGATCCGCTGGCGGTTCGGGGAGACCGGTGGTTCCTCGGCCGGATCTTCTACTACCCCGAGGGCGGCGTGTACCTCGGCGTGCCGCTTTCCAACTTTCTCGGGTGGGCGCTCGTGGGCTGGATCATCGTCGGCGGGTTCTCCGGCCTCTCCCCGCAGACGGATCGGGCGCGGAGACTGCTTCCCGGGGCGGCACTCTACTATGGAGTGTTGGCCTTTAACCTGACCGTCACTTGGTGGATCGGCGAACCGTTGCTCCTCACTATGGGGCTTGTTCTCCACGCCGCCGCATTTGTGTCGTTCTGGTTGCTGCGGCGGAAGAGGACGGCCCCGGCCGTTAGCATGGCCACGAGCCCAGTGTTGGCTGGTTCGAGCGCGCACCCACTGCGCGGGTACCCGGCCCGCGCAACCTGTGAGGGGGAGGTTCGGAAGGGGGACAGAGTCCCCTCCGAGGTTAGGTTATGAGCGTCCCCCTTTCGCAGATGTGGGCGGTGGCGACCTACGTGCTGAAGCAGAAACTGCGCGGGAGGAAGCGCTATCCACTGGTGTTGATGCTGGAACCGCTCTTCCGGTGCAATCTGACGTGCGCCGGGTGCGGCAAGATCCAATACCCGGCTGAAATTCTGCGGAAGCATCTGTCGGTCGAAGCCTGCCTGAAGGCGGTGGACGAGTGCGGCGCGCCCGTCGTGAGCATTCCGGGCGGAGAGCCGCTCATGTACCCCAAGATCGGCGAGCTGGTGGACGCGCTGGTGAAGCGCAAGAAGTACGTCTACCTCTGCACCAACGCCATTCAGCTGAAGGACAAGCTGGAGCAGGGCGTCTTCAAGCCGTCCAAGCACCTCAGCTTCAGCATTCACATGGACGGCCTTCGCGAAGAGCACGATGAGGCGGTGTGCCGCGACGGGGTCTATGATGAGGCAGTCGAGGGGATCAAAGAGGCCCTCCGGCGCGGGTTCAGGGTCACGACCAACACGACCCTCTTTGACGGCGCCAACCCGTTGCGGATGCGGGAATTCTTCGACGAGATGATGACCCTGGGCGTGGAAGGCATGATGCTCTCGCCCGGCTACAGCTATTCCAAGGCTCCCGACCAGGAGCACTTCCTCCGTCGGAGTAAGACCAACGAGTTGTTCTCGGTGATGCTTTCCGATCCCAAGAAGCACTGGAGGTTCAACCAGTCGCCGCTCTTCCTGCAGTTCCTCATGGGCAAGCACGACTACGAGTGCACCCCGTGGGGCAACCCCACGTTCAACCTCTTCGGCTGGCAGCGTCCTTGCTATCTCTTGCAGGAGGGGTATGCCGAGACGTTCCAGGATTTGATGGAGAACACCCGCTGGGAGCGCTACGGCAGGAGGAGCGGCAACGAGAAGTGCCAGGATTGCATGGTCCACTGCGGCTTTGAACCGACGGCTGTGGACCAGACCTTCGGCAGCTGGAAGGGGTTTAGGGATACGGTTGTCGCCACCATCACCGGAAAGCTGTAGCCGATGACGCTGCAGGGCTGGGTGCCGAAGCTGGGCGAGTACCTGACCCTGGCCGAGGTGATCGATCTCGCCTTCGATTACCGGGGCAATACCGCCGTGGTGAAGGTCGATGGGACCGAGGTGGAGGGCTACATCTTCAACCGGAATCGCGACGTGTCGGAGCCCTTCATCCAGATGTTCGATCTGGCCGGGAACGGGCCGTTCAAGATCCCGTACTCCGAGATTCAGAACATCAAGTTCACCGGCAAGGATACGGCGGCCGGCAATTCCTGGCTGGCCTGGCTCGAGCGCAAGGAAAAGGAAAAGGCCGAGAAAGCGGGGCGCCTCGACAAGGGGACGGCGTGACCGACGTTCTCATCCTCACCGCCGTCGAGCTCGAAGCCCGGGGCTTGGCCCGCGAGCTCGAGCTCGGCCGGCTCTCCCGCTCCCCGTTTCCCGTTTACGAGCGCTCGAGAGGTGGCGTCCGGCTCAGGCTAGCTCCTCTCGGCCTTGGGGCCCGGTTGCTTGCCGAGCGCTGGCCGTCCCTCGCTGCCGACTTCGTCTCGCCGCTGGTAATCTCAGCCGGCACCTGTGGCGCGCTGGCTCCTGAGCTGGGAATCGGCGACCTGATCCTCCCGGAGAGCGTCCTCGGGCTCGCCGGCGAGCGATTGAACGTGACGCCCGGCGCTCACGCCACGGCCGTGAGGCTTGCCGGTGACGCGCGGACGGGACTCCTGCTGACCAGCTCCCACGTCGTGGCGACGCCGGAGGCGAAGGCCGAACGCTTTCAGGCAACGGGCGCCCTGGCCGTGGACCTCGAATCCGCCGTCATCCTCGGCTGGGCGTCCCGCCAGGGCTGTCCCTCCCTCGTCGTTCGCGCGGTCTCCGACACCGCGGGCCAGCGTCTCCCTGCCGAACTGGTGGGACTCGTGACCCCGGAGGGGAAGCTCCTGGCCAGTCGAGTCCTGACCCTTGCTCTTACTCGCCCCTCCACGATTTCCCACGCCCTGGTCCTGCGGCGCGGCACCGGGCGGGCGCTCAAGTCCGTTGCGCGGGTGATCGCCGCCCTGGCCGGATAACGCCGTGCCGATAACCCTCGCACGACCCGCTTCGCGGGTGCCCGCAATGGATGGCCTTCGGCCATTGATCAGCTCTCGGTCGGAGCCATTCCTCTACGGGCACCACGTCCGGCCAAAGGCCGGCGTGGTCGTTACGCCTCCCGACCCACCTTCGGTGGGTACCCCCTCCTCCCTCGGGCCTTGGGCTGCTCGGTTCTCGGCCCGGCGTGGCCTAATACGGACCTAACCCGCACCACATCCGGTATGGACGTTCTCGTCACCGGCGGCACCGGCTTTATCGGGGCCAACCTCGTTCGCGGGCTCTTGAAGGATGGTACCAGCGTCAGAGTTCTCGTCAGGCCGTCGAGTGACAGGGGAGCGCTGGAGGGATGCGACGTCGAGTTCGTGGAGGGAGACCTCCTCGATCCGGGCTCGCTGAAGCGGGCGATGGTCGGGACCCGCATCGTGTACCACGTGGCGGCCGACTACCGCCTCTGGGCTCGGGATCCTGAAGCGCTCTATCGGACCAACGTCGAAGGGACCCGCCAGCTCCTTGCGGCGGCCGCCGAGGCGGGGGTCGTGCGGGTGGTGTACACCTCCACGGTCGGCACCCTCGGTATTCCCAAGGACGGGCGTCCCGGGAACGAGGCCACGCCGGTCTCCCTCGCCGACATGGTCGGTCCCTACAAGCGGTCAAAGTTCTTGGCCGAGCGGGTGGCGGAGGAGTGGGCCCGCCGCGGTCTGCCCGTGGTCATCGTCAACCCGTCGGCCCCCGTGGGGGCCTGGGACGTGAAGCCGACGCCCACCGGGCGGATGATCGTGGATTTCCTCCAGGGGAAGATGTTTGCCAGCCTGGATACCGGGCTGAACCTGGTCCACGTCACGGACGTGGCGCGCGGGCACATCCTGGCGGCGGAACGGGGACGGGTCGGCGAAAAGTACATCCTGGGCAATCGGAATCTCTCGCTCACCGAAATTTTCCGGATGTTGGCAGGCATCGCCGGGTTGGCCGCCCCGCGCTTCAGGGTTCCCTATCCGGTAGCCTGGCTCGCGGCCGCCTCGATGGAAGGCTGGGCGCGGGTCGCGGGCGGGGAGCCCCGGGTTCCCCTCACGGCGGTGCGGATGGCCCGGAAGCGCATGTACTTCGACGCCTCGAAGGCGGTCCAGGAGCTCGGCCTGTCGCAGACTCCGGTCGAAGAGGCCCTTCGCGACGCGGTCGAATGGTTCGTGGCTCGGGGCTATGCGGCCGTGAGCCTTCCCCGTCGGCACGGCGTGCCGGCGGGGGCGGTACCGGGAGCCCGGCCATGAACGCGACGGAATTCTGCTCTACGCTGACGCGGAAGAGCCGGTCCAACTTCTACTATGCCTTCCTGTTTCTGCCCAGACCACAGCGGGAGGCCATTTACGCCGTTTACGCGTTCTGCCGGATTGTGGACGACGTCGTGGACCTGGGGAGGGACCCCGAGGTGCAGCGAAAGGAGCTGGCCCACTGGCGCCGGGAAGTCGCGCGGTGTTTCGAGGGGACCCCGGACGAGCCCGTGGCCCAGCGCCTCGCCCATGCGGTCCGGACGTACTCGATCCCGCGCGTGGCGCTCGAGGAGATCATCAACGGGGTTGAGATGGATCTGGACCGTTCGTCCTACGAGACGTTCGAGGAGCTCTACCCCTACTGCTACCGCGTCGCCGGAGCCGTGGGGCTCTGCTGCATCGAGATCTTCGGCTACGCCGACCCCCGGGCCCGCGACTACGCGGTAAACCTCGGCGTGGCGCTCCAGCTTACCAATATCCTCCGCGACGTCCAGCCTGATGCCCAGCGGGGGCGGACGTATCTCCCGCAAGAGGATCTGCGGCGCTTTGGCGTGAACCCAGAGGATCTGAAGCTGGGTCGCTACACCCCCGAGTTCGTGGAGTTGATGGACTTCCAGGCGCGTCGGGCGCGGTCGCTCTACCGGCGCGCTTGGGAGGCGCTGCCGGCCGCCGACGCGCGCCGACTCTTTGCCGCGGAGATCATGGGGCGTATCTACTTCGCCCTCCTCCGGACCATCGAGGCGCGGCGGTATCGCGTGTTTGACCGGCACATCTCCGTCCCGGTCGCGACCAAGCTCGCCATCGCGCTCCGGTGCTGGGCGGGGGCTCGGCTGGGGGCGGGCGCCGTTCGGCGGGAGGTCGTATGAACGCCGCCGTGCATGTGGCCCCGGGCGTCGTGGCGCTCTGCGAGTGGCCGACGCCGTCCATCGGTCCGCGCGAGTTGCTGCTCAAAGTCCGCGGCTGTGGTCTCTGCGGTTCGGACATCGTCAAGATCCGCTCGGGGCGGGTGACACCGCCCGCGGTCTTGGGCCACGAGGTGGTGGGCGATGTGGTCGCGGTCGGGTCGGGCGTCAGCGAGTTCGATGTCGGAGACCGCCTGGTGGTCGCCCACCACGTGCCGTGCTTTGCCTGCCACTACTGCCGGCGCGGCAGTCCCTCCATGTGCCGGGAGTTCAAAACCGTGAACCTGGATCCAGGAGGGTTTGCCGAGTATCTGAGAGTCCCGGCGCCGAACGTGAGGCATGCCGCCTTCAAGGTCCCGAAGGAGGTCAGCGACGAAACGGCGTCTTTTACCGAGCCGCTGGCCTGCTGTCTCCGGGCCGTGAAGCGCGCGGGCGTCGTAGCGGGCGACCTGGCGTGGGTGATCGGTCTCGGGTCTGTGGGGTGTCTGTTCGTCCAACTGCTGCTTCGGGCCGGCGTCACGGTGCTGGCTTCTGATCTGCTGCCGGCGCGGCTGGCTCTTGGACTCAGGTTCGGCGCTGAGGTCTTCCGAAGCGTCGAGGCGCTTGAGGAGCGGGCCCGCGACTTGACTGGAGGTCGGGGAGTGGACTTGGTGATGGTCACCGCCGGGGGGACCGCTGTACTTCGGTCGGCGGCCTCGATTGTGAGGGACGGTGGGGCCATCCACTACTTTGCCGGAGGCGAGGGAGAAGCCCTGCCGCTCCCTCTCGATGCGCTCTACGGGCGGGAGTTGACGCTCACGGCCACATACTCTTCTTCCCCCGCGGAGCTGGGGGAGGCCTTCGAGCTGTTGGTGCGGGGACAGATCCAGGTGGAAGGGCTCATCACCCATCGCCTGCCGCTCTCCCGCCTTGCCGAAGGGATCGCCCTGGCCGTCGAGCACGAAGCGGTCAAGGTGTTTGTGACCTCGGAGTCGTCATGAAGGCGATGGTCTTCTACGGCCCGGGGGATCTCCGCTACGAGGACATCCCTGTCCCCGATCCGGGGCCCGGGGAGGCGCTCGTCAGCATCGAAGCGGCGTTGACGTGCGGCACCGACGTCAAGACCCTGCGCCGCGGCCATCCCGTGATGATTCCGCGGGTCCCCACAGTCTTCGGCCACGAGCTGGCGGGGACAGTGGTCGCCGTCGGCCACGGGGTCAAGACGGTCCGCGAGGGTGATCGCGTTGTCGCCGCGAACTCGGCGCCGTGTGGCGACTGCCCGCCCTGTCGCGGCGGCCGCGCCAACCTCTGCGAAGACCTGTTGTTCGTCAACGGCGCCTATGCTGAATACATTTCGCTCCCGCCTCGATTGGTGGAGCGCAACTTAGTCTCTATCGGTCCCAACCTCCCCGCGGCCCGCGCCGCCTTCGCCGAGCCGCTGGCCTGCGCCCTCGGTGGCATGGAGCGGGGGCGGGTGGAGGCCGGCCAGACCGTGGCGATCTTCGGTGTAGGGCCGCTGGGCTGTCTGCTGGCGCTGGCGGCGGGAGCCCGCAAGGCGCGCGTCCTTCTCATCGGGAAGCCCGGTTGGCGCCTGACGCGCGTCCGGAGCCTCGAGCTGGCCGAGTGCCTCGAGGCCAGCGACTCCCCGAGCGTCGTGGGGGCGATCCGCGACCTCACAGGCGGCAGGGGCGTGGACGTCGCCGTGGATGCCACGGGCCGTCCGGAGGTCTGGGAGCAGGCCGTCGATTCGGTGGCCCGGGGGGGGACTGTGATATTCTTCGGCGGATGCGCTCCCGGTACCACCATCCGGGTCGATACCCGCCGGGCACACTACGAGGAGCTGACTTTGAGCGGGGCGTTCCACCACACGCCGGAGCTGATCCGCCGCGCCGTCGAAATGCTGGATGGGGAGGCGCTGAGGCCCGACGGCCTCATCACTCACCGCATGGGCCTGCCGGAGGTCCCAAAGGCGCTCGAGCTGATGGCGCGGGGCGAGGCGCTGAAGGTCTTGATCACATGACGCGTCCCCACGCCTCCGGCCTGGGTACCCGCACGTGTTGGGCGGTGGTCCTCGTGTTCTGCTGGGTGGGCGTTGTCGCCGCGGCCGACCCCGCCGAGGAGTTCAGCCGCGGGACGAAGATCTTCTCGTTCCAGGTTGGGGGCGGGGCGCAGAACAACGTTGAAAACCACCGAACGATTTCGGGCATCTCGTTCGTCAACGTGACGCCGCGGTTGTCCTTGCTCCCATGGGATCCGATCGGCAGCGGGTTCTGGAAAGGGTCCGTGGAGACCGGGCTGGAGCCGTGGTTCCAGTACTACCTGGAGCCCAAGACCGCGACCGCGGAGGGGTTGAAGGGGGCTGTGCGCTACCACTTCCTGTCCGCCTCGCCGATCTTTCCCTACGTAGAGGTGACGGCGGGGGCGGCCGGCACCAACCTCAAGGTCCAGGAGATCCGGTCGAGCTTTACGTTTGTTCTGGAGGCCGGGGTCGGCGTCAGTTATTTCGTGACGCCGGGTGTGGCCCTGACCGTCGGGTATCGCTTCCAGCACATCTCGAACGGCAATGTCGAGTCGCCCAACCGGGGGTTCAACTCGGACAGCGGCACGCTGGGGGTATCGTTCTTCTTCCACTGAGCACGTTTACAGGGCCGCGTCGATCGGCTATACTGGGCGGCGCGTGAGGTCATCATGAGCCATGAAGCGCTAGGAGAGATCGTCCTCGCCGGACCGCGTGGCTTCTGCGCGGGCGTCGAGCGGGCCATTGACATCGTGGAGCTGGCGCTTCAGGTCTGCCCGCCTCCCGTGTATGTGCGCAAGGAGATCGTTCACAACCGCAACGTGGTGGAGGCGCTCAATCGGAAAGGCGCGATCTTCGTGGACGAACTGGACGAGGTCCCCAACGAGGGCACCGTGATCTTCAGCGCCCACGGGATCTCGCCCGCGGTCCGGGATGAGGCCGAGCGCCGGGGGCTCAAGGTGATCGACGCCACCTGCCCCCTCGTCACGAAGGTGCACCTGGAGGCCATCCGCTACGCTCGGGAGGGCTACTCCATCATCCTCGTCGGGCACGCGGATCACGACGAGGTCATCGGGACGACCGGCGAGGCTCCCGGTCGGATCCACGTCATCTCACACCCGGACGAGGTGGACAAGCTGGACCTGCCCAATCCCGACAAGGTGGCCTACCTGACCCAGACGACCCTCTCCGTGGACGACACGCGGGAGGTCATCGAGGCGCTCCGCCGGCGTTTCCCGCGGAGCGTCGGGCCGGCGAAGAACGACATCTGCTACGCCACGCAGAACCGGCAGGCCGCGGTCAAGGCTGTGGCCGACGCGGTAGATGTGCTGCTCGTGATCGGCGCGGCCAACAGCTCCAATGCCAACCGCCTCCGCGAAGTGTCCGAAACCATAGGGACCCGCGCCTATCTGATCAACGACATTCGCGAGGTGAAGCCCGAGTGGCTCGAGGGCGCCACCCGTGTGGGAATCACCGCCGGAGCCTCGACTCCGGAGTTCCTGGTGACCGAAGCCGTCGAGGTCCTCAGGCGAGAGCGGGACGTCAAGGTGAGGGAAGTCCACGTGGTGGACGAGGACGTGCGCTTCGGCCTCCCCCACGAGCTTGAAGAGATCGCCCGGGAGACCGGCAAGACGCTCCCGCCTCGCGTCGCGGCAACGTTTCAGGGACGCTGAGGCCGGACCTTCCGGAATCGTGGGCGGCGGGAACGCCGCCCTTTTTCTTAACAGCACCCCATGAACAGGTTCTGTCGTTCGCAGTCCCGCGTGCGTTGGCCCAGGTGGGCGGCGTGGCTGGCGGTGATCCTCTTCGTGCTGCCGGTGGCGGCCAGTTGCGCCGGGCTGGAGCGGCAGGGGGAGTGGTGGCAGGCCCGGCGCGATCCGTCGGGCCAGGCGCCCGAGCCGGCCGTCATGCCCGAAGCGGTGCTCCAGGTTTACGCCGCCCGCGCGGTCGGGTGGCGCCGCGTCCTGGCCGTGCATACGTGGATCGCGGTGAAGCCGAGCGGCGCGGCGTCCTACACCCGGTACGAGGTGATCGGCTGGGGCGTCGATCGCGGCGTGCCCGCCGTGCGGATCAACCGTACCGGTCCCGACAACTACTGGTTCGGCAGCCGACCCGACCTGTTGGTGGATCGGAGGGGGGAAGGCGTGGACGCGCTGATCGCCAAGGTCGAGGCCGCCATCAAGGCCTATCCTTATCAATCCACCTACCGGACCTGGCCCGGCCCGAACAGCAACACCTTCACCGCCTATGTCGGCCGGGCGGTGCCCGAGCTCCGGCTGGATTTGCCCTCGACGGCGATCGGAAAAGACTACCTGCCAGGCGGCGCCCTGGCCGGGTCAAGCCCGAGCGGCACGGGCGTCCAGGTTTCGCTCTTCGGCCTCGTCGGCCTCCTGGCCGGCTGGGAGGAAGGGATCGAGGTCAACCTGCTCGGCCTCACCTTCGGCATCGACGTGAAGGACCCCGCCCTGAAGCTGCCCGCCGTCGGCCGCGTCCCGTGAGGCCAGAGGCCAGTCAACATAAAGGCCCTTCTCGGCCGTGGCCGGGCTGCACACCCGGCGTTCGATCGGCTCGCCGGCTTCGGTGAGGATGCAGAGCTTGCGGCGTCGACCGCCTGGGTGCTCTTGTGGGGGCGGTCCACTGTTGATTCCGAGGGCGGATTGTGTTATCCAAGACAGGCGTGGAGCCTAAGGGATGACATTCCGTCGAGTTCTTCCGGTCGTGCTCGTTCTCGCAGCCTGCTTGTCGGTCGCGCCCCCCGCGCACGCCTACCTCGATCCGGGAACAGGAAGCATGATCCTCTCGGCCGTGATCGGACTGGCGGTGGCGGTCGCGCTGGCGCTCAAGATGTTCTGGTACCGAGGTGTCGGCTGGCTGCGGGGCGTGAGGCTCCAGCTTCGGCGACGACCGGCAGAAGGCACACCTGCGGCGGACGAGTAGCCTGTCCGGAGCGGCCGACCCGGCGGCCGCCCGGGGCGTGCCACGCCGGCCGGCGTTGCCCGCGGCGTCGGGATGCCCCCATGAAGGCCTGGCAGGACTGGAACAGTTACCGCCGCTTCCGCAACCTCCCGCCGCGCGATCGCAACATCGTCTTCTACTCAGAAAGCCACCAGGACTGGCATCATCTCCAACCGCTAATCGACTTTTTGATCGACCGGCTGTCCAGGACCGTCTGCCACGTCACCTCCGAGGAGGCCGCACCCCTGCTCTCCGGCTCCCGCGACGGGCTGCACGCCTTCCGCATCGGCTCCGGCGTTGTGCGTACCTGGTTCTTTCAGATGCTCAAGGCCGACGTCATGGTCCTGACGATGCTCGACCTCCATAACTTCCAGCTCAAGCGATCGATCCACCCCGTGCATTACATCTACGTGTTCCACAACATGGGAAGCACGCACATGGTGGACCACGAGAACTCATACGACCACTACGACAGCCTCTTCTGCGTGGGACCCCACCACATGGCGGAGATCCGCCGGCGCGAGCAACTGAAGGGCCTGCAACCCAAGCACCTGTTCGCGCATGGCTATCCCCGGCTCGACCAGCTGATCGAGGCCGCACGGACCCACCCGCGGAAGCCGCCGACGGGCGCCGCCACCGCGCTGCTCGCGCCGACCTGGGGCGAGCAGTCGATCCTCCACGTCTGCGGCGAGCCGCTCATCGCCACCTTGCTCAGCGCCGGCGTGCGCGTGATCCTGCGGCCGCACTATCAGACGGCTCGGCTCGCGCCGCGCCTCGGGCAGAGCCTGGTCGACCGTTTCGGGAAGGACCCGCGGTTCCGCTACGTGGACCGGATGGAGGAGAGCGCCTCGCTGTTCGAGTCCGACCTCCTGATCTG
>CAYRZF010000014.1:31675-35617 GCA_964428805.1 uncultured bacterium | reverse complement strand
CCGCCTTGACAGCGGACAGGTAGAGGCATAGAGTTTTCGATGCAACGAGGAAAGGAAGATGGCTCCGCTCCAGTTCATCGTGGCACGGGACCGGCTAGACTTCTGGGACTTCTGGACACGATGGTTCTCGGGACTCCCGGAGGTTCAGCTCATTCTGGACCGGCGGAAAGGAGAGCGCCGACAGCAAGTCCGGCCACGCGAGCCGGAGCGCCGTCGCGATGACCGTCGCCGGCAGCCGAACATCGACGAGGAAGTCCGCGACACAGGGTTTGCGATAGTCGGGCCCCTCTCGGGCTGACTACTCACCTACGGGGAGCGTATGCCAGTCGAAATCAGATCGCTGAAAGCACGGCCGGCGGGCAGTAGGGTTCGATGCCTGTTCATCGTGGCGCGAAACCAGCCTGACCTCTGGCACAACCTCAGAAGGGATTTCGCCGAGGACGAGGAGGTCCAAGTCCTCCTTGACCGCCGGCGCGGCGAGCGGCGGCAGCGCTACCAGGGGAACGAGCCGGAGCGGCGCCGGAGCGACCGCCGCCGGCAGCCAAGCATCGACAATGATCTCCGCTACCGTTCGTTTGTGGTTCTCCACCAGCAGCAAGGAGTCCTGTCGGGCTAACGCGTCACGGGCGCGGGGGGATGGAGCCGCGGAGCGACGGGAACCACCGGACGAGCGGTGACTCGTCCATCAGAATGGTGTGGTCCCGCACGGCGCCGGTGGAGACCAGGCAGAAGTTCACTCCCACCAGCTCCGCCAGCCGCTCCAGGTACTGGCGCGCCTTGGTCGGCAGATCGGCGTAATCCCGCAGGCCGGCGGTGGAGCACTGCCACCCCGACATCTCCTCGTAGACCGGCTCCGCCTCGTTCCAGACCCGCTCCTCATTGAGGACCTCGGTGAGCAGCTCGCCCCGGTAGCGATAGCCGACGCCGATCTTCACGGTCTCGCAGCGATCCAGAACGTCCAGCTTTGTGAGCGCGATGGTGTCGAGCCCGTTCACGCGGGCCGCGTAGCGGCCGATCACGGCGTCGAACCAGCCGCAGCGCCGGGGCCGGCCGGTCGTCGCCCCGTACTCATTGCCCCACGCCCGGAGGAGCTCGGCCATCTTGCCGTGGAGCTCTGTCGGAAATGGCCCGCCCCCCACGCGCGTCGTGTAGGCCTTCGAGACCCCGAGGACGCCGTGAATCTTGGTCGGCGGCACGCCCGCCCCCGTGGAGGCGCCCCCCGCCGTCGTGCTGGAGGACGTGATGAACGGGTAGGTCCCGTGGTCGATATCCAGCATCGTCCCTTGGGCTCCCTCGAAGAGCACCGATTGGCCGCTGGCGATCCACCGGTTCAGGAGCAGCGCCGTGTCGGTGATGTACGGGGCGAGCCACCCCGCGTACCGGAGGTAGGGCCCCAGGATCTCCTCCACCGTGAACGTCTGGGCATCGTAGATCTCGCTGAGGAAGCGATTCTTCCGGCTGAGATTGAACTCCAGCTTCTCACGGAAGAGCGGCTCGTCGAGCAGGTCGGCCATCCGGATCCCCATCCGCGCGGCCTTGTCCATGTAGGCCGGTCCCACCCCCTTGCCCGTGGTGCCGATGCGCCGATCCCCCAGTGTGGCCTCCGAGGCCAGGTCCAAGGCGCGGTGGTAGGGCATGATGAGGTGCGCGTTCCGGGAGATATAGAGGTTGCCGTCCAGGACGATGCCCCGCCGGACGAGCGCCTCCATCTCTTCGATCAGGTCCGCAGGGTCCACGACGACGCCGCAGCCGATGACGCAGCGGAGCCCCGGGTGCAGGACCCCCGAGGGGATCGAGTGGAGGACGAACTTCTCGGACCCGACGACTACAGTGTGCCCGGCGTTGTTGCCCCCCTGGTAGCGGACGACGGCGTCCACGTGGGGGGCCAGGATGTCCACGACCTTGCCCTTTCCCTCGTCGCCCCACTGGCTCCCGACGACTACGATGTTAGCCACGGCCGGCGCCTCCGCCCTGGATTGGGAACCACCTGTCCGGCGCCTCGAGGAGATCTGCCGCCCGGATCGTCCGTTCCCCTCCTGTCGCCAGCTCGATGGCCAGCACCTCATCGGCCTTCGTCTTCGGATCCCCAACCACCAGAACCCAGCGGGCCCGCTGGCCCCGCGCGTAGGTCAGTGACTCCGGAAGCCCCCGGGTGATGATGTCCCGGGCCACCCGAGCTCCCAGGTTACGCAGCCGTCTGGAAAGCGACAGGGCTATAGTCTTCTCGGGGGTGAAATCGATGATGAAGAAGTCGGGGCCCTCGAGCGGCACCGACACACCCTGGGCCTCCATGGCCAGGAGCGCCCGCCCCACTTCGAAGGCGAAGCCCGTGGCCGGGCAGTCGTAGCCGAAGCGGGCCAACATGTGATCGTAACGGCCGCCCCCACAGAGCGGGGCGCCCAGCCCGCTCACGTAGCCCTCGAAGTGCACCCCGGAGTAGTAATCGAAACCGCGAACCTCTCCCAGGTCCAGGATCACGGCCTCGGCGAGCCCGTAGGCGCGCAGCAGGCGGTGAACCTCGGCGAGGTTCGCCAGGGCTCGATCGGAGCGCGGGTTCTTCACGAGTCGGGCCCCGCGCTCGAGCACCTCCTCGCGACCGAAGAGGTCGGGCAGCGCCATCAGCAGCTCAGCCGTTGACGCCGGCGGCGCCAGCTCCTGGACCAGACGCTCGAGCGTCGAGGCATCCTTGCGGCTCAAGGCGGCCTGGAGCTGCCGCCCGTGGCTCCGCTCGACTTTCAGCTCCTCCAGGATCCCGCGGAAGAAGTCGCCCTGGCCCACGTTGATCTGAAATCGATCGAGGCCGAGTGCCTGGAGTCCTTCCACGGTCATCGCGATCATCTCGGCGTCCGCCTCAGGTTTCTCGAGCCCCACCAGCTCCACGCCGGCCTGAAAAAATTCTCGATAGCGTCCGACCTGAGGCTCCTGGTACCGGAAGACGTTCGTCACATAGGCGAGGCGGAGCGGCTTGGGCTCGTCACGGAGTCGGGTCGCTACAATGCGGGCGATCTGAGGCGTGATGTCGGCGCGGAGCGCCAGCAGCCGGCCCGTGTCCCGGTCCACCAGCTTGAACATCTGCTCCTCGAGGGTCTCGTCAGTCCCGAGCGAGAGGACGTCCGCATACTCGTAGGTCGGCGTCACCACCTCCCGGTATCCCCAGCGGGTAAAGACGGACAGGAGACGCTGCTCGACGCTGCGCTTCGCCGCGGCCTCGTCGGGCAGGTAGATCTTGACGCCCTTGGGAAGCTGGGGCTGGAACGGACGCTTGTCCATGGTCAGCGCCCGAGACCGGCCGCACGGAGCCGGCTCACGACATTCATGCGGTGAAGCGTCGCGCTGTCGGAGCGAAACTCCAGCTCGGAGAGGCCAGCGGGTGGGCAGGGAAACGCCCAGAGCCGCTCCGGGGTCATGCCGAGGGCTTCCAGGATCAACAGGCGGACGGGAGTGCCGTGGGCCACGAGGCAGACCGTTTCGCCGTCGTGATTTGCGCGGAGGCGCTGAAGTCCCTTGAGTACGCGCTCTCGGACCTCCTTAAGGCTCTCGCCGTTCGGCATGGTGACGCTCTCGGGGGTCGCCCGCCACTCCGCGTAGATGTCAGGGAAGCGCGCCCGCACCTCGTCCGCCGTGAGCCCCTCCCAGAGGCCGTGACAGATCTCCCTGAAGGCGGCATCAATGCGCACGCCAAGTCGATGCGGGGCGGCAATCGCCTCGGCGGTCTCCCGAGCGCGGCGGAGCGGGCTTGAATAGACCGCGGCCAGGGGGCGCTCAGCCAGGGCGAGCGAGGCCGCCTCCGCCTGGGCCAACCCCTCCGGGGACAGACGGGTGTCCACGCACCCCTGGTACCGGTCTTCGCGGTTCCACTGGGTCTCGCCGTGGCGCAAGAGAAAAAGTCGAAGTCCCATAGACAGTTCATTTTAATGGAGGCGGGCCCCAAAGGCCACAAAC
>CAYRZF010000014.1:0-31575 GCA_964428805.1 uncultured bacterium | reverse complement strand
TCGAAGTCCCATAGACAGTTCATTTTAATGGAGGCGGGCCCCAAAGGCCACAAACAGTGGGGAGAGGAGAAGAGGCTACAGCTTCACTAACTTCGCGAACACGATGTCCGGCATGGCCCGGATCTCGCGAAGGATCGGCTCCGGCACGGGATCGTCAAGGTTCAGGATGGAGACGGCCTGCCCGCCCCGGCGCTCGCGGCCGAGCTGCATCCCCGCGATGTTGATCTGGTACCGGCCGCAGAGGGTGCCGATCCGGCCAATCACCCCCGGCACGTCGAGGTTGGAGAAGACGAGCATCCAGCCCGAAGGAATCGCCTCCAGCGGGAAGTCATCGATCCTCACGATCCGGGGCTCCCGCTTGTGGAAGAGCGTCCCCGCCACCCGCCAAGAGCTTTTACTGGTCTCCAGCTCGGCGGCCATGAGGCTCGCGTAATCCTCGCTTTCGGCCGTGCTCGTCTCCATCACCTTGATCCCCCGGGACTTGGCCAGGAAGGGGGCGTTCACGTCCGACACTTTCTCCTCCAGGATCACGTTCAGGAGGCCTTTGAGGAAGGCCAACGTCAGGACGGAGGTCGCCTGCCCCGCGATCTCGCCCGCGTACTCCAGGCGGACCTGCTTCATCCGCCCTTCCGCCAGCTGGGCCAGGAAACTGCCCATCTTCTCCGCCAGGGTGAGGTAGGGCCGGAGCTCTTTGAGGGTCTCGGCGTCCACCGAGGGGACATTCACGGCGTTTCGCACCAGTCCGCGGACCAGCACATCCGCAACCTGCTGGGCAATCGCCAGGGCCACGCCGGCCTGCGCCTCCTCCGTGGACGCCGCCAGGTGAGGCGTGAGAATCACCTGGTCGAGGCCGAGGAGCGGATGGTCCGGGGGAAGCGGTTCCGTCTCGAAGACGTCCAGCGCGGCGCCGGCCACCTTCCCCTCGAGGACGGCCTTCACCAGCGCTTCTTCGCTGATCAGGCCCCCCCGGGCGCAGTTGATGATTCGGACACCATCCTTCATTTTGGCGAACTCGGCCGGGCCGAGGAAGTTCCGCGTCTCCGCCGTGAGGGGGGTGTGGATCGAGATGAAGTCGGCTCGCTCGAAGAGCTGATCCAGTTCCACCACCTCCGCACCGATCCGCTGGGCGGCCTCCTGGGTGAGGTACGGGTCGTAGGCGATGACGTGCATCCGAAGCCCCAGGGCCCGGCGGGCCACCTCCGTTCCAATCCGCCCCAGCCCGATGATCCCCAGCACCTTGTTGTAGAGCTCGATGCCGGCAAAGCGCTCCTTCTCCCACCGGCCGCTCTTGAGCGCGCCGTGAGCCTGCGGCAGCTTGCGAGCGAGGGCCAGGAGCAGGCCGACGGTGTGCTCCGCCACGGCGATCGTGTTGGCGCCCGGGGTGTTCATCACGATGATCCCCCGCTCGGTGGCCGCATCCACGTCAATGTTGTCCACGCCAGCGCCGGCCCGGCCCACCACCTCCAGCGCTTTGCCGGCCTCGATCACCTTGGCCGTGACCTTCGTGGCGCTCCGGACGATGAGGCCGTGCGCATCCGCGATCCTGGCGCACAACTCCGCCTCGGCGGGCGTGGGGATCACCTCAACCGAAAGGCCCTCCCGGCGGAGGGCCTCGGCGCCGACCTCCTGCAACCCGTCCGTGACGATGACCTTCTTCATGACGCGTGCTCGGCCAATACCTTCTGCGCGGCCCCGACCGCGGCGCCCCAGTCCACGGGGTAGCCCAACTCCGCCAGCACCTGCTCCAGCGCTCCCAGGGCGACGACGACCTCGAAATCCCCGACGTATCCCATGTGACCCAGCCGGAAGACCTTCCCTTTCATTTCCCCCTGCCCGCCGGCGATGGTGATGTTGTGCGACGAGGCAAAGGCGGCCACGACCTTCTCGCTCTCGATCCCCCTCGGCGGGACGACGGCGGTGATTGCCGGGCTCGGCGTGGCCTTGGCGAAGAGCTCGAGACCCAGGGCCTCAATGCCCGCGCGCGTCGCACGGGCCAGCCTGTCGTGGCGTTTGAAGACATTGGCGAGCCCCTCGGCCTGGAGCATGGCCAGCACCTCCTTCAACCCGACGACGATCGAGACCGCCGGGGTGAAGTGGGGCTGGTTCTTCACCACGAGCTTCTTCTCTTCGAGCAGATTGAAGTAGTAGCGCGGGAGCTTCGCCTGCTTGACCCGGTCCCACGCCTTGTCCGACAGCGTGCAGAAGCCCAGCCCCGGCGGGAGCATGAGCCCCTTCTGGGAGCCCGCCACCACGACATCCATCCCCCAGGCGTCCATGGGCAGGTCCGCCACCCCCAGGCTCGACACCGTGTCCACCACGATGATCGCGTCGCTCTGGCGCGTCGCCGCGGCGTAGCCCTCGACGTCGTGGAGGACCCCGGTGGACGTCTCGCTGTGCTGGCAGAGGACCGCCCGGATGTCCGGCGTCTTCTTCAACGCCTCGGCCACCCGATCGGCAGGGACGGTCTGGCCGAAGGGCGCGTCCAGCGGAACCACCTGAACTCCGTAGGCGGCGCAGATCTCCGCCCATCGCTCGCCGAACTTCCCCGCCCGAACCACAAGAGCTTTGTCGCCGGAGGAGAGCGTGTTGGTCACGGCGGCTTCCATCGCGCCGGTGCCCGAGGCCACGAGGACGATCGTCTCCTGCTTGGTCTGGATGAGCCACTTGAGCCCCTCACGTACCTTGGCGAAGAGCGCCTCGTACTCCGCCGTCCGATGGTGGATGATCGGTTGAGCCATGGCCAGGAGAACGTGGCTCGGAACCGGCGTCGGCCCGGGGGCCATCAGGTAGTACTTCTTCATCGCGGACTCCTTTCGGGCGGGCGGAGTTTCGTGAACGCGATCACAACCTTTCCCACTATATCCACTCCCCCGAGGCGGAGTCAACCGGGCAGGCTACTGGGTCAGGCGGCTGCCCTTCTCTGACCGCCTCCCTCCGGTTACTTCTTGGCCATCTGTATGGGCACCTCGATGCCGGGCACACCCTTCACCGATCGGCCCAGGACCGTGACGAACAGCGCGTCTTTCCCCTGGGCGTGGGGCGAGAAGAACTTGACAACGTCCCCGTCGTAGAACGTGAGCCCCGAGGCGCCGAAGCCCTGGGCGTAGGCGCCGAGGTAGGACTTGCCGCCGATGATCCCCGCTTCCAGGTTGCCGAGCCGGTAGCCTCGATTGCCGAAGCACTCGAGGATCGGGCCGAGGTCGGCCAGGAAGAAGATCACGACGCTCGCGTCCGAGCCCAGGGCCTGCTCCAGGCAGAGATAGCCGGCCTGGCTGCGGAAGTCGCCCTCACGCAGCAGCTCCAGCCCATGGGCCTCGGGCCAGTAGCAGTAAGCCCCGGAGGAAATCCCCTCCACGGCGTTGACGATCAGATAGAGGTCCACCAGCCGGCGCCCGGGCGCCGATAGGAAGTCGGCCGGGATCCCGCGGGTTGCGTGGAAGAGCACCGTGGACAGGGCCTCGGCGCTGATCGGCTGGCCCGAGAACTGCCGCGTCGAGCCCCGCCGGATGATCGTCTCGCCAAGAGGCTTGCCGGCGACAATCAGCGGTTCAGGCAACGGCAAGAGCTGACTCGGGAAGGCTCTGGGCTCGTCGGGAGAAGCGGGTCGAATGGTTCTCACCTCCTCAGGCTGGCTGAGGGACGAAGCGGCGTGCATCTCCCTGACGAGAGGATAATCCACCTCACGAGACGACAAGGGAATGGTGCGCGGACTGATCGGCTCCAAGGAGGTGTCGCGCGCGGGTGGGGCCACCGCGCCGGGTCCGAGAGGAACCAGCTCGAGGCTCACCTCCTTGTCGGCGTCGAGCCCCAGTAGCCGATTCGCCCCCTCGTCAACAAAGAACGTGACGAGGCGCGCCGGGATCCCGATCGCGGCGGCCGTGGCGAGGAGGTTGGCGAGCATGGTCCCCGAATCCCAGAAAAGGTGCCGGTACCCCCGCGCCTGGTACTTCCACGTGTTGCGCCAGTAGATCGCAGCGAGAACGAGCGTTGCGGCTGAATTTCGGATTCCGTCGTCAGTTGCCGCCGCGCCCAGCTCAGAGCGAAAGTCCCCCTGCCGGAGCTGCCGGAGGCAGAAATCACCGGGACAGAAATGGTAAACACCTGCGGCCAGCCCCGGGAGCTCGCCCGCCACGACGTAAACTTCGGTTTGGTAGAGAGCCCCGGTGGAGGGCGCGGCGCGGAAGTGCATTTCCCCGCCCCCGGGGTAGGTCTTCTTCCTGGTCAACCCGGCGGTGAAGAACAGGAGCGCGGCGAGAGTCTCGAGCGTGACCGTCCCTCCCTTCCCCTCGAGGGTCGCGAGAGCCTCCAGCGTATCGCGCGTCGGCTGGGGGAACTCGCGCGGGAGCGGGGTGACCGGCAGGTCGGGATACACCTTGTAGAGGAAGGGCTTCGTGTCCCAGTCGAGGTAGTGGCCGCCCTGACGGATCGAAGTGTAGCTGTGGGCGGTCCGGTCGTGATACTCCCGCGCCGCCTTAATGTCCCGGTTACCGACCCGGGTCAAGGAGAAAAGTCGTAGGGCGGGCGAAAGACGCCGCGCTCGGTGATAATCGCGGTGATCAAATTCGCCGGCGTGACGTCGAAGGCCGGGTTGAACACGGGCGAGGCCGTGGGGACGGTCTGGCGACCGGCAAACCCCCGGACCTCACTGGCGTCGCGCTCCTCGATGGGAATCAGGTCGCCGGAGGGGAGGGCCAGGTCAATGCTCGAGAACGGCGCGGCCACGTAAAACGGAAGGCCGTGATGCTTCGCGAGCACGGCCAAGGCGTAGGTGCCGATCTTGTTGGCGGTGTCGCCGTTGGCAGCGACGCGGTCCGCGCCTGTCACCACCAGGTCCACTTCTCCGCGGGCCATCACTGAGGCAGCCGCCCCATCGGAGATCACCCGGTGGGGGATCCCCTCCTTGACACACTCCCAGGCGGTGAGACGGGCCCCTTGCAGCACCGGGCGGGTCTCATCCACCCAGACGAGCTGCACCTTTCCCTGAGCGTGGGCCGCTCGGATTACCCCTCCCGCCGTGCCGTAGCCCGCGGTTGCCAGGGCCCCGGCATTGCAGTGGGTGAGGATCCGCGCGCGGTCGGGAACGAGCGCCGCGCCGTGTGCGCCCATGGCGCGGTTCCCCGCCACGTCCTCCTCCAGCACCGCCTGGGCCTCGGCCAGGAGACGGGCCTTGAGGCGCTCGAGCGGCAGCGTCCGGTGGGCCAGGCACGAGCCTCGCATCCGCTCAAGGGCCCAAAAGAGATTCACCGCGGTGGGCCGCGTGTCGGCGAGCCCCTTGATCGCGGTTTCCAGGTCGGCCAGGAGTCCCTCGAAGGTGGTCGCCCGACTCTCCCGAGCCGCCAGCGCGACGCCGAAGGCGGCGGTCACGCCGATCGCGGGCGCACCGCGCACGACCATCGAGCGGATGGCCTCCGCCACTTCCCGCCAGGACGTGCACTGGCGCTCGATCTCTTCGACGGGCAGACGCGTCTGGTCCAGAAGAACCAGCCGCTCACCATCCCAGCGGACCGGCGTGATCATAGAAGGGCGGCCTTGAGCCGCGCCTCCAGAGTCCCAAGCGAACATCCCTGAATCCGGACGAGCTTGTCGCGTGCGTGGGCGCCCCTCACAAGCGTGACCGCCGATTGGGGCACCCGGAACGATCGCGCGAGGAGTGCCAGGAGCGCGTGATTCGCCGCGCCCTCAACGGGAGCCGCGCTGATGCGGACGCGGAGGGTGGCCCCGGCCCATCCCACCACCTCGTCCTTCGAGGCCCGGGGCTGGACCCTGACGCGGAGCAGCGCCGAATCAGTGCGGGCCGGCCCCCGCATCCCCGAACTCCTCGGCCAGGAGCCGCTGGTACATGTCGAGCGTCACGCGCAACCCCTCGGCCAGCTGGCGGCGCGTGCGCTTGAGGGCGAGGATTTCGGCCTTGATCTTGGCCTCTTCGGCGCGCGCCTCCTCCAGGAACTTGTCCCCCTGAAGCTCGGCCTCGCGGACCAGAAGATTGGCCTCACGCCTGGCGCTTTCCTTCATCTCCTCCGCCAGCCGCTGCGTGGTGACCAGGGTGTCCTGGAGCATCTTCTCGCGATCCTCGATCCCCCGGGACCGCTCCTCCAGCACCGCGAGCTGTTCCTTCAGGAGCGCGTTCTCCTTGACGAGCTGCTTGTAATCCTCGGCCACGTCGTCCAGGAAGGCTTCCACCTCCTGACGATTGAAGCCGCCGAACGTGCGGACGGTGAACTGCTGTTGACGGATGTCCATGGGGGTGATTCGCATCGGACCTTCACCTCCTGCGGCCGCGCGGGGGATGCCCCACTTCTCTCAGAAGAGCGAGGGCAGGATCACTCGCTGGATAAACTGGATGATGAGGATCGCCACGAGCGGGGAAAAATCGAGCCCGGCCTGGTAGCGGGAGAGCAGGCGCCGGATGGGACGCAGCACCGGCTCCGTGACGCGCCGGAGGAGCTGCACGACGGGGTTGTACGGATCCGGGCTCACCCAGGAAATCAGCGCGGCAGCGATGATGATCCAGGTATAGATCTCGAGCAGCCAACCGATGAACCCCACCAACCGGTACGCGAACACGCGCCCTTTCCGCCTCAGGGTTTCCTATTCGGGTTCGCCTCGCGGCCAAGATCTTGGGAGCGGAGGGTGGCCCGCTCCACGGCGTTGATGAGTGTTCGGCGGACGCCGCCCTCCTCCAGGGCCGTGATCCCGGCGATCGCCGTGCCCCCCGGCGACGTCACCATATCCTTCAGCTGGCCCGGATGCATTCCCGTTTCGATCAGGAGCTTCGCCGACCCGAGGACGGTCTGCGCCGCCAGGGTCATGGCGGTCAGGCGGTCAAGACCCACCCTGACCCCGCCGTCGGCCAGGGCCTCGATCATCAGCGCCACGTACGCCGGGCCCGAGCCCGACAGACCGGTGACCGCATCCAGCAGCTCCTCTTCCAGGACAACCACTTTCCCGACCGCCCCGAAGATTTCCTCGGCGGTCTCCAGGTCTCCGCGCCGGAGCCCCTCCGCTCTCGCGACGGCTGTGACGCCTTCCAGAACGAGAGCGGGCGTGTTAGGCATGACCCGGATGAGGCGGACGCCCTTCGGAAGACCGGCGCGCAGCGCGGCGGTCGGAACGCCGGCGGCCATCGAGACGAAGAGTTGCCCGGCCGACACCGCCCGAGCCACCTCTCTCAGCACGTGGTGGATGATCTGAGGCTTCACGGCGAGGATCACCACGTCCGCTCGTTTGACGAGGAGCGCGTTGTCCGAGAACGTGTGGATCCCGTAAAGCTTGCCGAGCTGCTCCAGACGGTCGAGCCTCACGTCGGCAGCGAAGACGTGGTCGGCGGGGACGAGTCCGGCCTTGAGCAAGCCCCGGATCAACGCCTCACCCATGTTGCCCGCGCCCAGAAATCCGACCTTCTTCCCTTTGACGCTCATTAGTCCCTCGGGCCGAAGATGGCCGTCCCCACGCGCACGATCGTCGCTCCTTCCTCCACGGCGACTTCAAAGTCGCTGCTCATCCCCATCGAGAGGTGCTCGAGACCGGCTTCGTCCCTGAGCTCACGAAGCCGGCGGAACCATCCCCGCGCCACATCGGGAGGCTCGACCGGCGGCGGGATCGTCATCAGCCCCCTCACGGAGATGCCGGAGAGCCTTGCCAGCGCCTCGAGCATTCCCTTGAGTTCCTCGGCGCTGAAGCCTCCCTTGGTGGCTTCGCCCGCCAGATTCACCTGAACGAGAACCGGCGCCACCTTGCCGGCGGCCTCCGCCCGACGGTGGAGCTCCCGCGCCAGCTCGAGGCGATCCACCGAGTGAATCAGGTCGAAGAGGAGCACCGCTTCCCTGGCCTTGTTGGTCTGAAGATGCCCGACGAAGTGCCACGGCACGGGGCGACCGATCAGCCCGATCTTCTCCTTCGCCTCCTGGACCCGGTTTTCCCCCAGCGCGGGGAGGCCCGCGGCCACGGCGCTCCGGATGCGCTCCGCGTCAATCGCCTTGGAGACACCGACCAGAAGGATCTCCTCGGGGGCGCGTCCCGCCCGCTCGGCAGCGCGGCTCAGCCGCTCCCGAACGCGCGCGAGATTGCCCGCCACATCGATCACCGCCGCCCCTCTCACGCTCGGTGATTGTATCACGCTTCGGGCGCGGGCCGACCCGCCAACGCCGCGATGGTCACCAACCGGCCGTGGCTGCCCTCCTTCCGGTAGGAGAAGAAAAGATCCCGGCGACACGCGGTGCAGAGTCGCGGGTTCACGATCCGGTCGGGCCGAAGCCCGGCCGCCTCGAGCTGAGACTGGTTGGCGGCCCAGAGATCCAGCCGCCACTTTCCCGGACCCACCGAGGTCACCCATGCCTCCCAGCGCTCGGGAAATGCGGCGGACAGTAGCTCGATCACGGGGCGATCCACCTCGTAACAACAGGGACCGATGGAGGGAAAAATCGCGGCCACCAGGTCCTCCGGGCGTGACCCCTCGACGACCAGCGCCCTCGCCGCCGTCAGCGAGGCGGATTTCACCGTGCCCCGCCAACCGACGTGGGCCAGCGCGAGCCGCTGCCCCGCGGGATCGAAGATGAGGACGGGCAGGCAGTCGGCGGTGAACACCGCCAGGGGAAGCCGCGGGCGCGTGGTGAGCAACACGTCTCCCTCCCCCATATAGCCGCCCCGAAGGTCCTCGATGCGCCGGACCGTCGCCCCATGGACCTGGCGAAGAAAGGCGATGCGCGCTAGGTCCAGCCCCGGCGGCTTCAGGTGAGCGAGCGCCGCCGGCTCGAGGGGGGAAGCCGGTTCGGAGGGATGGGCGATCCCGGAGCAGTGGCGCGTGGTGGAGACATGCCACAAGCCCGGAGCCCCGAGAGCGAGGAATGTGAGATGGGTCGGCGGCTCTCCGTGAAACTTCACGTGCGCGTTCACGGTTTCTCCCCCGCTCCCTCGAGAAGCCGCTCGAACTCCTCCCAGAGGGCGTCACGGTTAATGCCCCAATCCACGTGATCCCAGGGAAGGATCTCGGCCTTCGGCCGCCGACGGTGGAGGATGAACGATGGGTTCAGCGTAGAGGCCACTTGCGCGCGCTCCCAGCCCAGGCGGTGGGTCAACAGCAGCAGGTCTCCCGCCCGTCGGTCTCCCATTTTCAGCACCCCGTCGAGGAGCGCCCACTTCGGCTGATCGTGCGTCACGCTGACCCCGGTAATTCTGGCGAGCAGCCGGGAGGCTCGGCGGATTTCGTCCTTCAACCGCTGCTCCGTCGCCATGAGAGCCCATTGATACGGCCCCCAGGGCCACGGGACCAGGCAGGTCAGGCTGACGCTGAGGGGCGCCGGCTCCCGGCGAAGGCGCATCCGCTCCTCGTGCCGCTCTCGCTTGATCGCTTCGGCAATCCACTCCACATCCCGGTGGGGCTCCCCCACGAAATAGCGCCGGTACCCCGAGTCTACCCTCGTCGAAAACGGCGCCGCCCCCGCAAGGCCCACCGGGAGCGGGACGCCGGGGCGGGGATTCACCCCGGCAATCGGCCCTTCCGGAGAGTATTCGACCGCGTAGAACGACGGCACGTACACGCCGGCGAGGGCCGCGAGGCGCTCGAGCCTCGCCTGACGCTCGAGGCCGCGCGCGCGCGCCAGCTCGGCGAGAACCGGGCCGAGCAAGGACCATCCCCCGCCGAGCAAGAGGAAGTCGGCGACGACGGTAAGTGGCTCGGGATTCTCCGTCGCTCCGGCGATCCAGACAGCCACGAGCGGGTCGGTGGGGCGCCGTTCCGTTTGATGGAAAACGATCGCCATGTCCTGGAGCCTGTCCAGGACCGCCAGCCATTCTTTCGCGGTGGCAGCGTGAGCGACGAGGAGGTCGGGCGGTGTCTCCGGAGGGACGCGCGCTAGCTCCGGCAAGGCCTCTGCCGGCGGAATCGACGGCGCCGTAAGGAACGCCACTGACATCGGCAACGCTACCCCCCCTCACCCTGCCCTCTCCCCCCGGGGGGGAGAGGATAAAGGTGAGGGGGGAGGAGGCAGAAGGATGAGACGACTCAGTCGGCCTGGCGGCGGAGGAAGGCGGGGACGTCGAGATCCTCCGCGAGCTCCTCCCCCTCAGCCCGAATGTCGGCGGTCCGGCGCCGCCACTGGCTTCCCGGAGCCGGGCGCGGGGTCTTCGCCAGATCCACCACCTTGCTGCCCGATCCGGCGGCTTCCTTCCGCTCGGAGAAGCCCGTCGCGATCACCGTGAGCCGCACCTCATCTTGAAGATTCCCGTCGATCACGGCGCCGAAGATGATGTTGGCCTCCTCGTGGGCGGCTTCTTGGACGATCCGGGCGGCCTCTTCTACCTCGTGAATGGAGAGGTCCGCGCCGCCGGTAAAGTTGATGAGGATCCCCCGGGCGCCCTGGATGGAAGTTTCGTCCAGCAGAGGGCTGGCAATCGCCTTCTGAGCGGCGTCCAACGCGCGATGCTCCCCCTTGCCGACGCCAGTCCCCATCAGCGCCATCCCCATCCCGGACATGATGGTGCGGATGTCGGCGAAGTCGAGGTTGATCAGTCCGGGAACCAGGATGAGGTCCGAGATCCCCTGCACGGCCTGGTGCAGGACCGAATCCGCGACCTTGAAGGCCTCCAGGAGCGGCGTACCGCGCTCCACTACCGCCAGGAGCCGCTGATTGGGGATGGTGATCAGGGTATCCACAACTCCCCGGAGTTCCGCGACGCCCGCCTCGGCTTGCTGGGCGCGCTTCCGACCCTCGAAGGTGAACGGTTTGGTGACCACGGCCACCGTCAGGATCCCCAGCTCTTTGGCCACCTTCGCCACGATCGGAGCGGCGCCCGTGCCGGTGCCGCCCCCGAGCCCGGCGGTCACAAAGACCATGTCGGCGCCCTCGAGGAGGCGGGCGATCTGATCCCGATCTTCCTCCGCCGCGCGCCGCCCCACGTCCGGATCCGACCCGGCTCCCAGACCGCCGGTCAACCGGGCGCCGAGCTGGAGCTTCGCGGGGGCCGAAGAGGTCCGGAGGGCCTGGATGTCGGTGTTGGCTACGATGAACTCGACGCCGGTGAACCGGGACGCCAGCATTCGATTCACCGCGTTGCCGCCGCCGCCGCCGAGGCCGATGACCTTGATCCGGGCCACCTCCCGCCCATCCCCTCCGGCTCCCACTTCGTCTTCCAGCTCGAAGATGGGTCGTTTCTGGCGCGCCTCCTCCATCGATGCCTCCTTCCTTGAAGTTTTTTCTCCCCGTGAAGCAGAGCTCCTCGCTCGGCCGGCTGGCAGATGGAGGAACATCTCCGCCTGCCTGTCCGGCTTCCTCCGGGCGTCTCCCTCACGGGTCATCGACCTCTCCTCGCGAAATCAGAACATCTCACCGAACCACTCCCCCACTCGCCGCGAGAAGCGGGCCACGAGCCGTCCGTCCCCGGCGCTCCCGGAGGCGAGCCCGCCGACCCGGACCCCGTAGAGCGCCAGCCCGACACCGGTGGCGTAGATCGGACTCTGCACCACGTCGGCGAGGCCGCCGATATTTTCGGGAATCCCGCGGCGCACCGGGAGGTCGAAGACCTGCGCCGCCAGCTCGGGCACCCCTTCCATGATGGACGTCCCCCCCGTCACGACGACTCCAGCAGCGGGAGCGTCCTGGAGGCCGGCCCGCGCCAAGTCCCGTGCGACCAGGGTGAAGATCTCCTCCACTCGCGGCTGGATGATGTCCGACAGGATCTGGCGCGAGAGCGCGCGGGCTTTCCGCCCGCCGACCGAGGGAACTTCGATCGTCTCTTCTTCCCTCACCAGGGCCGTCAGCGCGCAGCCATGGCGCTTCTTGAGGTTTTCGGCTTCCGCGGTGGGGGTCCTGAGCCCTACGGCGATGTCGTTGGAGATGTGGTCCCCGCCCAGCGCCAACACCCCCGTATGCCAGATCGCGCCATCCCTGAAGAGAGCCACATCCGTGGTTCCACCGCCCAGGTCAATCAGCAGGACGCCGAGCTCCTTTTCGTCGGCGGAGAGGATCGCTTCGGAGGAGGCGAGAGGCTCCAGCACGATATCTTGCACGGTCAACCCGGCACGATTCACGCTCCGGATCACGTTTTGGACCGAGGTCACGGCGGCGGTGACGATGTGGACCTCGACCTCGAGCCGCACCCCCGACATTCCGAGCGGCTCCTTGACGCCGTCCTGATCATCCACCACATAGGCTTGAGGCAGGACGTGGATGATCTCTCGATCGGGCGGGAGGTTGATGGCCCGAGCCGCCTCCAGCGCGCGCTCCAGGTCGGCCGGGGCCACCTCCTTATTCTTGCCGGAGACGGCGACCACTCCGCGGCTGTTCACGCCACGAATGTGACCCCCCGACACGCCGGCATACACCGAACCGACCTCGACGCCCGCCATCTGCTCGGCCTCGCCCACCGCCTCCTTGATGGCCTCCACCGTGGAGTCGATGTTCACAACCACGCCCTTGCGCAGACCGCGGGAAGGACTCGTCCCGATCCCGATGATGCTCAGGCCCCCGACGGGGACCACCTCGCCGATAATGGCGCACACCTTGGTGGTGCCGACGTCCAGCCCGGTGACTATAATGCGCCTCGTGTCCCTGCCCATGCGGTGCGCCTTATCGGACCAGCGGCTTGAAGACGACTTGGCCTTTGAACCTCAGATCGACATACTGCACCGGCTCCCCCATCGATTTGATCTGGGCGAGCACCCCGTCAAGGCGCGCGAGCCGGTCGTCCCAGTCGGCATTCCCGAGCCTGACTTCCACGCCGTCCACCGTATAGAACACCGGACCGTCGTTGCCGCTCATGTCGATCTCCGATATCTCCCGGGTGAGCGCGCTCCCCGTCCTGAGAAGGGAGCGCGTCAGGGAGATCGCGGCCCGCGTCCTCTCGGCGGCACTCCCTCCCCCCAGCTCTTCCGGCCTTATGCCCGTGATCACCGGAAGCCGCGGTGCGACCGCCCGGAGCTCGGGGCCCAGGCTCACGCCGTCCTCGTCCAGCCAGAAGAGGTGGCCGGCCTGGGCGAGCGTGAAGAGAACCCGCTCCTCCACGACGAGGGTGACGTGGTTCGGAAATGACCGGATCACCTCGGCCCGCTTGATCGGCGGCAGACGCATGAGCCGCGCCACCACCACGTCGGAATTCAGACGGAAGAGGTTTTCCCCGGGGGGGATCATCGCAGCCGAAAGGATTTCCGCCTGAGTCAGCCGGTGAGCCCCCTGCACCTCGATCGCCGCCACGGCGAAGCGGGGCGACGTGAGAAGCCAGCGGACGCCGACCGCCAGGCCTCCCGCCGCGGCCACGAGGAGAAGCATGATCCCGGCCAGATTGACAGCGCCGACGATCCACCGCCCGGCGCGTCGGCGACGGCGGGACCGCACCCGCTGGTGTGTGATGAACGGGATGCGCTCCGCCAGGTCCGGCAGCGCGGCCGGAGCGGGACGCGGCGAGAGAATCCCCGTCCGCGTGAGCATTACTCGCCGATGATCCGGATCTCGGGCTCCAGCTTGATCCCGAATTGGGCAAAGACCCGCTCCTGAGCCAGCTCCATGAGCGCCAGGATGTCGGCGGCGGTGGCCCCGCCGCGGTTGACGATGAAGTTGGCGTGCTTGGAGGAGATCTCGGCCCCGTTTATCCGCTTGCCCTTGAGGCCCGCCTTCTCGATCAGCCGCCCCGCGTAATCGGATTTCGGATTCTTCCAGACGCATCCGGCGGACGCCAGGGCCAAGGGCTGGGTGGCCTTTTTCTGCTTCAACCGCTGCTTGATGTCTTTCTGGATCTCGACCTGCGGGCGACGGTGGAGCTGGAGCCGCGCCCCGACCAGGATGGCGCCGGGTGGGCAGTGGAAGGCCCGGTACGCGAAGGCACCGGTGCCCGGCTTGAACTCTCCGAGGGTACCATCCGGGTGGAGGAAGTACACCGCCGAGACGAAGTCGCCGATGGCGCCGTCGGGCGTGCCGGCGTTCATGGCCAGCGCCCCGCCGATCGTCGCCGGGATTCCCACGAGGCACTCGATTCCGCCGAGCCCCAAGGCCGCCGCCTCACGGATCATCGCCGAGAGGCTCGCACCCGCCCCTGCTACTCCCTCTTCACCGCGGAACTCGACCCGGCCGAGACATCCCTCGAGCTTGACGATGACACCACGGATCCCACGGTCTTTGACGACAAGGTTGTTCCCGCCGCCGATCGCTTCCAGCGGAAGGCCCTCTTTTTCGGCGTAGGACAGCGCTTGGCGGATATCGTCCACGTCCTGCGGGATGACGAAGATATCCGCCGTCCCCCCGATACGCAAGGAGGTGTGGAAACTGAGGGGCTCTTTGAAGCGCACCTCGCCCCGGATCTCTCCTAGCATGTAGACCTCCTGTTCGTTGACCCCCCCTGGGCGCTGAGCCGGGCCACCAGCTCTCCGCTCAGCGTTCCCACGTCACCGGCCCCCAAGGTGAGGACCAGATCCCCCGGACGGGTGATTTCGCACAGGTACTCGAGGATCCGCTGCCGATCGTTGTCCAGGTACACCACCTCGCGGTGACCGTGGGACGCGATCCCATCGGCCAGGTCACGCGCGTGGACTCCCGGGATGGACGGCTCGCCGGCCGGATAGATGTCCATCACCACCAGCACGTCCGTCTGATAGAACGCTGTCAGGAACTCCTGGCGAAGGTGGAGGGTGCGCGTGTAGCGGTGAGGCTGGAACACGGTGATCACGCGCCGGTCGAACCCGGCCTTGGCGGCGGCCAGCGTCGCCCGGATCTCGGCGGGGTGGTGGCCGTAATCGTCCACCACGAGGACCCCGTCCACCTCTCCCTTCACCTGAAAGCGGCGCTGGACGCCCGAGAACCCGGCCAGCGCCCGCTGGATTGCCATAAAGGGAATCTCCAGATCCATACCCACCGCGATCGCCGCAAGCGCGTTGAGGACGTTGTGCCGGCCCGGGATCTGGAGGACGCACTCGCCTAGGGGCCGACCCCGGTGAACCGCCTCGAAGCGCGACGTCAGGCCCGAGAGCGTTAGGCGGCGGGCCGTGAAATCAGCCCCCGATTCCAGGCCGTAAGTGGACAGCCGCTTCTCCACCTGCGGGATCAGGCGCTGAATGTGGGGCTGGTCCAGGCACAGCACGGCGACCCCGTAGAACGGGACCTTGTTGATGAAAGTCAGGAAGGCGTCACAGATGTTGTCGATGTCGCGCCAGTGGTCCAGGTGTTCGGCGTCAATCGTGGTCACCACCGCGATCGTGGGGGTGAGCTTGAGGAATGAGCCGTCCGACTCGTCGGCCTCAGCCACCAGGTATTCGCCCTGCCCGAGTCGCGCGTTGGTCCCCAACGCCTGAATGCGTCCGCCGACCACCACGGTCGGATCGAAGCCTCCCTCCGCCACGACCGCCGCCACGAGGGAGGTCGTGGTGGTCTTCCCGTGGGTGCCTGCCACGGCGATGCCGTACTTGAGCCGCATGAGCTCGGCGAGCATTTCGGCCCGCGGGATCGTCGGGATCTGGCGTTGCCGAGCCACCTGGACCTCGACGTTATCCTTGGCGACCGCCGAGGAGTAGACGACGACGTGGGCCCCCTCCACATGGGAAGGCTCATGGCCCGTGAACACCTTGGCCCCGAGGCGCTCGAGCCGCTCCACGGCCTCGTTGCGTTTCAAGTCGGAGCCGGTGACGCGGTAGCCCGTGTTCAGGAGTACCTCGGCGATCCCGCTCATGCCGGCGCCGCCGATCCCCACAAAGTGGATCTGCTGGTACTTCTTAAACATGCGGCCCCACCCGTGTCGCGCTTGGAGCGCTCGGGACGCGATCCATCCGAGCGAGCCGTGCCGAGAGGCGGTCGGGCCCCCGTCGTGAGCGAGCGGGGATGGGGAAGCCGGACCGCACGCCCCGAGGGAATGGACGGGTGCGGACCACAAACCCGATTCCGCGCGAGGATCGGGCACTGCGGGAGCGAGTCCGGAGGGGTATCCCCGACCCGCGAGCCACAGACGGGTGACCGCCGAAGGCCCAGCGAGCGAGCGGTGGACGCGTCCAGAAGCGATCCTGGCCCTCGGCAGTGTGCCGCATCACGCGTCCCTCGCATGCTGGGAGATGTTGAGCAGCACGCCGGCCGAGACCATCGCCATCAGGAGCGACGAGCCGCCGAAGGAGATGAAGGGGAGCGGAAGCCCCTTGGTCGGAAGCGCGCCGGTGACCACGCCCAGGTTGACGAGCGTCTGGCAGGCCAGCAGCGCGGTCAACCCCAGAGCGAGGAATGCGCCGAAAGGGTCCGGGGCACCGAGCCCGATGCGAATCCCCCGCCAGATCAGGAGCCCGAACAGGCAAACCACCGAGACGGCCCCGAGCAACCCGAGTTCCTCGCCGAGGACGGCGAAGATAAAGTCGGTGTGGGGCTCCGGCAGATAAAACAGCTTCTGCTTCGACTCGCCGAGCCCGCGCCCAAACAGGCCGCCCGCGCCCAGCGCCAGGTAGGATTGGATGATCTGGAAACCACTCCCGCGCGGGTCCGCCCAGGGATCCAGGAAGGTCATGATCCGCTTGATCCGGTACGGCGCCGCGGAGATGGCCACCACGACGAGCGGGAGTGCCGACAGGGCGAGCAGGGCCATCTGCTTGAGGCGGGCCCCCGCCAGGAATAGGAGACAGAAGACCAGCGCGACCAGCGTGAGGCTCGACCCCAGGTCCGGCTGAAGGAGCACCAGCCCAGCCATGCTCCCTGCCACCAAGAGGGGCGGCAGGAGCCCCAGCCAGAAGCTCTCCACGACCTCCCGGCGCCGCGTGAGAAACACGGCGAGGTACACCACGAGGGAAAACTTCGCCAGCTCAGAGGGCTGGAAGGAAACCGGCCCCCACCGGAGCCAGCGCCGCGTGCCGTTGATCTCCTGGCTGAACGGGGGAATGAGCACGAGCACCAGGAGGATCAGCGAGAGGATGAGCAGCGGCAGCACGATCCGCTGGAGGGAACGGTAATTCAGCGTCATGGCCGCCCACAGGCAGCCGAAGCCCAGCACAGCCCAGAAGAGCTGCTTCTTCAAGAAAAAGTACGGGTCGCGGAAACGGTCGGCGGCCACGATGGCGCTGGCCGAGTAGACCATGACCACCCCGATGGACACGAGCGCCACCACCGCGCCGAAGAGCCACATGTCGGGCACCAATTTTCTCGGCATCACGCGTCTCGCGGCGAGAGGACGGCCGCCTTGAAGGCCGCCCCGCGGTGCTCGAAGTTCTCGAACATGTCGAATGAGGCGCAGGCCGGAGAGAGCAGGACGACCTCGCCTGGCCGCGCCCACTCCCGCGCCATCCGGACGGCGTCCTCCATAGACTCGGCGAACGCAGAGGCAATCGCCTCCCCCAGGCAACGCCGGATCTTCTCCCGATCCTCGCCGATCAGGATCAGGCACCGGACCCGCCCCCGGGCAGCCTCCGCCAGCGGCCCGAAGTCCTGCCCCTTGCCCCGGCCGCCGGCGATGAGGATCACGGGCTCGCTGAAGCTCTCCAGCGCCTTGATGGTCGAGGCCACGTTGGTCCCCTTCGAGTCGTTGTAGTAGGCCACACCCTGGAGGTCGCGGACCCACTCGATCCGGTGTTCCACGCCCCGAAACAAGCCGATCGCGCGACGCAAGGGTTCCGGCGCGATACCCGTCCAGAGAGCGCAGGCCGTGGCGGCCAGCACATTCTCGAGGTTGTGGGTGCCACGGAGGAAGATTTCGCTCACCGGGCAGATCCGCTCCACATCCCCGTTGAGCCTCGCGACAATCCACCCCTCCTGGCAGAACACCCCGTGGTCCAGCGGCCGGATCCGGCTGAAGAACACGACCGGGGCTTTCGTCCGGGAGGCAAGCTGGGCGGTCACCGGGTCGTCGGCGTTCAGGACAGCGCAGTCGGCCTCGGTCTGGTTCTCGAAGATCCTGAGCTTGGCCCTCACGTACTCGTCGAAACTGCCGTGGCGGTCCAGGTGGTCGGCGGTCAGGTTGAGAATCGCGGCCACCCGCGGCCGGAACGTCTCGATGGTTTCCAGCTGGAAGCTCGAGACCTCGGCCACGACGATCCCGTCCGGCGGAAACGTGAGCGCGTGGGCCGAGAGTGGGGTGCCGATGTTCCCCGCCACGAGGACGGGGCGGCTCTGCTCGCGCAGGAGCGCGACGCTCAGGGCCGCGGTGGTCGTCTTGCCGTTGGTCCCCGTGATGGCGATCACCTGAGCCTCCATCACCCGCCAGGCCAGCTCCAGCTCTCCGATCACTGCCAATCCCTTCTGGCGAATCTCCTGGAGAACCGGAAGGTCCTTCGGGACCCCGGGGCTGACGACGACCAGCTCGGCCCCCCCGAAGGCTTCCGCCGGGTGCCCGCCCGCCGACACACGCACACCCTCGGCCTCGAGAGCCGGCACTTCCCCGCCGAGGGCGGAGCGCGGCTTGGCGTCGGAGGCAAGCACGACAGCGCCGAGACGCCGGAGCAGCCGGCAGGCGGCCACGCCGCTCCGCGCGAGGCCCACCACCGAGACCGTTCGCCCCAGCAGCCACTCTCGGTACGCCGGTCCCCTCACCGACATCTCCTCTAGCAGCTCTGCGTCCATCACGCGCCTATCGCAGCTTCAAGGTGGTCAAGGCCAGGAGCGCCAGGATGAAGGAGACGATCCAGAAGCGCACGATGATCTTCGGCTCCGGCCAGCCTGCCAACTCGTAGTGGTGATGCAGCGGCGCCATTCGGAAGACCCGTTTCCCCGTGAGCTTGAAGGAGACGACCTGGATGATCACCGATCCGGCCTCCACCACGTAGAGCCCGCCGATCAGCGGCAGCAGGAGTTCCGCCTTGGTCAAAACCGCCAGCATGCCAATTGCGCCGCCCAGCGCCAGAGAGCCGACATCGCCCATGAAGACCTGCGCCGGGTAGCTGTTGAACCAGAGAAAGCCCAAGCTCGCCCCCACCAGGGCCCCGCAGAAGATGGTAAGTTCCCCCGCCCCCTTGACGTTGGGGATCCTCAGGTATTCGGCGGCGATGAAGTTGCCGGTCAAGTAGGTGATGATCGCGAAGGCACCGCCCGCCATGATGACGGGACCGATGGCCAGCCCGTCGAGGCCATCCGTCAGGTTCACGGCGTTGGAGGCGCCCACGATGACCAGCAGAGCGAAGACAATCCAGAACCAGCCCAGGTTCACCAGCCACCCTTTGAAGAACGGAATCGCCAGCCGCGTGGTGAAGCCGTCCACGGGGAACAGGTAGAGGGAAAGGAGCAAGGTCCCCACGAGCAGGATCTGGGCGCCGGATTTCTGCTTGGCCGAGAGGCCCTTCTTCGTGTGGAGCTTCCGGTAGTCGTCGCGGAGCCCGATGAGCCCGAGGCCGGCCATCACGAGCAGAATGATCCAGACATAGCGATTTCTCAGGTTCGCCCAGAGGAGCGTGGAGACGAGGATCGCCACGAGGATCAGGATCCCGCCCATGGTCGGAGTGCCGGCCTTCGCCCGGTGGCGTTCCGGGATGTCCTCTCGAATCGTCTCTCCACCCGCCTGCAGCGCGCGGAGCTTCTTCACCAGCCACGGCCCGATGACGAAGGAGAGGACGAGGGCGGTGACGGTCGCCATCGCCGTCCGGAATGTGATGTACCGGAAGACGTTGAAGACGATATGCTCCTTGGCGAACGGCACGAGGAGATGGTAGAGCATCCCTCATTCGCCTCCCCCCAACCGCGCCACGAGCGCGTCCACGACCCGCTCCATCCGCATCCCCCTGGACCCCTTGACGAGGAGATAGTCTCCCGGTGCCAAGCGCTTGAGCAGAAGCGCCACGGCATCCTCCGTCGTCTCGGCGTGGTGACTCTCGGAGAGTCCCGCCTCGCGCGCGGCAGCCACGGCGTGCCGGGCGAGAGGCCCGACGCCCACGAACTCAACCGCCCCCAGCTGAGCCACCTTTCGCCCGACGTCCCTGTGAGCCGCTTCGGCAGTCTCTCCAAGCTCCAGCATGTCCCCCAGGGCGACCAGGATCCTGCCGGCGCCGCGGGCCCGCGCGAGGACGGCCAGCGCGGCCTGTACGGCCGCCGGATTGGCGTTGTAGGTGTCGTCGAGGATGCGCACCGCGCCGGCGCGACGCCAGACACAGCGGCCCTTGAGCGGCCGTGCCCGCTCCAGCCCCTCGACGATCTGGGGGAGAGCCAGACCAAGCGCGGTCCCGGCCGCGGCGCCCGCGAGAGCGTTCAGGACGTTGTGGCGGCCCGCGAACGCCAGCCTCACGGGGCTCCGGACGCCCCGGATCGCGAGAGTGAAGCTCACTCCGTCCACCGTTTCGTCGATCGGCCCCAGGGCTCTCACGTCGGCCTCGGCGGACATTCCGTAGAATAAAACCGGGCAGCGGGCCCCGGAGACCATTTCCCGGACCCGCGCGTCGTCGCCGTTCAGGATCACACACCCCTCCGGCGGGATCGCCCGCACCAGAGAGCTCTTCTCCCGCTGCACCTCCTCCAGGCTCCCGAAGAATTCCGTATGCGCGGCGGCGACCGTGGTGACGATCCCGACGCTCGGACGCGCGATCCCGGCGAGGGTCGCGATCTCGCCGTGCTGGTTTGCCCCCAGCTCGAGAGCCACCGCTTGGTGCTCGGACCTCAGCCGGAGCAGCGTCAGAGGGAGTCCCCACTGGTTGTTGAAACTGGCCTCGGATTTGAGGACCGGGCCGAGGCCGGCGAGGATTGCCGCGACCATTTCCTTGGTCGTGGTCTTCCCGTTGGAGCCGGTCACGGCAACGACGGGGACCGAGAATCGGTTTCGATGGAAGAGAGCCAACCTCCCGAGGGCCCGGGTGGTATCTTCCACGAGGATCACCGGCACGTGGAGCGGGATCTCGTCCGGGAGATGGTGCACGACGAGGCAGGAAGCGCCCCGCGCGGCCGCGTCACCGACGAAGGCGTGGCCGTCCAGGCGATAGCCACGGATGGCGAAAAAGGCCTCCCCCACCTCGAGGCTGCGGCTGTCAATGGACACGCCGGTCACAGGAACCCCCAGGTCGCCCCCAACCAGGGCGCCGTGGAGGGCCCGAACCACTTCCTGGACGGTCAGCAACGACATAGCGCTCCCTATTGCACGCGCTCAGCGAGAATCTGACGAACTACCGCCCGGTCGTCGAAGGGAAGCACTTCTCGGCCGATGATCTGGTAGGTCTCGTGTCCCTTCCCGGCGATCACGATGAGGTCGCCGGGGCGGGCCCAATCGAGTGCAGCTCTGATGGCGTCGCGCCTGTCGGCGATCATAGCACAGCGGTCCAGGTCGGGCCAGACGCCGCGGACCCCAACGACGACCTCGTTGATGATCGCAAGCGAATCTTCGCTCCGGGGGTTGTCGGAGGTCACCCACGCGCGGTCGGCGAGCCGCGCGGCGATCGCGCCCATGATGGGCCGCTTCCCCCGGTCGCGGTCCCCGCCGCAGCCGAAGACAATGCCGAGCCGTCCCCGGGTGAGCTTGCGCGCCGTCCCCAGAACGCGCTCCAGGGCATCGGGGGTGTGGGCATAGTCCACCACGACGAGAAACGGCTGCCCCGCCTCCACGCGCTCGAAGCGCCCCGGCACCGCGGAAACCGTCGCGAGGGCGCTGCCGATGACGGATAGCTCAATCCCGAGGGCCACACCAACCGCGCACGCGCTGAGGAGATTCATGACGTTGTGCTCGCCGATGAGGGAAGAAGCCAGGCTGAGGCGGCCAGCCGGGCTCTCGATGGCCATCCGGATCCCGTCGAGGGTGGAGGCATACTCCACCGGTCGCACCTCGGCGGGCGGGCGGAGGCCGTAGGTGAGGGTCCTGAGAGCCAGCCCGTCCACCATCGAGTTGGCGGCGGGATCATCCAGGTTGATGACGGCCCACCGGTCGGGCTTCGGTGAGCCCGCCAGGAGCTCAAAGAGTCGCCGCTTGGCCCGGCCGTAGGCCTCCAGGGTGCCGTGGAAATCCAGATGATCCTGGGTGAGGTTGGTGAAGACCGCCACATCGAAGTCGATGCCATCCACGCGATGAAGGGCCAGCGCGTGAGAGGAGACTTCCATGGCCACGCCTGTCACGCGCGACTCGACCATGCGGGCCAACAGCCGCTGAAGTTCGACGGCCTCGGGAGTGGTCTGGCCGGCAGGAATCGGCTCATCGCCAATGCGATACTGGATTGTTCCGACCACGCCCGTTTGCATCCCCCGGGCGCGGAGCAGCGCCTCCACTAAGTAGGAGGTCGTCGTCTTCCCGTTCGTTCCCGTGATCCCCACCACGGTGAGCGCCCTCGATGCATGCTCGAAGAACGCGTCGGCCAGTCGCGCCAAGGCCTCCCTCACCGACGGCACGAGGACGCGGCCCTGGCCGGTGCCCGGGAGGGGGTCAGAGCCTTCAGTCACCACGGCAGCGGCCCCGCGGCCAAGTGCCTCGGGAATGAACAGGCGCCCGTCCCGCTTCAGCCCGGGTACGGCGACGAAGAGGTCGCCGGCCGCCACCGTACGCGAATCGTAGGCGAGCCCCGTCACGCTTTCGGGGAGCTGTCCCAGCACCGTCTTCCTCGCGAGCGCCTTTAAAAGGGTGTCCATGGCCACGCGCCGCGGGGTCATCGCCGGGCAGTCGGCGGAGCCAGCTCCAGCCGGCAGACCGAGCCCGGCGCGAGCGCCTCGCCGGCCGCCGGCCGCTGGGCCACCACCACCCCGCGACCCGCCACCTCCACCTGCGTGCCAAAGGCCTCCAAAGCCGACAACGCCCCTCGAAGACTCTTGCCCACCACGTCAGGCATTCGTGGGTTCAGCGCCGTCTGGTCCAGCGCGGGCCGCCCAGTCCCCACCGCAGTGACGACGTCCCTCCGGCTCGCCCCCGTCCCCGAGACGGGTACCCCCATCCCGGGCTCGAGGGCGCGGACGATCTGGACCGTGGGGGTATCGTGCGGAGGCACGTTCAGGTACCCGAGCACTTCGCGCCCGAGGGCCGCGAAGATGGGGGCGGCAGCCTCGCTCCCCCATTTCTCGTTCTTGGGTTCATCCAGGAGCACCAGCATCGTGATGCGCGGGTCATCGGCCGGCGCAAAGCCGACGAAGGAAAGGACCCCCGGAGCCCGGGAGTAGCGCTTCGCCCCCGGCTCAATCTTCTGGGCTGTCCCGGTTTTCCCGGCGACCTGATAACCCGGGATCGCCGCGTTCCGGCCGGTCCCGTCTTCCACGACCCGAGTGAGGATCTGAGTGAGGGTCCGCGCCGTCTCCGGCGCGATCACCTGGCGAACCGCATGGGGCTCGAAGCCGCGCAGTTCACGGCCGCTCGAGTCGAGCAGAGCCCGCACGATCTGGGGCTGCATGAGCTGGCCGCCATTGGCCACCGCGCCGAAGGCGGCGATCAGCTGGAGCGCCGTCACCGACAGCTCCTGGCCGATGGACATTGTGGCGAGCGAGAGGCCCGACCAGCGATCGGGTGGTCTCACCTGGCCCCGGCTCTCCCCGGGCAACCCCAGGCCGGTGAGACTGCCGAACCCGAAGCCGGTGATGTAGCGGTAGAAGCGGTCCCGCCCCAGGGCCACCCCCACCTTGATCGCGCCCACGTTCGACGAGTTCTGAAGGACTTCGGAGAAAGTGAGCCAGCCGTACTGCTTCCAATCGTGGATCACGGTGCGGGCGACGGTGATCGTTCCCTGTTCGCCGTAAAAGCGATCGGTGGGACGCACCACCCCTTCCTGGAGCGCGGCGGCGGCCAGGATGGCCTTGAAGGTCGAGCCCGGCTCGAAGGGATCGGTGACCGCGCGGTTGCGCCATTCGTTGGCGGTCGCCGTCGCAAAGTTGTTCGGATTGAAGGTGGGGCGAACGGCGAGCGCCAGCAACTCGCCCGTGCGCGGGTCGAGGACGATTGCCATCGCCGACTTGGATTGGGTCCGCCGCCAGGCGGCCTCCACCTCTCGCTCGGCCAGATACTGAATCGTCCTATCCAGTGTGAGCTCGACGCCCTGTCCCGGCGTCGAGGGCTTGATCACCGCGGGGAGTCCCGTCACCTCCCGGCCAAGCGCGTCCCGCTCGACCAGCGCCAGACCGGCCTCCCCCGCCAGGTGGCCGTCCCAGGCCCGCTCGATTCCCTCGAGGCCCCGGCCGTCCAACCCCTCGAAACCCAGCACGTGAGCCGCGAGCTCGCGGTTGGGGTAAAGACGAAGACTCTCCTGTACGAAGCCGAGGCCCGGCTCGCCGAGCGTCCTGATCATCTGGGCGACCGCCGGCGGAAGCTTGCGCTTCACCCAGACGAAAGAGCGGTCGGCCGTCAGCCTCTTGACGACCTCCTCCGGGGCCTCCTTCAGGAGCGGCGCGAGGCGCCGGGCCAGCCCCTCCGGATCCTCGATGCGCGGCGGCAGGGCGAAGAGCGACTCGGCGTGGCTCGAGACCGCCAGGGCGTGGCCGCCGCGGTCCAGGATCGGGCCCCGCTCGGGGCGGAGAGTGACCGTCTTCGAACGCTGGCGCTCGGCCAGCCGCGTCAACTCTTCGTGCTTGACGATCTGAATAAGGACCAGGCGGCCGATCAGGGCGACGAGGGCACAGGCAAAGAGGGCGGTCAGGATGAATACCCGGGACCTGAAAGACCCGCCCAGGGGCTCGGTCATGTCGGCTTAGCCTGCCCCGTGTCCGTCACGTCACCTGACCGGCGGCCGGCGCGGGGCCAGTGGCTCCTCCCACGCCGTTCTGAGGGAGGCGGTGCCGGTCGTGCCCGGTACATACTCACGCGCCAGTCTCACTTGATTGCGCGACGGGGCACGCATGCCCAACTCACCCCGCGCCTTTGATTCGATGCGGGCCGGCGTCCGGAGCGTGGCGAGCTCCACCCGCAGCTGACGGTTGACCTCTCGGAGCTCGCCTCTCACCAGGCGAAGTTGGTCCAGCCGGTACGAGAGCCTGATCTGGTTCACCTTGATCCCAACGATGCCGAGCACGAGCCCCACGAGACAGGCCGAGATCAGAAGCGCCGCGCCCATCATGCGCGTGAGGCGCCCATCCCGCTCGCGGATCAGGCGCGCCGACTGGTCACCGGGCGCCATGGGGCTCCCCGATACGCTCCAGCACGCGAAGTTTGGCGCTCCGGCAACGCCGATTCGCCCGCCGCTCCTCGCGGCTGGGCGTGACGGGAGAGGGTTCCAGGACGAGATGGGGTCCCTCCGCCAGCGACCGAAAAGCCCGTTTCACGATCCGATCCTCCCCCGAGTGAAAGCTGATGACTCCCAGCCGGCCGCCCGGGGCGAGCAGTCCCGCCGCAGCGGGCACCGCTTCGCTCAGGGCTTCGACCTCTTCATTCACGGCCATCCGGATGGCCTGAAAGGTCCGGGTCGCGACGTGACGGCCCTTCGGCCACGCACGACGGGGGACCGCGGTCTTCACCGCCGCTACCAGGTCGACAGTGGTCCGCAGCGGCGTCCGGTGGCGGCGCGTCACGATCTCACGCGCGATCCGGCGGGCGTGAGGTTCTTCCCCGTACTCGAAAATGATCCGGGCCAGGTCGGCCTCGGAAAGTCGCTGAAGCAGCCGGGCGGCCGTCGGACCCTCCGAGGGATCAAAGCGCATGTCCAGCGGGGCATCGGTCCCGAACGAAAACCCGCGCTCCGAGGCTGCCAGCTGGTAGGAAGAAACGCCGAGGTCGAGCAGCACAGACTGGGCCTTGTCCACTCCGGCCTCCCCGGCGACGGCCTGAACGTGGCGAAAGTCGGCATGTCTGAGCACCACCCGATCCCCGAAGCGGGCGAGCCGGGTCCGGGCCCGGGCCAGGGCTTCGCGATCCCTATCGAGCCCGAGCAGCCTGGTCTCGGTCCCGCCCCGTTCCAGAAGCGCCTCCGCGTGTCCGCCCATTCCCACCGTGCCGTCCACCACCCAGCCCCCGTGTCGGGGGCGCAAGAGAAAGGTCACCTCGTCGAGCAGGACCGGGAGGTGAGTCCCGGCCTCCGCCTCCACCGGCCTCAGACTCCCCTGCTGCTGATCTTCTCGAAGAGCGAGGGGAGCTCCGGCTGATTCGTCCGGTCGTACTCCTCCCAGCGCTCTCGGTTCCAGATCTCGAATTTCTGCACGCCGCCGACGAGCACCACGTCCTTCGTGAGCCCGGCCCGGTCGCGATACTCAGGGACGATCTGAATCCGCCCCTGCCCGTCGAGCGTCGCGTCCATCGCGCGCGAGATGTAGAGACGGTTGAACTTCTGGACGTCGGGATCCATCTGCGGAAGCGCTCTCACCTTGTCCTCGATCCGCTCCCACTCCTTGAACGGGTGCACCTCAAGGCAGTGATCGTTCGGGACCACGACGACTCGCCTCTCGCCATAGTCTCTCTCGAGAGCATCCCGGAACTTTGACGGGATGCTAACCCTCCCCTTCGGGTCGATCGTGTGACGAAAGCGCCCACGAAACATTGTTGAGGCCATCGGGGACGACACTTCCCTTGTATGGGCTGAGAACCCACTTCATGGGAATTCATCCCACTTTGAGGGGTCATCCTACACACGCCTCCAGAGGGTGTCAAGGAAAAAGTGTGGATTTTCCGAAGAAATTCAGCACATTCGGGCAAAAGCGACCGATGGGGGAACGAATGGCCTGAACCTACTGTCGGTTGGGGACTCGCACCCCCTCACCTTATCTCCCTCTCCCCCAACGGGGGAGAGGGTGGGGTGAGGGGGAACGGTTATTTGACCCGGGTCTGCGACTGCTCCCGCAGAAACTGCTGAACGTAGTAGGGACCGCCGGCGCTCTTGCCGCTCGAGCCCGAAGCCTTCCAGCCGCCGAACGAGTTCACGCCCGGCCACGCCCCCGTGGTGGCGCCGCCGCGGCGATTGGCGTAGACCACTCCGGCCTCGATCCGCTCGAAGAACGTCCGTACCTCATCGGGATCCTCGCTGAAGATCCCCGCCGTCAAGCCGAACTCGGATCGGTTGGCCCAGGTCAGCGCTTCCTCGAGGCTCCCCACTTCCGCCAGCGCGACGAACGGGACAAAGAGCTCGTCGCGCAGGAGCCGGTGGTCGAGAGAGAGGCGGTCCACCACAGTGGGCATGACGAAGTGTCCGTGGGCGTACGCCCCGCCCTTCAGGACTTCGCCCCCGGTCAGGATTCGCCCATCCCGCCGCGCCTCGGCCACGGCCGTCTCGTAGGTCGCCACGGCCCGGCTGTTGATCACCGGCCCCACGAAGACGTCGCGCTCGACGGGGTCGCCCACCCTGAGCGACTTGGTTTTTTCGACCAGGCGCTCCGAGAACGCTCCGGAAACGCGCCGGTCAACGTACACCCGTGAGCACGCGCTGCACTTCTGACCCGAATTACCGAAGGCGGAGCGGGCGATTCCCTCGACGGCCTTGTCCAGATCAGCGCTCGCCGTGACGATGGCGGGATTCTTCCCGCCCATTTCCAGGATGTACGGCCGGAGCCGGGAGGCGATGAATCGACGGGCGATGCGCTCACCGACTTCCCGCGATCCGGTAAAGATCAGGCCGGCCACGTCGGCGGAATCCACCAGGGCCATCCCCACCTCGTCCCCGCTCCCCGTGACGAGATTCACGGTGCCCGGGGGGAGCCCCGCCGCCTCGAGGAGCTCCACCAGTCTGAGGGCCGAGTACGGAGTGTCGCTCGCCGGCTTGAGCACCACCGTGTTGCCGGCGACGAGCGCGCCGGCGCACATGCCCGCGGCCAGCGCCACTGGGAAATTGAACGGGGAGATCACCGCCCAGACGCCGTACGGGCGGAGGAGACTGCGCGTGTCTTCGTTGGGGCTGAGCCGCCCCAGTGGGAGGTCGAAGCCGGCGGCCTCCTCCATCTGCCGGGCGTAGTAGTGGAAAAAGTCCGCGGCCTCACTCACATCACCGAGGGCCTCGAACCGACTCTTCCCCGCCTCCAGCGTCATCAGCGCTGCAAACTCAAAAGAGCGCTCTGAAAGTAGATCACCCACCTTGTGCATCAGCGCGACGCGCTCCCGCCAGGGCACGGCGCTCCATTCGACGAAGGCGTGTTGCGCGGCCGCCACGGCGTCGGCGGCGTCCTGAGGGCTCCCCGCGGCGAAGTGGCCAAGGACCTGACGCGTGTCGGCGGGATTGAGGTCCGCGAATGTGCGCGACGACTCCCGGCGTTTGCCCCCGATGAGAAGCGGATGGACGAGACCCAGAGTCCCCCGAACTTTTTCCAGAGCTCGCTCGTAGCCCTGATGGACTTCCTCACCCGGAGAACTCAGCGATGCGTAGGTGATCTTCACGGACGCGCCCATAAGAGCCTCCTTCAGGAGCGGTAGGGGGAGGCCTGATAATACGGGAGGGCCTCCGGCATCCACTGCTCGATCTGCCTGATTCGGGTGACGTCGGACGGGTGGGTGGACAGGAACTCCGGCGGATGCCCCCGGCCGCGCGAAGCCTCGGCCATCCGGCGCCAGAGATCGAGGGCGGCGTGCGGGTCATAGCCGGCCTTGGCCATGAAGATCAGCCCCAGGTGGTCGGCCTCCGACTCCTGCTGCCGGCTCCAGGGCAGGATGAGTCCCACGGCCGCGCCCGCACCCAGGAGTGAGCCCACCGAGCGCACGGTTTGGGGGTCTCCCCGGGAGAGCGCCGCCATCGTGGCCGTTAGCCCAGCCTGAACCAGGAGTTCCTGGCTCACCCGCTCGCCCCCGTGGCGGGCGATGACGTGGGCGATCTCGTGACCCAGAACGGCCGCGAGCCCCGCCTCATCCCGGGTGACCGGCAGCAGCCCGGTGTACACCGCCACCTTCCCGCCGGGCAGGGCAAAGGCGTTGATCTGCTGGTCGTCGTCGATCACCTTGAACTCCCACGCGTACTCCGTCCTTCCCGTGGCGGCGGCAATCCGGGTGCCCACCCGAGTGACCAGATCGTTCGCCGCGGGATCCTGCGAGACGCGGGACTTCTTCAGGATCTCTCGATAGGCCTGGAGGCCCATCCGAGTCTCCTCGGACTCGGGGAGGAGCTGGAGTTGCGAGCGACCGGTGATCGGGACGGTCTGGCAGGAGACGAGCGCCAGTAACATGAAACCGGCGAGCGGGGCGAGGAATGACCGGCGCGTCATAGAGAGAGCCCTTTGACCTTCAAGATATCACCGACGGCGAGGAGAGACCAGGCGTGCTGGGCAATCAGGGGGAGTGGCAGGGCTACTTCAGATCGAGCACGACGTCCTTCCCGGGAGCCACGGTCACCTCGAGGTCCCAGAGCCGGGCGCCGTTTTCTCGGTCCTCTCCTATCAGCCGGTAACTGCCGGGCGAGACGTTGCTGAACTCGACGGGCTCCCCCAGCGTGACGGTCTTCTCCGTAGCAAATTCCGAGCTCGGACCCTCGAGGGTGATCTTCACCTCTCGAGCCCCCGGCCTGGGCTCTGTCTTCACCGTCACCTTGACGCCCTGAGCGGCGGCCGGCGGAGAGACCGGCTTCGTGGAGGCCGCCGCCGGTGACGCCTCCGGGCTCTTCGGGGGAGCAAAGGTCACTGCCTCCCCGACCTCGCCGGCCGCGATGAGCCAGCGGAGGGCCGCCTCGACCTCCGTCGAGTCGGGCCGGCCTCGGGCGACGACGAAGCGGAACTGCTGAACCGTCTCCTCGCGCCGTCCCAGGTGGGAGAGCGCGGTGCCCAGGGCGAAGCGGAGAGAGATGTCTTCGGGCTCCTGGTTGACGGCCGCCTGGTACTTGACCACCGCAGCCTCGTATTCACCCCGGGCTGCCAGCGCGTCCCCCTCTTGCCTGAGCTGGACAGTCATCGACCCCAGGGGCCCTCGCTGGGGCCCTGGGGCCGGAGACTGCTGACAGCCGAGAAGTAGGGCGAGAAGGGCAACGACGGCTAGGCGTCGCACCCTTTGATTATATATCTTCTAGATCTCGCGCCACGTGGACATTCTGAAAAGGAGCGCCCGCTGGACGATGTCCAGCATCTGCTGGCTGTGGCGGAGCGTCGTCAAGTTGGATGAATCGAAGACCCCATCCCATAGGTGCGAACCACCCATGGGAAGATTCGTACCGTACTCGTCCCAGACCGTTTCATTGGCGATGGTGGCCCCGTTGACCGTCGCCTGGCCCCCTTTCTCGAAGATCGACGAGACATACCTCCCGGTGACGATGACGATCCCGTCCCAGTCGAACTTGTTCCACACCCGGAAGTCTCCATCCTCCACGACGAGGATCCCGGCGCCCTTGATGGGCTGCCCGTCGACGGCGACCCCGGCGAAGGTCGAGCTCGGGTCGAGTTCTCCCTTAAAGTAGACCAGCTTGGGGTTGTTTCTGTTCCCCAGGTCCACCGTCTGATTCATACCGCAGGTGTTGGTGAGTGTGGGCTTGCTCGGGTCCGCGGCGTTCCCCGACATGAGCAGCCCCACAGGGTACCCGCTGATATCCTGTGCGCAGGCGATGGTGCTCTGGATGACCTGCGTGCCCGAGAACGAGGCCAGCTGATCCAGGAAGCTCTGCATCTTCGCCGGATTCAGCACCTCGCTGGGGTTGCTGGGAGCGGCCACGGTGTCCAGCCCCGTGGTGAAGCCGCCGCCGACCTGGCTCTTGCCCATGACGTTCCCCTGCTTCTGGGCGTTATCCAGCTGATACTCAGCCCTCTGCTCGTAGGTGGTCGCCGGATTCAGGTTCGCCTGAACTCCGGGCTGGACCGCCATCCCGAACTTCATCTTCGCCTGGTTGGGGTTCACGACGTAGTCGTAGGTCCGGTTTGCCGGGTTGGGGTCGTTGCAGTTGGCGGTGCAGGTGTACATATAGTCCCGGCCGTCGATGCTGAAGTTGGGGTTCTTGAACCGGATGTCCGCCTGAGCCCCGGGCACGCTGTAGGCCCCCGGCAACGGAGGGAGCGAGACGCGCCGCATGACCACCTGGATCTGGCGGGTCACCCCGTTGTGGGTCCCGGTGGCGGTAACGATGACGATCCCGTTGTTGTCAGCATTCGTGACGCCTATCTCGGGAGCCGCGCCCGTCACCGGCTGGTCAGTCGCCACGGAGTCATTCCTGACCTGGACTGTGTACGTGCCGAAGGTCACCGCGAGCCCCGGCAGTTGCTGCTGGACCGGGTTCCCGCCCGCCACCGGCGTTAGCCAGTGTGCGGCGGGATTACTGCCGGTCACGGCGTTCTGGCTGAGGAGGTCGGTCCAGCTGCCCGTGCCCCCTCCCGGCGCACTGGCGAGCTGATCGAAGGCGGATTCGAGCCCCGCCTCGGCGGCGTAGCGCGCCTGGCTCGAATCCTTCAAGTTGCGCGAGATCTGCGGCTCCATGCCGCCCATGGAGACAAAGGTCAGGACGAACGCGGTCAACGACACCAGCGCGAAGAGCGCCAGGGGGAGGGCCACTCCCTTCTCATTGCGAACTCGGCTGGCCCACGGGTTCATACACGATCTCCTCACGGAATTCGGTTCCTCAGGCGGATCTGGTCACTCATCGTGACCTGGACCGCTCCGGCCTGCCAGAAAACGGGGGCCGTGTTTTGCACCCCCACCCGCAGGTTCACTTCAATGGTCCGAATGTTCGCCTGGTTTTGGCTGGGATTTGCGATGGGAACTGCGATCACGGTGCCGTTCGCGTCCCGGTACCGGAAGAACCATGCCTGAAGGACTCCCCCGATGATGGCCTGGTTCACACTCGTGACCAATGGTTGGGACCTTGGAGCAGGGCACGGAGCAGCGTTGGCCGGGTCAACGGTCGATTCCTGACGGCACAACGTGAACGCGACCCCGACG
>CAYRZF010000013.1:16471-35808 GCA_964428805.1 uncultured bacterium | reverse complement strand
GTTGGCGGCTTCGGGATGGTTCCAGATCCCGAAGATGCCGCACTCCTCCTTAAAGCCATCTCGGAGGGGGGCCACCCACGCCTTCGGCGCGGGTACCCGCCCCTTCCGATTCCTCCCCCCAGGGATTGCGCGGGCGGAGCCCGCGCTCGAACGAGCGGGATCCCTAGGAAACGATGCGCTCAAAGCCCGTCCTCCAGGCATGTGCGATCCCCTCCACCGAGAGAGCGACGGCCACCTCTCCGCCCACCCTGAGCGTGAGGCACTCACCGCCCACAGTTCCGATGAACCGCCAGGGCACCTGCCACTCCTGCATCAGGCCCTCGAAATGACGCTGGGCCGTCGGCGGGATCGACACGACAATTCGCGATGGTCCTTCGCCGAACAGGGTCAGATCGGGGCGGCCCAGCGACGTCAACTCCACCTCCGCGCCGACCGCCCCGGACCCGCTGATGCACGCTTCAGCCAGCGCCACAGCCACCCCGCCCTCGGCACAGTCGTGGGCCGAGGCGACCAGCCCCGCCTCGATGGCAGCGCGGCAGGCCGACTGGACATCCCGCTCCAGCCTGAGGTCAAGGGGGGCGAGCCGACCCGCCACGCGCCGCCCGAACGTCGCCAAATACTCGCTCCCACCAAGACTGACCGCCTCGGACCCGATCAGGGCGATCCGGTCGCCGGCGCTTTTGAACCACTGGGTGGTGCGCCGCCCGGCGTCCTCGAGCACCCCCACCATTCCGATCACCGGGGTTGGGAGGATCGCCTGCCCCTCAGTCTCATTGTAAAAGGAGACGTTGCCGCTCACCACCGGGATTTCCAAGAGCCGGCAGGCTTCGGCGATGCCGCGGACCGCCTCGCGGAATTGCCAGAGGATCTCCGGGCGCTCGGGGGAGCCGAAGTTCAGGCAGTCGGTCACCGCCAGCGGCCGGGCGCCCGAACAGGCCAAGTTGCGCGCCGCCTCGGCAACTGCCAGGGCACCGCCCAGATAGGGATCCAGGAGCACGTAGCGGGCATTGCCGTCGGTGGTCAGCGCTATCGCCTTGCGCGTCCCTTTAATCCGGAGCACAGCTGCGTCGGATCCCGGGAGGATCAGCGTATCAATCCCCACCTGGTGGTCGTACTGCCGGTACACCCACTGCTTCGAGGCGACGGTGGGGGCCGCCAGGATCGCGAGAAGCGCCCGCTCATAATCTGTCGGCTCCGCCAGACTGAGTGGGTCAAAGGCGTGGAGTTCATCCAGCCACCCGGGCCGCGCCGTGGGCTTCTCGTACACGGGCGCCCCCTCGGTGAGGGCTCTCACCGGGACTTCGGCCACCACCTGCCCCTCCATCCGCGCCCGGAGCATTCCGTCGCCCGTCACACGCCCGATCTCGACGGCGTCAAGCTCCCACTTGGCGAAAACCTTCCTGACCTCGTCCTCGCGCCCCCGCACCACCACCAGCAGCATCCGCTCCTGGGACTCAGACAGCATGATCTCGTACGGGGTCATGCCGCTCTCCCGGCGGGGGACGCGGGAAAGCTCGACCTCCATCCCCGTCCCGGCGCGGGCGGGCATCTCCGAGGAGCAGCAGGCCAGGCCGGCGGCTCCCATGTCCTGGATTCCCACCACGGCGCCGGTAGCCATCGCCTCCAGGCACGCCTCCAGGAGGAGCTTTTCTGTAAAGGGATCGCCCACCTGGACTGTCGGGCGTCTTTCCTCAGCGCCTTCCTCGAAGACGGCCGACGCCATCGTGGCGCCGTGGATGCCGTCCCTCCCGGTCTTGGCGCCGACGTAAAAGACAGGATTCCCGACGCCCTCGGCGCGAGCGCGGAAGATGCGGTCCTTCCGGACCAGCCCCACGCACATGACGTTCACCAACGGGTTGCCCTGATACTCGGGGGCGAAAGCGACCTCGCCGCCGACGTTGGGGACACCGAAGCAGTTGTTGTACCAGGAGATCCCGGACACGACGCCGCCGATGAGGTAGCGGGTCTTCGGATTCTCGGGGTCGCCGAACCTGAGCGAATCCAGCGTCGCGATGGGGCGGGCACCCATCGTGAAAATGTCGCGGAGAATCCCCCCCACCCCCGTCGCCGCCCCCTGGAAAGGCTCGATGAAGGAGGGGTGGTTGTGGCTTTCCATCTTGAGGACCAGCGCCAGACCGTCCCCCAGGTCCACGATCCCCGCGTTCTCACCCGGACCCTGGAGAACATGGGGTGCCTTGGTGGGGAGCTGGCGGAGAAAGACCTTCGAGTGCTTGTACGCACAGTGCTCGGACCAGAGAGCGGAGAAGAGGCCGAGCTCGGTGAAGGTGGGTTCCCGGCCGAGCATCCGGATAATCCGGTCGTACTCCTCGGCCGTCAGGCCGTGGGCCTTGGCGAGGTCCAGCGTGACCTTAGGTTCGGCCCCGGTCACCTCTCCCCATCCCTGTGCCCCCGCGCCTACCGTTTCAGGAAGCTGCCGTCCTCGACCAGACTGCCGATGAGCGAGTGGAAGAGCAGGAGCCCGTCGGTCCCGCCCAGGGCGCTTTCCGCAGCGCGCTCCGGGTGGGGCATGAGCCCCAGCACCGTTCCCTCTTCGTTCATGATGCCGGCGATGTTTTCCACGGAGCCGTTGGGGTTGGCCTCCTTTGTGACGTCGCCGGACTCGGTCGAGTAGCGGAACACAATCTGGTTCCGCGCCCGGAGCGCCCGCAGGGTCTCAGCGTCAGCGTAGTATTTCCCTTCCCCGTGCGAGATGGGCATCTTGAGCACCTGGCCCGGCCGGAGGCCACGGGTGAACGGGGTGTCGGCGTTCTCCACAAGGAGGAACGTGGATTGGCAGCGGTACTGGAGGCACTCGTTGCGCAGAAGAGCCCCGGGGAGGAGTCTCGCCTCGCAGAGGATCTGAAAGCCGTTGCAGGACCCGAGGACGAACCCCCCGCCGGCCAGGAAGTCGGGGAGCGCCTCGACGACGGGAGAGCGCCCAGCGATGGCGCCGGCGCGGAGGTAGTCGCCGTAGGAAAACCCGCCCGGGAGGATCACGCAGTCATATCCGGACAGGTCGGTGTCCCGGTGCCAGACGTACTTGACCGGTTGGTGCAGCACCTCGCCGATCACAAAGTGGAAATCGCAGTCGCTCCACGTGCCCGGGAAGATCACGACCCCGAATCGCATATTGTGGGATCCTCCTCCTCTCATCGGTTCAACCTCATCTTAAACCGCGACGACCCTTAAGGCAAGTTCGGGTGGGACCCCTCCTCCAGGATTTCCACCGCAAAGTCCTCGGTGACGGGATTGGCCAGGAGCCGGCGGCACATCTCCTCGAGCCGGCCTCGGGCCTGGACGGGTTCCGCGGCCTCCAACTCCAGTTCCAGAACCTTGCCGACGCGGAGGTCCCGGACCTCCCGGTACCCAAGCCCTTCAAGAGCGCGCTTCACGGCAGTCCCCTGAGGGTCCAGGATCCCCCGCTTGAGTTTCACGAAGACGCGGGCTCTCACGGTGGCTCCACGCTCATGACGACAGAAGACCTAGCCTTCGGTAGATGGCGTCCACGTTCCGGAGATACCAGGCGGGGTCGAAGCACGCCTTCAGCTCATCCGGCGTGAGACGCGCCATCACCTCAGGGTCCCCGGCCAGGAGCTCCTGAAAGCTGCGCTGCTCCCGCCAGGCAGCCATCGAGTTCTTTTGAACCACGTCATAGGCCTGTTGCCGCGACAATCCCTTTTCCGCCAGCTTGAGGAGCACGCGTTGCGAGTAGATCAGCCCGTGACTGCGCTCGAAGTTCTCCCTCATCCGCTCCGGGTACACCTCGAGCCCCTCCAGGATCCTGACCATGGCGTGCAGCATATAGTCCAGCAGAATCGTCGAGTCCGGGAGGATCACCCGCTCGACAGAAGAGTGGCTGATGTCGCGCTCGCCCCACAGCGCCACGTTCTCCAGTGCGGCCTGCGCGTTGGCCCGAATCAGCCTCGCCAGACCACACACCTGTTCGCAAGACACCGGGTTCCGCTTGTGAGGCATGGCGCTGGACCCTTTCTGGCCCTCGGTGAACGGCTCTTCGACTTCCAGGATCTCGGTCCGCTGAAGCGTGCGGATCTCCACGGCGATCTTCTCGAGCGATGCGGCGGCCACGGCCAGCGTCGTGCAGAACTCGGCATGACGGTCGCGCTGAATTACCTGATTCGAGATCGGTGCGGGTTCCAGCCCGAGAGCCTGGCACACCTCGGCCTCCACGTCTGGCTCCACATGGGCGAAGGTGCCGACGGCCCCCGAGATCTTCCCCACCCGGACGATCTCTTTGGCCCGGCGGAACCGCTCGAGGTTGCGCCCGGCCTCCGCGTACCAGACCGCGACCTTGAGCCCGAAGGTGGTCGGCTCGGCATGCACGCCGTGGGTTCGGCCGACGGCGAGGGTTTCCTTGTGCTTCAACGCCAGGTCCCGCAGCACCGCCCTCAGGCGCTCCATCCCCTGAATCAGGATCTCGCTGGCCTGCTGAAGCTGGAGGGCCAGGGCCGTGTCCACGATGTCGGAGGAGGTCAGCCCCACGTGGACGTAGCGGGAGTCGGCGCCGAGGACTTCCTCGAGGTAAGTCAGGAATGCGATAACATCGTGACGCACGCGGGCCTCGATCGCGTCGATCCCGCTTACGTCCACTCGCGCCTTGGCCTTGATCCGCTCGAGGGCCTCGCCGGGGATGTGCCCCCGGCGCCAGTACGCCTCGCAGACGGCCAGCTCCACCTTGAGCCAGGTCGCGTACTTCTCCGCCCGGCTCCAGACCGCGCCCATTTCCGGGCGCGTGTAGCGGTCAATCACGACGCCCTCCTCCGGCCACCCGTCAGCCCCCGGTGCCGGGCCAAATGACGAGCGGGGCACCCATCGAAGATGGGTCCAGGCCCGAGGGAGGAGCCGGCTGGAGGCGTAGCGACCACGCCGGCCATCGGCCGGACGCGGTGCCCGAAAAGGAATGGCGACGACCGAAGCTGGTCAATGGCCGAAGGCCATTCTTGGCGGGCACCCACGAAGTGGGTCGTGGCGACGTTAGTTGGCACGGCACTACCGACGGGTGAGTTCCCTCGGTAGGTGGCGACGGTCCAGCGGTCCCAGCGTGAGGATCGAGAGCTGCTCCTCGTCCAGAAGGCGGTGGATCATCAACTGCACCTCCTCCTCCCGGACGGCGTCGATGGCCGACAGCATCTCGTCGAGCGAAAAGAAAGAGCCAAAGTAGAGCTCCTGCTTGGCCAGACGGCTCATGCGGCTCGACGTGGACTCGAGGGAGAGCATGAGGTTGCCTTTCAGGTGGTCCTTGGCCCGCCGGAGCTCCTCGGCCGCGATGCCGTTTTTCCTTAGGTCGCGGACCTCCTTGAGGATGAGCTTCAGAACCTTCCCGAAGTTTCCCCTCTCGGTCGCAGCATAGATGTAGAGGAGCCCCGTGTCCCGGTAGGCCTGGGTCCCGGAATGGATGGAGTAGACCAGCCCCTGACGCTCGCGGACCTGCTGGAAGAGGCGCGAGGACATGCTCCCGCCGATGATGTCGTTCAAGAGGTAGAGCGCGTAGCGCTCGGGCGCGGTGTGACTGAGACCCGGGAAGCCGAGGACCACGTGGACCTGCTCCAGGGTCTTCTCGACTATGTCCACGGCCACCCGCTGAGTCGGCGGGCGCCCGTCGCGCTGCGCCGCGGGACCGCCGAACCCATCAAAGCGACGCGCCAGAAGTCGGAGCACGTCCTCATGCGCGGCGTGTCCTGCCACGGCAATGGTGATGTTCGCCGGGCAGTATTCCTCCCGGAAGTGGCGGACGATCGTGTCCCGGCTGAGGCCCTGCACGACCTCGCGGCGGCCCAGGATAGGCCGGCCCAGCGGATGGCCAGGCCAGACGCGCTCGGCGAACAGGTCGTGAATCAGGTCGTCCGGCGTGTCCTCCACCATCTTGATCTCCTGGAGGACCACCGACTTTTCTTTCTCGATATCCTCGGTCCCGAAGAGGGGGTGGAGCAGGATATCGGTGAGCAGATCCGCCGCCAGCGGCAGATGCTCATCCAGGACGTTCACGAAAAAGCAGGTGTGCTCCTTGGCGGTGAAGGCGTCCATCTGCCCGCCCACCGAGTCCATGGTCCGGGCGATCTCCGCGGCGGTGCGGGATTCGGTGCCTTTGAAGACCAGGTGCTCGATCAGGTGAGAGACCCCGCCGCGCTCCTCGGGCTCATTCCGGGAGCCCGTGTCCACCCAGACCCCGACGGCGACCGAGCGGACGTGGGGGATCCGCTCCGTCACGACACGGATCCCGTTCGGCAGAATGCTCTTCTGGTACTGTTCGACCATCGCCCCGCCCTTACTCGTTCTTCCGCTTTTCCTTGTCGGCAAGCGCCGGCTGGTCCCGGAGCGCCATCTTGCGGGACAACCTGATCTTACCGTTCGAATCGACCTCAATCACCTTCACGAGGACCTCATCGCCCTCCGCCAGCACGTCGGTCACCGCCTTGATGCGGGCCTCCGCGATCTGGGAAATGTGGAGCAGCCCCTCGGTGCCGGGGATCACTTCGACGAAGGCGCCGAACTCGACGATCTTCTTGACCTTGCCGACGTAGATCCGGTCCAGTTCCACGTCGCGAACGATGTCCTGGATGATGGCGACGGCCTTCTGGACCGCACTGTTGTCGGCCGAGAACACCGTAACCCGCCCATCGTCTTCCACGTCGATCTTGACCCCGGTCTGCTCCTGAATGCCCCGAATGACCTTGCCGCCCGGCCCGATGACTTCGCGGATCTTCTCGGGCCGGATCCTGATCGTGACGAAACGGGGAGCGTACGGAGAGAGCTCCGGACGCGGCTTCTCGATCGTCTGCCGCATCTTGGCGAGGACATGGAGCCGCGCTTCCCGGGCCTGAGCCAGCGCTCGGCCCATGATCTCGGTGGAGACCCCGCCGGTCTTGATGTCCATCTGGAGCGCGGTGACGCCCGCCTCGGTGCCGGCCACCTTGAAGTCCATGTCGCCGTAGTGGTCTTCAGTCCCCATGATGTCCGTGAGGATCGCCACCCGGTCCCCTTCCTTGATCAGCCCCATGGCGATCCCCGCCACCGGCGCCTTCAGCGGCACGCCGGCGTCCATGAGCGACAGGCTGGCGCCGCACACGGTGGCCATGGAGGAGGACCCGTTGGATTCCAGAATGTCGGAGACGACGCGGATCGTGTAGGGGAACGCCTCCTTGGCCGGCAGCACCGCCTCGACGGCGCGCTCGGCGAGAGCCCCGTGCCCGATCTCCCGCCGACCCGGCCCGCCGAAGCGCCGCACCTCGCCGACGGAGAACGACGGGAAGTTGTAGTGGAGCATGAAGTGTCGGAAGGATTTGCCCGTCAGGTCCTCGATCTTCTGCTCGTCCTCCCTGGTCCCCAGGGTCACCGCTACCAGGGCCTGGGTCTCGCCCCGGGTGAACAGCGCCGAGCCGTGGGCCCGTGGGAGGAAGCCGACCTCCGAGGTGATCGGCCGGGTCTCAGTGGCGCTTCGGCCGTCCACCCTTACCCCTTTGTCGAGGACCATCCGCCGCACCTCCGCTCGCTCGACCTTCTCGAACGCGTCCCGGGCCGGGCCCTTGATGGCCGGGTCGGACCCCAGGGCCTGGAACACTTCCTCGAAAATCTGGTTCAAGGCGTGGGCGCGCGCCTGTTTTTCGTGGACGGACAGCGCCTGGGCGATCTTCGCCGCGGCGAGCTCGCGAGCGCGGGACTCCAGAGCGGGGTCCTCCCCCGCCCGAGGATCCACAGGCCAGGCCGGCTTCCCTGCGACTAGGCGCAGGTCCTTCTGGAGCTTCGCCAGCGCCCGGCACTGCTCGTGGCCGAAGGCGATGGCCCGGAGAATCATCTCCTCCGGCACTTCCTTCGCCCCCGCCTCCACCATCAGTACCGCGTCTTCGGTCCCCGCGATGACCAAGTCAAGGGACGAGACGGCCCGTTGCCCCTCCGTCGGGTTGGCGACCAGCTGGCCATCCGCGAGGCCCACCCTCACGGCGCCCACAGGGCCGTTGAACGGAATTCCCGAGATCATCAGCGCCGCCGAGGACCCCACCATAGCCAGGACGTCGGGATCGTTTTCCTGGTCGCCGGAGATGACCAGATCGAGGATCTGGACCTCGTGCTTGAAGAACTTGGGAAAGAGCGGGCGGAGCGGGCGGTCGATGAGGCGGGAGGTCAGGATCTCCTTCTCGACCGGCCGCCCTTCCCGCTTGAAGAACCCGCCGGGGATGCGCCCCCCGGCGTAGGCCCGCTCCCGGTAGTCCACGGTCAGCGGAAAGAAATCGACCCCCTCGAGGGGGGTCTTCGCCGCCACCACGGTGGCGAGCACCACGGTCCCGCCGTAGCGCACCATCACGGCGCCATCGGCCTGCCGGGCGACGCGCCCGGTCTCCAGCGAAAGGGTCCTGCCACCAATCTCGATCTCAGTTGAATGCGCCATACGTGCGTTGTGCCTCCTGCCTCAGGGGGGAATCGGGGAACAGAGTAGATGACGGGGAGCAGCGAGTGTGCTCGGTGCGGATACCCTCCGGGGCCGCCCTCACCCGCGGATCCCGAGTTTTTCGGTCAGGGCCCGGAACCGATCCGGATCTTTCTTGCGCAGATACTCCAGGAGACTGCGGCGCTTGCCGATGAGCCTCAGCAGGCCCCGCCGGGAATGGTGATCCTTCAGGTGGAGCTTGAAGTGATCGGTCAGGCTGTTGACGCGCTCCGACAGGAGCGCGATCTGGACCTCCGGTGAGCCGGTGTCCCCTTCATGGATTCGGAACTGCTCGATGAGACTCTTCTTTCTTTCAACCGCGACGGGCATGAGACGGCTTCCTCCGGGGGCCGCACCCCCAATCGCCACACCCCGGAGCCTTCGCCCCGACCGGGTGGGTTCTAAAAACGCTCATCCTTCCAAGGAATTACGGCATTAACGCTACCACAGGCGGGGCACGAAGTAAAGGTGAATTCAGGAGCGTGAGAGGCGTTCGCCCAGCATCTGGGCGGCTCTGGCGACGTCGCGGGCCACCTGAGCCCGGAGCGCCTCCACGTCCGGGAATTTCTGCTCGGGTCTGATGCGCTCGAGGAAGGCCAACGTCAGCACCTTGTCATACAAATCAGCCGAGCACTCGAGCAGGTAAGCTTCCACCCAATATTCCCCTTCGCCGAAGGTGGGGCGGACCCCGACATTTACCACGGCACCGGCCTCGCCTCCGTCCCAGCTGGCCCGGGCCGCATAGACCCCCGGGGCCAGGATCAGCTCACGCTCCGGCTTGAGGTTAGCCGTGGGAAACCCGAGCTGCCGGCCCCGCCCCTTACCCCGGAGCACGCGCTCCTGAACCGTATAGGGGTGGCCCAGGAATTTGCGCGCGCGCGCGACGTCTCCGGCGGCGAGGGCCTGACGGATCGCGGAAGAGGACACGACAACCCCGTCCACCGACAGCGACGGCATGACGTGGGCGACGAAGCCGTATTTCGGCGCGAGCTCGGCCAGCAGCCGGGCATTGCCGCGAGCGCCGTGGCCAAAGGTGTGGTTGAACCCCACCACCACCTCCCGGGCCTTGAGACATCCGCAGAGCACATCCCTGACAAAGGGTTCTGCCTCGATGAGAGAAAACTCCCGGGTGAAGGGGATGACCACCGTCGCATCCACCCCCTGGGCGGCGATGCGGGCGAGGCTCTCGGCAAGGTCGGTGATCGGGATCGGCGCCCGATCCGGCTGGAGAATCACCAACGGGTGGGGATCGAAGGTACACGCCAGCGCCATGACTCCGAGGGTTCGCGCTCGCTCTCGAGCGGTGGCGAGGATCTTCTGATGGGCCAGATGAATCCCGTCAAAGGCCCCGAGGGCCACGACGCTGGGAGGGCTGTCAGGCGGGTAGGAATCGAGGCCGCGGACGATCTCCATGCAGGATCCGTTCGGGTTTCACCTGAACCCCGCCCGTCACAACCTGCCCCACGCCGAGGAACTCCCCGTCGGCCGCGTACAGGCGGACAAGCCCCCGGGCGCCAGAGCTGGCGGCAGGCAGCGGGACCGTGCGCCCGTGGAGGAGGGCCTCGCCGTCCGCGGGCGCCAGACCCACTGCCGGCAGGTGGCCGAGGGCCGAGTCGGAAGGCAGCAGCCGATCCCAGAAGAGGGCCCCGTCTCGCGCCTCCCGCACACGATCCCACGGGAGCGCGTCTTCCAGGGTGTAGGGCCCCACCCGAGTGCGCACCAGCTTTTCCATGGCAGCGCCCGTGCCCAGGGCTTCCCCCAGATCGGAGCAGAGCGTCCGGACGTAGGTTCCCCTGCCGCACACAATTCTGAGCGTGAACGAAGGGAGAGCCACCGATTCGAGGACGAGGGCGTGAATGCTGACCTCGCGCGGCTCCCGCTCCACCTCCACCCCCCGCCGCGCCAGCTCGTAGAGCCGCTGGCCGCCGTGATGGATCGCCGAGAACATCGGCGGGATCTGGCGGATGGTGCCCACGAAGGGGGTCAGCGCGCTCCGAATGTCCTCGGCGGTCAAGGCCGGAACGGGGGACGTCCGAAGGACGGCGCCCGTCAGGTCTTGGGTGTTCGTGACGACGCCCAGACGGACCGTGGCGAGGTATTCCTTGTCGTGATCCGCGAGGTGCGGCGTCAGCTTGGTCGCCTCGTTGACCAGGATGGGGAGCACGCCGGTGGCCTCGGGATCCAGCGTGCCGCCGTGGCCGACTTTGTGGGCCCGCAGCAGGCGCCGGAGGTGGGCCACCGCCTGGAAGGAGCTGATCCCTGCCCCTTTCTCGATGACCAGGATTCCCGACCGGCCCATGCCGGCCCCCCTACCGCCTGTTCAAAACTTCGGCCACAGACCGAAGGAGCGCATCGCGGGCCTCGCTGAGACTCCCCCCGATCGTGCAGCCGGCGGCATTCGCGTGCCCCCCGCCACCGAAGGCTGCCGCGATCTTCCCGACGTTGACGTCGCCCTTGGCGCGCAGACTCACCTTCACACGGCCGTCACCGATCTCCCGCAGCAGGAAGGCCACTTTCACGCTCGCGATGGAACGGGGATAGGATACCAGGTCCTCCGCCTCCACGAGGGACTCGGGCACGCTGCCCTCCGGGAGGGCCAGCCACGCCACCTGACCGTCCGCGCTCATCTCAACACGGCCGAGAAGAACCCCCAGCCGCTGGAGGTCATCCCGCTTCCGACCTTCGTACAACGCCCCTGACACCGAGGCGGGGCGCGCCCCCTGGGCGACCAGGTCGGCGGCGATCCTGAGGGTCCTGGCAGTCGTGTTCGAATATCGGAACGAACCAGTATCGGTGTGGATCGCCGTGAAGAGATTGGTGGCGATCTCCGGGGTCACCTTGAGGCCGAGGGCTTGGATCAGGTCATAGACCATCTCCCCCGTGGCCGCCGCCTCCGGCTCGATCCAATTGACGTCGCCGTACCGTTTGTTGTCCGGGTGGTGGTCAATGTTGAGGACAGCGGTCCCGGCCTGCCGGGCTCCCTCAAGAAGGCCTCCGGTCCGCGAGGGGTCGGGGCAGTCCGTCAGGATTACAAGGTCGAAGGGAGCCGGGGCTGCCTCCCACCGTTGGACAAGGTCTGCCCCGGGCAGGAAACGGTACACATCCGGCACGGGATGGGGTCCGGCCAGCGTGACGGCCACCCCCGCGTTGGCGAGCGCCAGCCCAAGACCGATCTGGCAGCCCAGCAGATCACCGTCGGGCTGCACCGTTCCCAACAGGAGCACGCTCCCCCGGGGACGTGAGAGGATCTGGACGAGCTCCCCGGGAACCTGCGGGGTTTCTTCAGGCGTCGCCACTGGAAGGCGCCTCCTCGGACCTTAGTTCGGCGAGAAGCCCCTGGATGTGGGCCGCTTGGGCCATGGACCGGTCAGGTCGAAAGACCAGGGACGGCGTCACCCGGAGGGAGAGATGCTGCCGGAGCCAGTTGTGGATGAACCCCCTGGCGCTTTCCAGAGCGGCGAGCGAGGCCTTCCACTGCTCCTCCGTCCCGAGAATGGAGACGTAAACCTTTGCGAGGCGCAAATCCTTCGTCACCCCGACATCAGTCACCGTGACGAAGCCGAGGCGCGGATCCTTCAACTCCCGTTGAAGCACCCGGGAAATCTCCTCCTTGATCAACTGATTCAGCCGATCGATCCGCTTCGCCTGCACGTCACAGGATCTCCGTCTGGATGTCGATGACATGACCGTCAACCAGCGACTCGATAAAATCCAGGGCCTTGGACACTACTTCGTTGGCGTGGCGGGAGTCCTGCGACACGCAGGCGACGGCCAGCGTGGCGCGCTGCCAGCTGTCGTGGTGATTCACCTCGGCCACGGAGACGTCGAAGCGGTGCTTCACCCTTTCCTTGACGCCCTTCAGGATGTGCCGCTTTCCCTTGAGGGAGTCGACGTCCGGAAGGTGGAGCTCCACCGTCCCTACTGCGACACGGGCTCGACTCACGTGTTCACCTCGCATGCCCCGCCCCCTCACCCCACCTCTCCCCCCTGGGGAGAGGAGAAGAGGTGAGGGGCGTTGTTCAGAGGGTGCGCGCGACCTCCTCCGTCGTGTAGGCTTCGATCACGTCACCCACCTGGATCCCGCTGACACCCTCCACCCCGATGCCACACTCCAGCCCCTGGAGCACCTCGCGGACGTCATCCTTGAAGCGTTTGAGCGAGTTGATCGTCCCCTCCCCGACCAAGGCTCCGTCGCGCTTGACTCGCACCTTGGCCGCGCGCGTAATCTTCCCCTCGAGAACATAGGACCCCAGGATCGTGCCCACCTTGGAGATCGGAAAGAGCTGGCGGACCTGCGCCTTGCCCAGGGCCACCTCCCGAATCTCCGGCTCGAGGAGCCCGGAGAGGGCCGCGCGGACGTCGTTGATGGCCTCGTAGATCACGTTGTATGTGCGGACGTCCACGCCATCCGTCTGCGCCTGGATACTCGCTTTCGGTTCGGGCTTCACGTTGAAGCCGAGGACGATGGCATTGGAAGCCGAGGCGAGCATGACGTCGCTCTCGGTGATGGTGCCCACGGAGCCGTGGATGACCTTGAGCTTCACCTGATCGGTCGAGAGCCCCTCCAGCGATTCGGTGAGCGCCTCGACGGAGCCCTGGACGTCGGCCTTCAGAATCAGGCGAAGCTCCTTCACCTCGCCGGTCGTGATCTGCTGGTACAGGTCCTGCAGCGTCACACGGGTGGCGCCCTTGACGCGCTGGCGTTCGCGGTCCATTCGAACCGTCGCGATCTGGCGGGCTTTGCGCTCGTCCGCCACCACCACCAGGGTATCCCCCGCCTGGGGAACGCCGGACAGTCCCAGGATCTCCACGGGGTCCGACGGGCCCGCGGCCTTCACCTTCTTGCCGCGGTCGTTAAACAGCGCGCGCACGCGGCCGGAGCGCTGACCGACCACCACCGCGTCCCCCTCTTTCAACGTCCCCTGCTGGACCAGCACCGTGGCTACCGGGCCGCGCCCCTTATCCAGCCGGCCCTCGATGATCACGCCCCTCCCGGCCCGGTTGGGATTGGCCTTGAGCTCGAGGATCTCCGCCTGAAGCGCGGTCATCTCCAGCAGGTTGTCGATGCCCGTCCCTTTCTTCGCGGAAGTCTCGACGAGGATCGTCTGGCCACCCCACTCCTCGGGGACGAGCTCGAGGTTGGACAGCTCGCGCTTCACCCGCTCGGGGTCCGCCCCGGGCTTATCTATTTTGTTGACGGCCACGATGATCGGGACACCGGCCGCCTTGGCGTGGTTGATCGCCTCCACGGTCTGGGGCATGACGCCGTCGTCGGCGGCCACGACCAGGATCACGATGTCGGTAGCCTGCGCCCCCCGCGCCCGCATGGCGGTGAACGCCTGGTGGCCGGGCGTGTCCAGGAAGGTGACCTTGCCGTGGGAGGTCTCGACCTGATACGCGCCGATGTGCTGGGTGATGCCGCCGAACTCCTTCTCCGCCACCTTCGTCCGGCGAATGAAGTCCAGCAGCGACGTCTTCCCGTGGTCCACATGACCCATGACCGTCACGACGGGTGAGCGCAGGCGGAGCTGCGACGGATCTACCTCCTCTTCCAGCAATTCCTCGCCTTCGAGCGTCCGCACCTCAACGTCGAAGCTCCACTTGTCCGCCACAAGCTTGGCCGCGGTGGGATCCAGGATTTCGTTGACGGTGGCCATCACCCCCATCTCGAGCAGGGCCTTGATCACCTCTCCCGACTTCCGCCGCATGGCCGCCGCCAGCTCGCCGACGGTGACGGACTCGGGGAGCCTGATCAGCTCGCGCTTGACCTCCACGGGAGCGACCACCTCCTGAGGAGGCGGTGGGGGCGCGGGAGGTGGTGGTGCGGGCGCCACCGGGGGAGGGGAAACCGTCACCGGGGGGGACGGCGGCATCACCGAGGCTACCCGAGGGTCGGCTGCGGCCGGAGGCGTTAGGACGACCTCACGCTGAGGTGGCTTGGGAGGCGCCGGTCTCACCGGAGGCGGAGCCGCCGGGGCGGCCGCAACCTTTTTCGGCGGCGGAGCCGGCGGGGCCGCCGCGATAGCAGGCCGGAAGGGCACGACCTTTGCCGCCTCTTTCGGCTTGGGAGGCACCGGCTTCAGGACCGGCGGCGCCTTGACCTCTGCCGCCGGCTGCTTAATTTGCACGGGAGGAGCGGGAACGGCTGGAGGAGCGGGCGGAGCGGCGGCGACAACTTCCGCAGCCCTCACCTCCGGGACGAACGGGGTCTTGGCCTTCTGGGCGGCCAGTCTCTTCGCCGGGGGCAGCTTCTCAGCCGGAACCCTTTCCGCTGCGACCCGTTTCTTTGCGGTCGGGGCCTTGGCCTCCTTGGGCGCGGCCTTTGCCCTCTTCGGCTTGGGCTCTTCGGCCAGCTCGCGGCCGCGGCCCAGCTTGACCCTGAGCTCATTGGCCGTGGCGGCGTCGAGGGGACTCCGGGTCCTGACTCCTTTTCGACCCATCCCCTCCAGGGCCTGGATCAGATCCTTGCTGGTAACCCCCAGCTCCTTCGCGAGATCAATAACCTTCATCCGTGAAGCCACGGTCCCCCTTACCCCCTTCGTGTGCCGCTACTCAGAGTGTCGCACAGCGCCATCAGTTCAGCCGACGCCTCGGCCTTCCCCTTGAACGCCTTCGCCAATCGCGCCCGTTTCAGGGCCTCCAGCACGCATTCAGCCACCGCACAGATATAGGCGCCCCTGCCGGGCACCGTGCCGGCCCGATCGACCGCAACCACTCCATCCGCCCGCCGGACCAGCCTGATCAACTGAGCCCTGGGCCGAACCTGCCGGCACCCGACACAGGTGCGCTGGGGCTCCCGCTTCACGCGGGCGGTGCCGCTTCCTCGTCGCGCAACACGCCGGCTTCCTCGACATCGCCCGCGCCCGCCTCGCCGACGGCCGGCTCGCTTCCCGGCGGCGCGGCAGCGTGCGTGGCGAGCCACTCCTGGGCCGCGGCCAGGATCTTCTCAGCCTTCTTCTCCCCCACCCCGGGAATCTCGATGAGTCGCCCCAGGCCGGCCCTGACGATGCGCAGCGGGGAGTAGAGCCCCTCTTCGACGAGTTTCCCCGCCAGCTGGGGACCGACCCCGGCGAACTCCTCGATGGCCGCTCGCCCCTGGGTCCGTTCCTCCTCCTCGCGGCGCCGCTCCTCTTCCAGCTCGGACTCGCTCTTGATGTCCACGCGCATCCCGGTCAGCTTGGCCGCCAGCCGGGCGTTCTGGCCCCTCTTGCCGATCGCCAGTGAGAGCTGGTTATCCGGCACCACCACCAGGACGGACTGCTCCACCCCCCGCTCGCCCCCCCCCTGACGCGCCTCCTGAACCGTCACGGACGCCACCTTGGCAGGGGACAGCGCCCGGGCCACAAACGTCGGGCGATCCGCGGACCACTCGACGATATCGATCTTCTCGCCGCGCAGCTCCCGGCTGACCACCTGGATGCGCGTGCCGCGGAGACCCACGCAGGCCCCGATAGGATCAACGTCCCGCTTCGTGGAGGCCACGGCCACCTTCGCCCGCTCTCCCGCCTCGCGCGCGGCCGCCTTGACCTGCACGATCCCCTCGGCGATCTCGGGGATCTCGGTCTCGAACAGCCGGGCCAGGAATCCGGGATGGGTCCGGGAGAGCGTGATCTGGGGCCCCCTGGCGGTCTTCTTCACTTCGAGGACGTAGGCGCGGATCCGATCCCCGGGGTTGATCCGTTCGCCGGGAATCTGCTCGCGCTCGGGCAGGAACCCCTCAGCCTTGCCCAGCTCCACGATCACATTCCGCTTCTCGATCCGGTGGACGACACCGCGGACGATCTGCCCCTCCTTGTGTATAAACTCCGAGTAGATTCCCTCGCGCTCGGCGTCACGGACCCGCTGGAGGATTACCTGCTTGGCGGTCTGGGCCGCGATGCGCCCAAACTCCTGCGGCACCAACTCCTGTTCCACCTCGTCGTCCAGCTGGGCATCTGCCACTTGGGCGCGGGCCTCGGCCAGAGACACCTCGACCTTCGGATCGGTGACCTTGGCGACAACGCGCTTCTTGGCCCAGACTTTGAACGTGCCACTCCCACGGTCGAGCTGCATGCGCACGTTGTCGCTAGCCCCCGCCCCCGTCGTCTTCCTGAAGGCGGACAGCAGAGCAGACTCCAACGCCTCGAAGAGAACCTCTTTGTCAATCCCCTTCTCGCGCGCGATCTGCTCTGTGACGATGATCAGTTCTCGATTCATGCGTCGGGCGACTCACTTCCGACGGGGAAAATCCAGCTCAAGCCGCGCCCGGGTCACGTTCCGCCGCTCGAGCTGACACTGCCGACCGTCGTCGTCCTCCAACCTCAGCTGGCCCTCCGTGGCTTCCAGAAGCCGCCCCGTCAACTCCATCCGGCCTTCGAGCGGCGAGGCGACCCAACACCGCACCCTCTTACCCTGAGCCCAGCGCCACTCGCGCTCCGTCCTGAGCTCCCGGGTCAGGCCCGGAGACGACACTTCCAGGTCGTAACTCTCCGGAATCAGGTTCGCGGCGTCCAGGAGGTCGCCGACTTCGTGGCTGAATCGCTGACAATCGGCGACCCCGATCCCGCTCTTCTTGTCCACGTAGAACCTGAGCACCCAGCGCCGGCCTTCGTGGCGCCACTGTACATCCACCAGCGAGAGCCCATGCTCCTGGAGCACCGGGGAGACGAGGGTTTCGATCTTAGCCTCTCGCTCCACAGCGTCCACGGCTCCCTTCCCCCGGGGGCAAGAAAAAAGTGGGCAGCGCCCACTTTTTCAGCAGCTTAGCACACCCCAGATCCCCCAGCAAGGGGATTGGGCGGAAATCCGCTATCCCTTGCTCAGTTCGTGGGCCAGCTCCTTGACTGTGACAGTAACGTCCCGCCGGGTCACCCGGCGGTCGCTTCGATCCTTGCGCGCGCGGACCTCGATCAGCCCGCTCTTTACAAACGCGGTCCCCACTGTGACCCTGATTGGCAGGCCGATCAGGTCCGCGTCCTTGAACTTCACCCCCGGCCGCTCGTCCCGGTTGTCGAACAGCACCTCAAACCCGGCCCCGGCCAGCTCGGGATAAAGCTCCTCGGCCACCCGTTCCTGCTCCGGGTCCTTGGCGTTTACCGCCAGGAGGTGAACGTGGAGGGGCGCGATGCTCCAGGGCCAGATGATCCCGTCCGCATCGTGTCGCTGCTCAACGGCCGCCGCCGCGATGCGGGCCGGCCCGATGCCATAGCTTCCCATCACGATGGGCCGTTCCTGGCCGTTCTCGTCCAACACGACCGCCCTCAGGGGCACGGAGTATTTCGTGCCCAGCTTGAAGATGTTTCCCACCTCGATGACCCGCTCTACCTTGAGCGGCGCGCGGCATCGCCCGCACGCCTCCCCGGGCTGCACTGTGTGCAGGTCGGCGAAGCGGCAGGAAAACTCCCGGCCGGGCTGGACGCCCCGCAAGTGGAACCCTTCCTTGTTCGCGCCGGCCACATAGACTCCTTCCCGTAACGACTCGTCGGCAACAACGGGGAGCCGGATCCCCGCCGGCCCTATCGAGCCCACGGGGGCGCCAAGCTCCACCCTCACCTCGTCCGGGTGGGCAGGACGGAACTCGCCCACGGCTCGCGCGAGCTTCTTCTCGTGGAGGGTCTGATCGCCCCTGACCAGCGCGAGGAGGGGGCCGGCCTTCGTCACGTAGAGCAGCGACTTGATGGTCAGGGCAGGCTCGATCGCGAGAAGCGCCGCCACCTCCGCGATGGTTCGGGCGTTCGGAGTGGGAACCTCCTCCACGTTCCAGGCGGGGAACTTTGGCTGGAGCGGGATGCCCCGGGCAAGCTCGACGTTGGCCGCGTAGCCGCAGCGCTCGCAGACCGCCACGTCGTCCTCTCCGGCCGCGCTCGGGGCCATGAACTCGTGCGAGCCGGAGCCGCCCATCATGCCGGGATCGGACTCGACCACGTAGTACCGGAGGCCGCACCGATCGAAGATCCGGCAGTAGGCTTCCTTGTGCGCGTCGTAGGCCTTGGCCAGGCCCGCCTCGTCCAGATCCAGCGTGTAGGAGTCCTTCATGAGAAACTCCCGGGTCCGGAGGACACCCGAGCGCGGGCGCGCTTCATCGCGTTCCTTCGTCTGGATTTGATACCAAATCTGAGGCAGGTCTCGGTACGAGCGGAGCTCCTTGGAGGCGATCCAGGCGACGACCTCCTCGTGCGTCATCCCCAGGCACATGTCCCGCCCGTTGCGGTCCTTAAGCCTGAACATCTCGTCGCCGACGGCCTGCCAGCGGCCCGACTGCTGCCAGATCTCCGCGGGATGGAGCACCGGTAGCGTGACCTCCTGCCCGCCGATCCGGTTCATCTCCTCGCGGACGATGGCGTTGATCTTGTCCATGACCCGCTGGCCGAGGGGGAGGTAGACGTAGATGCCGGCCGCGAGCTGGCGCACCAGACCGGCCCGGACCATGAGCTTGTGGCTGGCCGCCTCGGCATCGGCAGGGTCCTCCCGAAGGGTCGGGATGAGCGACCGCGTCCAGCGCACGGCGCTACGCCTTCGTGTCGGCCTTGATGATCTTGTTAGGACCGGGGACGCCCGGGTTGTAGACGAGCCGCGCCACCGGCTTCCCGCCAAAAATGTGCGATTCGAGGATTTCCTGAAGGTCCGATTCCTGGACGCCGCAGTACCAGACGTTTTCCGGATACACGACCATCATCGGACCGTTGCCGCACTGGGAGAAGCAGCCGGCCTTGTTGATCCGGATCTCCCGGTGTTTGCCGGCCTGGGCCACGCCGGCGCGGAGGATCTTCACGTACTTTTCAGTCTCTCCCTGGGTCGGGCAAGTCTCACCGCCCGTGCAGACGAAGACGTGAACCTCATATTGCCCCATATCCTCGGAGGGGGGCTAACGCCCCCCTTCCGAACCTCCCCCCTCGATTGCGCGGGCGAAGCCCGCGCT
>CAYRZF010000013.1:0-16371 GCA_964428805.1 uncultured bacterium | reverse complement strand
GATTGCGCGGGCGAAGCCCGCGCTCGAAGAAGCGCTAGTCCTCGACCGGGGCGGTCTCCTCGGCCTTCTTCTCGGCGATGAACCGCTCGACCTCTTCCCAGAGCGCGTCGATGATCTGCGCCTCGGGAACCTTGCGCACGACCTCGCCCTTCCTGAAGATGAGGCCGATTCCCTTCCCGCCCGCCACGCCGATGTCGGCGGCGCGCGCCTCGCCCGGCCCGTTGACCTCACATCCCATCACGGCGACGTGGACGTTGGCCGTAATCCCTTTCAACCGTTCCTCGGCGTCCCTGGCCAGCTTGATCAGGTCCACGTCTGCGCGCCCGCACGAGGGGCAGGCCACGAACGTCAGCCCCTGCTTCCGGAGGCCGAGGGCCTTGAGGATCTCGATCCCCACCCGGATCTCTTCCACCGGATCCGCGGCCAGGGAGACTCGGATCGTGTCCCCGATCCCCTCGGCGAGCAGGGTCCCGAGGCCGACCGCGGATTTGATCGTCCCCACGGTCGGAGTCCCGGCCTCCGTCACCCCGAGGTGAAAGGGATACTCGACCTGCTCCGCGAGCCGCCGGTAGGCCTCGATCATCATCGCGGGGTCCGAGGCCTTCAGCGAAACCTTCATTTCCGGGTAGCCGCAGTCCTCCAGGATCCGAATGTGCCGCAGCGCGGACTCCACCATGCCTTGGGCCGTTGGCCCCCCGTATTTGGCCAGGAGATCTTTCTCGAGCGAACCCGCGTTGACCCCAATCCTGATGGGGATCCTCCGCGCCTGGGCGAGCCGGACCACCTCCATCACGAACTGCTTGCCGCCGATGTTTCCCGGATTGAGGCGGAGCCCGTCCACGCCCTGGTCCAGGGCCATCAGCGCCAGCTTGTAGTTGAAGTGAATGTCCGCCACCAGCGGGATGCGGATCTGCTTCTTGATCTCCCCGAGCTTCTCCGCCGCTTCCTTCACAGGCACGGCCACACGGACGATGTCGCAGCCCGCGGCCTCCAGCGACCAGATCTGGAGCAGCGTGGCCTCCACGTCCCGCGTGTCCGTCTTGGTCATGGACTGCACCGTGATCGGCGCGTCCCCGCCGATTTTGACCGGGCCCAGCTGGATCTGCCTCGTCTTGCGCCGTGGTGTCATCCCGTTCGCTCCTGCTCCCGACTCGATGTCATTTAAAGAAGTGGAAGAAGTCGATCCGTGCGAGATCATTGTACACGGCGAAGACCATCAGAAGCACCAGCAGAAACAGCCCCACCTGCTGGGCCACTTCCCGCTTTCGGAGCGAGAGGGGCCGGCCTCGGACGGCCTCGATGACGAAAAAGAGCAGGTGCCCGCCGTCCAGCATCGGGACCGGGAGCAGATTCAGAAGCGCCAGGTTGACGCTGATCACCGCGGTGAAGAAGGCCAGGCTCGTGATCCCCTGCTTGGCCTGCTCCCCAGCCACTACGGCGATCTGGATCGGCCCGCCGATCGTGGAGGCTGGCAGCTGGCGTGTCACCAGCTTCCAGAGCCCGACCGCCGTGAGGGCGGTCATGTCCCACGTTCGCAGGATCCCTTGCCCAACCGCGACGATCGGGTTCAAGCGGACGTAGGCGACGGCGACCGCCGGACTGATGCCGATGCGGCCCACTTCCACCTCTTCTCCGGACGGGCCACGATCCTTCACGGGCTGAGGCACGACCGTCACGCTCAGCGACTGACCGTCGCGCTCCACGGTGAGCTCGGTCCGCTTCCCGGCGCGCTTGTGAATGGCCTCGGCGAGTTCGTCCCACGAAAAGACCGACGTGCCCTCCAAGGCCACCACCGTGTCACCCGGAAGGAGTCCCGCCCGTGCCGCCGGATACCCCGGCAGGACCTCCCCGATCTTGGCGGGGGCGAAAGGCCGGGCGCCAAGGTCCCACGTCTCACGCTCGTCCCCGAAGATATCCCGCACCTTGGTTCGGGTGGGGGTCAGACCCGTCCGCTGCTCGTGGCCGTCGCGCGCGAACGTGATTTGCCGCGTCTCGCCCTTCGCCGCCTGGATCAGGTTGACGAGGTCCTCCCAGTTCGCTACCGGGACGCCACCAACCGCGGTGACCCAGTCACCGGTGCGGAGCCCGGCTTGAGCGGCAGGACCATCGGGCTTGATTCGCCCGAGCGTTGACGGCAGCACGGGGCGTCCCACGGTCATGAAGACGGCGGCAAAGATCGCCGCCGCCAGGACGAAGTTCATGCCGGGACCCGCGAACACAATGAGGAACCGCCACGGCAGCGGCTTGAGCGAGAACGATTTGGCCGGGTCCACCGACGCGCTGCCCCCACCTTCCAGCGGGTTCTCCTCCCCCATCATCTTCACGTACCCGCCCATGGGGATGGCCGAGAGGCAGTATTCAGTCTCTTTCCCTCTCCAGCGCAGCAGGACCGGCCCGAAGCCGATCGAGAAGCGCTCGACCCCGACCCCCGTCCACCGCGCCACGAGAAAATGGCCGAGCTCGTGGATGAGGATCAGGATTCCGATGACCATGACGAACGACAGGATGGTTGTCACGAAGGATGTGCCTCCTCGTCAGCGCGCGCCGGCGGCGGCGAACGCGTCCAGGCGAAGGACCTCCCCGGCCACGCGCCGCGCCTCGCTGTCCACGGCCACGCACTCCTGGATCGTCGGCAGCTCCCGAACTGGAACGCGATCCAGGACCTCAGCAATCAGTTCGGGAATCTGTGTGAACCGGATGCGGCCGTCAAGAAAGGCGGCGACCCCAACCTCGTTGGCCGCGTTGAGGGTGACGGGAGCCGACCCGCCCCGGGCGAGGGCCTGCCGAGCCAGGACCAGGCAGGGAAACTTCTCGATGTCCGGCTCGTGGAAGGTGAGTTGCCCCACCTCCGCCAGGTTCAGGGCGGGAGCCGGGCATGGACGGCGCTCCGGGTAGGTCAGCGCGTAGAGAATCGGGATCCCCATGTCGGCCACGCCGAGCTGGGCGATGATGGAGCCGTCGATGTACTCCACCATGGAGTGCACGATCGACTGCGGATGGACCACCACCGCGATCTGCTCAGGAGCCAGGTCGAAGAGCCACCGTGCCTCGATGATCTCGAGCCCCTTGTTCATGAGCGTGGCCGAATCCGTGGTGATCTTCGCCCCCATCTTCCACGTCGGATGTTTGAGGGCGTCGGCCACCGTCACGTGGGCCAGCGCTTCTCGGGAAAGCTGTCGGAAAGGCCCGCCGGACGCGGTCAGAATGATGCGCCGCACATCGGAACGGTTGTGGCCCTGAAGGCACTGGAAAATGGCGCTGTGCTCCGAATCCACGGGGAGGAGCGAGACCTTGCGGGCGCGGGCCGCCGAGGTCATCAGGCCCCCAGCCATGACCAGCGTCTCCTTGTTCGCCAGCGCGATGTTCTTCCCGGCCTGAATGGCGGCCATCGTCGGGAGCAAGCCTGCCCCTCCCACGAGAGCCGAGAGCACCACGTCTGCGTCGCTCTGAGCCGCCAGAGTGACCAGCCCGTGCAACCCGCTCAGTAGCTCCGGGCGGGGATGAGGGAGGGCCCGGGCCAGGGCGTCCACGGCGTCGGCCTCCAGCACGGCCACAGCCTTCGGCCGATAGCGCCGGCACAACTCCGCGAGGAGCGGGACGTTCGACCCCCGCGCCGCCAACCCCTCGACGCTCAACGCATCGGGAAAGGCGGAGACGAGCTCCAGGGCCCGCCTGCCGACGGAGCCGGTCGCGCCGAGCAGCGTGATTCTTTTCATACTGGCGTCAGGCCGCGATGAAGCGCGCGTAGTAAAACAGGGCCGGCGTGTTGAAAAGCAGGCTGTCCAGGCGATCCAGCAGCCCGCCGTGACCCGGAATCAGATTGCCCGTGTCCTTGGTGCGGGCGCTCCGCTTGAGCCAGGACTCCACGAGGTCGCCCAGCTGGCCGACCACTCCCAGCAGGAGTCCGATGATGAGCGCATCGTGAAGCGAACCCTCCGGAAAGAACCACCACCGCCCCAGGAGGGCCGCCGCAGGGGAGGCGGCCAGCTGGGCGAGAGCGCCTTCGACCGTCTTCGCGGGGCTGATCCGGGGGGCGAGCCGGTGGCGCCCGACGGTCGAGCCGACGAAATAGGCCGCCGATTCCCCCACCCACGTCACCCACACGAGGAGGAAGATCCACTCCGCTCCCAACGGGAGCGACCGGAGCAGGATGGCGTGGCCCAGGAGCCAGTTGACGTAGCAGACGCCCAGCAGTGTCAGGGCCGCCGCCTCCCAGCGCGGCGGGAATTCCCCGGTGCGCGCGAGACCCGCCGTCAGGAGACCGGCCACCACCAGCGTCAGCACCCACGGGGCGGCGCCGCCCAGCCCGAAGCTCGCCGTCACCAAGATGCCCAGGACGAGGCCAAGCCACGCGTAGACGGGGACACCGACACGCCTGTACATCCTCGCGAACTCCCACTGCCCCACCGCGCCCAGCACAACCACGAAGGCCGCGAACGCCCAGACCGGCGCATAGCGCGTGAACACATAGAAGAGCGGGATGAAGACCACGCCGGTTCCGATCCGCTTGGCCAGCGTGAGGCCGTGGGCGGGCCGGTCCAGCGCGGAGGCCAGAGGGGTCGCGTCCGCGCCCACCGCTAGACGCCTCCAAATCGCCGAACTCGCCGCTGAAACTCGGCGACGGCCAGGTAGAGGTCCCGCGGCCCGAAATCCGGCCAGAGCGTGGGCGTGACGACAAGCTCGGCATAGGCGATCTGCCAGAGGAGAAAGTTCGACACGCGCATCTCGCCGCTGGTGCGGATCAGCAAGTCCGGGTCGGGGACTCCCTGGGTGTAAAGGGCGCGTTGCAGCCGTTCCTCGTCGATCTCCTCGGGATGCATCTCGCCCGCCTGAACCTGGCGGGCGAGGGCTCGACACGCATCCACGAGCTCATCCCGGCCTCCGTAATTGAACGCCATGAGCAGCGTCAGGCCGCTATTTGCCGCCGTGGCGGCCACGACGCGGTCAATACCCCGGCGCACTGACATCGGCACACGATTGGGCCGCCCGATTATCCGGAGCCGGACGTTGTTGGCCATCAACTCGGGCAGCTCGCGATCGATGGAACGCTCAAGGAGTGTCATGAGCGTGGCCACCTCCGAGGAGGGCCGGCTCCAGTTCTCCGAGGAAAACGCGTAGAGCGTGAGAAAGCCGATGCCCACCTCGTGGGCCGCCCGCACCACGGCACGGGCCGCCTTCACCCCTTCCCGGTGCCCCGCGACCCTGGCCAGCCCGCGCTGAACAGCCCACCGACCGTTGCCATCCATGATGATCGCCACGTGCCGGGGAACCGGCAATGCCTTGACGCGAGCCAGGAGTTCCGGCTCGTCCAGAGACATGAGGTCAGCGATTGGCGGGCTGCGCAACTCGTTAAACGCCATACTGACGTATGTTAGCGAAAAGAACGGGAGGAATCCAGGGAAAACCCTCGCCGCGCACCAGAAGCGCGCGCGCTGAAGAGGGGCGGACGGGCGCCGAAGGGGGAGATCAAAAAGTCAGAATCTCCTGCTCCTTCTTCTTCAGCAGCTCGTCCACTCGCTGGATGAGTTTGTCGGTGATCTTCTGGATCTGCTCCTGGCTGCGGCGCCCGTCATCTTCGGAGATCTTCTTCTCCTTTTCCATGGCCTTGATTTTCTTGTTACCCTCGTGGCGGATATTGCGGATCGCGACGCGCGCGTCCTCGGCCAGCTTCCCCACCGCCTTGGCCAGCTGCTTCCGGCGCTCCTCGGTCAGCGGGGGCATAACCAGGCGGATCACCTTGCCGTCGTTGGCCGGGGTGAGCCCCAGATCTGATTTCATGATCGCCTTCTCGATGGTGGGCAGCAGGCTGGCGTCCCAGGGTTGGATGAGGAGCGTCTTCGGGTCCGGCACCGAGAGGGAAGCCACCTGCGGAACCGGCGTGGGAGTCCCGTAGTAGTCCACCCGGATCCCTTCCAGCAAGCCGGTGGTGGCGCGCCCGGTCCTCACTCCGGCAAACTCCCGGCCCAGCGCATCGAGGGCTCCCTGCATTCGCGTTTCGACTTCCTTGATGACCGCCTGCATCGTCCGTCACCCCCTGAGCGCTGGATTATCGCCCGTGACCACGGAACCCACCGACTCGCCGAGGACAATCCGCTTGATATTCCCGCGGCGGGCGAGATCGAAGATGACGATGGGAAGCTTGTTGTCCATGCAGAGCGAAATCGCGGTGGCGTCCATGACTTGGAGCCCGCGGTTGAGCACTTCGATGTACGTCAACCGCGGGAGGTGCCTGGCCGTTCTATCTTTCTTGGGGTCCGCCGAATACACCCCGTCCACCTTCGTCGCCTTGAGGATGACCTCGGCCCCGATCTCGACGGCTCGAAGGGCGGCCGCGGTATCGGTGGTGAAAAACGGGTTGCCGGTGCCTGCCGCGAAGATGACGACGCGTGATTTTTCCAGATGCCGGATCGCCCGTCGCCGGATATACGGCTCGGCCACCGCCCTCATCTCGATCGCGGACAGTACCCGTGTCGGGACACCAGTTTTCTCGATCGCGTCCTGAAGGGCCAGGGCGTTTATCACCGTGGCCAGCATGCCCATGTAGTCCGCCGTGGCCCGCTCCATCCCTCCGACGCTGGCGGCGATCCCCCGGAAGAGGTTCCCGCCGCCGACCACGACGGCAACCTGGGTCCCGAGGGCGCCCACCTCCTTGACCTCCTCCGCGATCCCGACCAGCACTGCTGGGTCAAGCCCGTATCCTTGCTCGCCCGCCAGGGCCTCGCCGGACACCTTGAGGAGAATCCGCCGATAGCGGGGCTCCATTCAGCTGGCCCGGCTCATATGCCCTCACCCACCTGGAAGCGGGAGAACTGGCGAACCACCACGCGCTCCCCTACCCGAGCGCTGACCTGACCCACCAGATCCTTCACCCTCGTCTTCCCCGCCGCATCCTTGATGAACGGCTGGTCGAGGAGGCACTGCTCAGCGTAGAACTTCTCGAGTTTCCCCTCGACGATCTTATCGAGCACCTGTGGCGGCTTTTTCTGGTCGGCCACCTGCTGCCGATAGATCTCGCGCTCCTTCTCGAGAACGTCACCCGGCACGTCCTCCCGCGACAGGTAGACGGGATTGGCGGCCGCCACCTGCATAGCCAGGTCCTTCACCAGCTGCTGAAATCCCTCTGTGCGGGCGACGAAGTCCGTCTCGCAGCTCACCTCCACCAGCACCCCGATCTTGCCACCCGGGTGAATGTACGCGCCCACCAATCCCTCGCGGGCCGTGCGGTGGGCTTTTTTCGCCGCATCGGCCAGCCCCTTCTTCCGCAAAAACTCGATCGCCTTTCCGAGCTCCCCGGCGGAGGCCTCCAGGGCCGCCTTGCAGTCCATGACGCCTGCCCCCGTGAGTTCCCGGAGCTGCTTGACCAGCTCAGCTTGCGATGCCATCGGCCCCCGTCCCCCTATGAAGTCGCTTCGGCCGGCGCGCTCATCTCAGCCTCGGCCTCCATTGGCGTTTCGGCGGGCGCCTCCTCCGATTCCTCCTTGGCGAGGGTGCCTCGGCCCTCGATGATGGCGTCCGCCAGGCGCGAGGTGATGAGCCTGATCGCGCGGATCGCGTCGTCATTTCCCGGGATCGGGTAGTCGATGCCTGTGGGATCACAGTTGGTGTCCACGATGGCCACGATCGGGATGGCGAGGCGCTGGGCCTCCGCCACCGCGATCCCCTCCTTCTTGGGGTCGATGACGAACACGGCCGACGGCAGCCGATCCATGCTCTTGATCCCCACCAGGGCCTTCTCCAGCTTCTGCCGTTCCCGCTCCAGCCCGAGGACCTCTTTTTTGGGCAAGCGCTCGTATTCCCCGGTTTCCTGCATCTCGTCGAGCCGCTTGAGGCGCGTGATGGACCGATTGATGGTGGCGAAGTTGGTGAGGGTTCCGCCCAGCCACCGCTGGTTTACATAGAACATGCCGCAGCGGCCGGCTTCCTCGAACACGGTCTCCTGTGCCTGCTTCTTGGTGCCCACGAAGAGCACCGTCCCCCCGCCCGCGGCCAGGTCGCGCAAGAACTGATAGGCCTCCCGGAACTTCTTTACGGTCTTCTGCAGATCGATGATGTAGATGCCGTTGCGTTCCCCGAAGATGTACTTCTGCATCTTGGGGTTCCACCGCTTGGTCTGGTGGCCGAAGTGAACGCCGGCCTCCAGGAGCTCTTTCATCGTTACCGTCACGGTTCCCTCCATCGGTTCGCCTCCGCCCCCCCACCCCTCGCCGGGGCACCGAATGTGGGAGGCGTGCAGTTTTTCCTCCTGAAGCGGGTTCTCTGTTCCGCCGGGGGAGGACTCGGAGGGCGGGTACCCGCGCCGGAGGCGTGGGTGGACCCCCTCCGACGAGTTTAGGTGGTGTACTTCGCGTTGATCCGCACATACTCCTCCGAGAGGTCGCAGGTCCAGACCTGGTCCTCCCCGCGACCGAGCCCCAGGTCGATCTGGATCGTGAACTCCGGACGCGCCATGATCTCCCGCACCCGGTCCAGCTTGGCGCCCTGACGTAGCTGGCCGCCCGCCACAAGAGGCTCGTCGTCGAACCAGATGCCAACCCGATCGGCTTCGACCGCGGCGGGCGATTTTCCCAGGGCCATCATGATCCGCCCCCAGTTGGGATCCTGGCCGTTGATCGCCGTTTTGACCAACAGCGAGTTGGCGACGGCGCGCGCCGCCGCCCTCGCGTTGCGCCGGCTTTTGGCGCCTCTCACCAGGACCTTTACCAGTTTGGTCGCTCCCTCGCCGTCCTTCAGCAGTAGCCTGGCAAGCTTCTCGGTGATCGCTTCCAATCCCTGCCTGAACTGGCGAAGCCCCCGACTCCCCCTCTCGAGTACCCGGCTTTCCGCCAATCCGTTGGCGAGGATCGCCACCGTATCGCTGGTGGACTGGTCTCCATCCACGGTGATCCGGTTGAAGCTGCGCTCGACAGATCGGCGAAGGACGGCATCAAGCGCTGCCGGTGAAACCACCGCGTCGGTGGCCAGGAAGCAGAACATCGTCGCCATGTGGGGCTCGATCATCCCGACGCCCTTGGCGATTCCTCCGAGGGTCACCGGCCTGCCGACGACCTCGAGGCGTAGTGCCGCTTCCTTCGGCCCCGTGTCGGTGGTCAGGATCCCTTCCGCCGCGCTCCTGCCCCCCTGCGGGGAAAGCGACTTCACCAGCTTTGGAAGCGCGGCCCGGATCCTGTCCATCGGGAGTGGGCGGCCGATGACCCCGGTGGAAGCCACGAGGACGTGACGGCCCGGGATTCGAAGCAGGTCCCCAACGATCGTGGTCATCTCGCGCGCGTCCCGGAGGCCCTGCTCGCCGGTGCAGACATTGGAACACCCGCTCGAAGCGACGATCGCCTGAATCGTCCCCCCCTTGATGTGCTCCATGGACACCCGAACCGGCGCGCCCTTGACCTGGTTGGTCGTGAAGACCGCCGCCGCGCGGGCGGGGGCGGAAGAGTAGATCAGCGCCAGGTCCTTCCTCCCGCTGGACTTGATACCGCAGTGGATGCCGGACGCCAAAATCCCCGGAACCGCCGTGATCCCTCCCTCAAGCCACTCCAGCCCGGCCATAGGCTAGGGGTATACCGGCGGGGCCCCGAGGCCCGCCCGCTCGTCCCACCCATACATCAGGTTGAGGTTCTGCACGCCGTTGGCGGCGCCCCCCTTCCCCAGGTTGTCGATGGCCGAGAGACAGACCGCTCGCCGGGTGCGAGCATCCACGACCACCGCTACGTCACAGAAGTTGGAACATACCACGGCGCGGGTGGTGGGAAGCGTCCCCTCGGGGAGGACCCGGACGAAGGGCTCCCCCGCATAGAATTCCCGGTAGCAGTCGAGGATCTCTCTCGTGCTGGCCGTCTTGGCGAGGGGGACGGAGGCGGTGGTGAAGAGCCCTCGATTGAGCGGCATCAGGTGGGGAGTGAACCCGACCGTCACGGAATGCCCCGCGAGTGCGGAGAGCTCCTGTTCGATCTCCGGGGTATGGCGGTGGGCGGCCACCCCGTAAGCCTGCAGGTTTTCGTTGGCCTCGGTATAGAGGTACATGGGATCGACCTTTCGCCCTTGAGCCCCCGCGCCCGTGACACCGGACTTCCCGTCGATCACGATCCCCTCACCACACCCCAGTCCCGATTTCAGAAGAGGCGCGATGGCCAGCACCGCACCGACCGGGTAGCACCCGGGATTCGCCACAACCGACGCCGACGCGATCGCTTTTCGGTGGAGCTCGGGCAAGCCGTACACCGCTTCGGCTAAGCCCTCCCCGTCCATGTGGGCGGCCTTGTACCAGGTGGCGTACGCGCCCGCATCCTTGAGCCGGTAATCCGCGGACAGGTCAATGACCTTTCGGCCGTGACGGCGCAGCACGGGGACCGCCCTCTGCGACTCCATGTGCGGGAGCGCGAGAAACACGCAGTCGGCGTCCTCGGCGAGCCGCTCGGCATCGAGACTCTGGAAGGACAGGGTGGTGAGCCCTCGTAGGTGGGGGTAGAGCACTTCAAGTGGCTCACCCACCAGCCGCTCGGAGGTGGCGGCGACGAGGCGGACGCCGGGATGGCCGAGAAGCAGGCGCAGCAGCTCGGCGCCCATGTATCCACTGGCCCCGGCCACCGCGACCTTCAACGTCATGAATCCCCGAGAGGGTGGGCTAGCGCTTCGAATACTGGAACTTCTGCCGGGCGCCGGGTTGGCCGTACTTCTTCCGCTCCCGCATCCGTGGATCCCGGGTGAGGAGTCCCGCCTTCTTCAACGGTGCCCGGAGCTTGTCGTCGAAGGCCAGGAGCGCTCGCGAGATCCCGTGGCGCACGGCGCCGGCCTGACCGGCAGGACCGCCGCCGCCCACGTTGACCAACACGTCAACCTGCCCAAGCACGTTGGCGAGTTGAAGAGGCTGGCAGATGATCATCCGGAGCGTTTCCCGGGGGAAATACTCCTCGAAGGCGCGGCGGTTAACCGTGATGGCCCCGGCCCCGGGCCTGAGCCAGACCCGCGCCACGGACGTTTTCCGCCGGCCAGTTCCGTAAAATCGAGCTGTTTCGATCATCTCACTCCTCTAGGAAGGTTTCCCTGCGACCCCGCCGAGAGGCTCGGGCTGCTGGGAGGCGTGGGGGTGGGCCGGGCCGCGGTAGACCTTCAGCTTTTTGGCCATGGCCCTACCCAGGCGGCCCTTGGGAAGCATGCCCTGGACTGCCCATTCGATGACCCGCTCGGGATGGGTCGCGAGCATCCTCTCCGCGCGGACCTCCCGGAGCCCGCCGATGTAACCGGTGTGCCAGCGATATATCTTGGTCGTGAACTTTCGCCCGGTCAGGTGCACCTTCTCCGCATTCACGACCACGACGTGATCTCCCACGTCCAGGTGCGGGGCGAAGTCGGGCTTGTGCTTGCCCCGAAGAATCGTGGCGACCCGGCTGGCCAAACGTCCGAGCACCTGACCCTCGGCGTCCACCAGATACCATCTCCGGGCGGTCTTCTCGACTGTTCCCTGCGATGCGGCCATTCGTCCTGACTCCTCGATACCGACCCTGTGTACGCGTTTCGGCCCCAAAAAGTCGCAAACTCATACGTTAATGGAAACTGCTTGAAATGTCAAGCCAAACGACCCTAACAACACTATCTCAGCGACTTCTCCGGCCAGGGGCAGAGGGCGCGCACGGGGCATTCGGGACAGGCAGGCTTCCGCGCCTGGCAGATGCGGCGGCCGTGGGTGGTGAGAAGATGGGTGATCTGGGTCCACTTCGGCTTGGGTAGCACTAGGCAGAGCTGTGCGTGGACCTGCTCGGGGTCGTCGGACTTTGCCAGCCCGAGCCGCTGAGAAACGCGGAACACGTGAGTATCCACGGCGATCGCGGGCTGGCCGTACGCGTTGCCGAGGACCACGTTGGCCGTCTTGCGGCCGACCCCAGGGAGCGCGACCAGTTCTTCAAGGGTCTGAGGAACCTGGCCCCTGTGCTTGGCGACGAGGTCCTTGGCCATCCCGATGATGGCGCGAGCCTTGGCCTTATAAAACCCCGTCGAGTGAATCTCCCGCTCAACTGCCGCGGGAACCGCCCGGGCGTAGTCCGCGGCGCTCAGGTACTTCTTGAAGAGGACCTTGGTTACCTGGTTGACTCGCTCGTCCGTACACTGAGCCGCCAGGATCGTGGCGACGAGCAGCTCCAAGGGGCTCCCGAAGTCCAATGCGATCTTGGCGTCCGAATAGTCCCGCTCCAGAATTCGGATCAGTTTCCGGGCCCGCGCCTTCTTTGCCGGGGCTGACTCAGCCATGGCTTCATCCCCCGTCCGGGCTGCCGATCACAATGCGCCCGGCTTCCACTCGAATCTCGCCCAGCTCGAGCGCAACGGGAAGCGCCGCCAGGCGCGGACCGGGATCGAACTGTCGGAGGACCCACCGGGCCAGGAGCCCCGGCAGCGGGATGCCGCCGAGGCTGAGCCGCTCCGCCTGAACCGTCAGGGGCCCATTCGCATGGCCTGTCAAAAGCTTGAGACGTCCCGCCACATCAGGTCCCGGCTGGCTCAACACCACCGAGACGGCTCCCTCCTCCAGCCCGAGGCGTAACCGCCTGAGCCTCTTGAGTCCGGTGAGAAAGGCCCGGAGATCCTCCTCGGTGACGACGAGGTGATCCACGCGGAGCCTCTCGATCTTGAGCAGCTCGATTTCACCCGAAGCCACGAGGCGATAGGGGTTGATGAGAACGCCCTCGAGGATGAGCCGCATCTCTCCGACCCGGAGCTGAGCGCCGTTCCGGGAGAACTCAGCCACGCGCGCGCTCCGGGCTGCCACCTCCGCCCGCCGGATGCCCCCCTTGAGGAGAGCCTCGGGCGAGTACGTGAGATCCACCCGAAGCCCGTCCACGTCCCGGGCGTAGGGCGTGAGGAAGCGCGTGACGGCCTGCCGGAACTGGTGAGCCAGCGCGGAAGGGCTCACGGCGTTTACCGGCGTCAGCCTGCGCTGCCTGACGGTGGCCTCGCTCCCGTCGGGAAGTGAACCGCTCCAGATGACAGGAAAGACCTGCTCGAAGGCAGGATCGCCGGCCGCGAGCCGCTCCATGATCCGCCTGGGCTTGGCAATCGAGAACTCAGGCCCCTGGCTGCCCGTCTTCAAGATGATGAAGTCCACCCCCAGAGGGTACTGGCCCCAGGGGCGGATCATCTTTAGCGGCAGCCGATCACGCGCGGCGTAATAGCGAAAGTTCGAGACGGAAAAGTAACTGTAGTTCGGAACGACGCTCACCGTGGCCGGAGCCCCTCGCGTTTCCCGCGTGATGACGTCGAGGATCTGGCGGTGGGGCCACTCGATCGGAGAAGGCGGAAAGGAAAAAAGGAGGGTGAGGTTGAACGGGGTCCACCGGGGAACCGGCGGGAACCCGAAGGCGGCAGCGCCGATCTGAGCCACCGAAGCCAGTACCACGACGGCAGTAGCGGCCACCCGCCAGGCCGGCGCGAGAGCGCGGAGACCTGCTGCGCCGATCAGGGCAGCCACGGGAAGGAGCGGGAGCACGTACCGCAGGTTTTTGTTCTGAATGAAGAGAAAAACCCCGAACGGCACCACTGACGCGGTCCAGAGAAGGCCGCGATCCCCCGGGCGACGGGCCAGCGCCAGAAGACCCCACGCGAAGAGAAGTCCCGCCACGAGGCCGAACATGGGAAGGAGCTCTCGGGGATAGAACAAGAGGGAGGAGGACGTGAGCGTCTCGGGATATCCGGCCTCGGCCGCCTGCTTGAACGCACGATTGGCGATTTGCATGGGCAGGCCGAAGACGCGTGGGCCGTACCAGGGAATGCTGAGAGCGCCACCCAAGAACAGGGCCAGGGCGAGGTTGAGCACGCGCCCCGCGCGGTCACTCCCGCGCAGAACCCGCCACGTCACAAGCACAAGCGGGGGGGAAAAGTAGACGACGAACGGCGGTTTGACCAGCATGCCAAGAGCCAAGACCAGACCCGTGACGACGGACCAGGAGCGCCGGGAAAACTCCTCGGTCTTCACCAGGACGAAGAGCGCGAGGATCACCGTCGCAGCGAGTGGGAGATCCAGCTGAAAGTTGGTGCCCGAATACACCACGAATGGCGCGGCGGCGAAGAGCAGAGCGGCCAACAAGCCGGTCGGCGCTTCGAACAGCCGACGCCCGAGGAGGAAGAGGGAGACCAGGGCCAGCCCAAGAAAGGCCAGCATCACCGACTGCGAGATCAACGGGGTGATCGGGAACAGGAAATAGAGCAGGCCGGCAGCGCAAGGAACAACCGGCGGGTAGAACGAGGACATCTCGAGAATTTCCCCGGCGCCGCTCCACCCCTCAGAGAGGCTCCGGTGGCACCGGACGGCCCGCTCCAGGTGGTTGGCGTAGTCCCACTCCGGCGGGCGCCGGTCCAGCGTCACCCACATCCCGACGACGAGGATAAGGGCTCCGAAGAGGCCGGCAAGCAAGAGCCAGTCCCTGACGGACGGTTTCACGAGAGAGTGGATCGCTCCCCTTTCAACCCCGCGAGGAACTGGCCGATCCTCTCCAGCCCCTGCCGAATCCGGGGAAGCGAATTGGCGTAGGAAAAGCGGAGATACCCCTCGGCGTTCTGGCCGAAGTCGATCCCGGGCGTCACGCCCACGTGAGCGTCATTGAGGATCTGGAAGGCGAAGTCGTACGAGTTCCGGGTGAAGCGCTTCGCGTTGGCGAGCACGTAGAAGGCGCCGGTGGGCTCCGAGCCCACGCCGAGTCCGATCTCGCGCAGGCCGGCGACCATCACCCGACGGCGTTCGTCGAAGATCCGGCGAAAACGGGCCACGTCCTCGGCTGCCTCCTTGAGCGCCGCGACCCCCGCCCACTGGACGAACTCGTTCGTGGAAATGAAGAAGTTCTGGTAGGTCTTCTGCAGCGTCCGGATGAACGGTTTGGGGACGATCAGGTAGCCAAGCCGCCAGCCGGTCATGGCAAAGGCCTTGGAAAAGCCGTTCAGAACGAAGGCGCGATCGGTGAACTCGAGGATCGAGTGCTCCCGCCCCACGTACGTGAGCCCGTGGTAGATCTCGTCGGAAACGACCCAGGGGCCCAGCTTCGCGATCTCAGCCAGGCGATCAGGCGACACCACGGTACCCGTGGGATTGGCCGGCGAGTTCACGAGGATGGCCTTCACCCGTGGCGAGAGCCGTTCCCGGATGACCCCGGGGCGGTACTGGAATCCATCGTCTTCGTCCACGTTGACGTAGACCGGTTCCGCCTCCGCATAGCGGAGAAAATTGGGATAGCACGCGTAATGCGGATCCGAGAGGATCACCTGATCCCCGGGGTCCAGGAGGACGGTGAACAACAGAAGCATGGCCGGCGAGGTCCCCGCGGTCACCAGAATCTGCTCCGGGGACACCTCGACCCCGTACCGGTTGCGGTAGTGCTCGGCGATCGCTTCCCGGAGCGGAAGGATGCCCAGGCTGTGGGTGTACTTCGTGTGCCCGTCCTTGATCGCCTTCTGGGCGGCCTCCTGAATCACCGGCGGCGTCTCGAAGTCGGGCTCGCCGAACTCCAGGTGGATGACGTCGATCCCCTGCCGCTCCAACTCCTGAGCCCGGTCGCCCACCTCCACGGCGAGGAACGGCTCGATCTCTCGAGCCCGGCGCGCGATGGACGGGGGAACGTTCATGCCGTCAACGCTCCTGACGCCCTCGGGCGAGCGAGAGCCGGGCCGTCAGAATCTGCCACAGCATGCGCGGACCGTCGGTCAAGACGCTCACCTTGCTCCCAGGTTGGTCGGCCCAATTCACAGCGACCTCGACGATGGTGTACCCCCGCCGCTGAGCGAGAAGCAGCAGCTCCACGTCAAAGCCGAATCCGTCGGTGGCCAGCGAGCGAAAGAGATCCTCGGCCACCGGACCCCGGAAGCACTTGAAGCCACACTGGGAGTCGGCGATCCGGGGGAGCCCCAGTCGCGCCACCAACCAGTTGAAGACCCGCCCGGCCCATACCCGGTGCCGCTTCGCCTGAACCGACACCTCAGGGTCCACCAGCACCCGCGATCCAATGACGATATCGGTCCCTGCCTGGAGCGCCGGCAGGAGCCGCTTCACCTCCCCGATCGGGGTCGCGCCATCGGCATCGGCGAAGAGGCGGAAGGCGCCCCGGGCGTTCACCATCCCGACCCTGACCGCGTAGCCTTTCCCGCGGTTTTGGGGAAGGGCAATCAGTCGGACCCGCGGATGAACCGCCTGAAGCTCGTGCACCCGCTCCTGGGTGGAATCCCCGCTCCCGTCGTCCACCACGATGATTTCGTACGGCTCTCCCCGCTCCTCGAAGAACGCGATCACCTCCCTCAAATAGGCAGGCAAGCGCTGCGCTTCATTGTACGCCGGGATCACCACTGACCAGACGATCCCGTATCCTCCGCCCATGGCCGTTCGAACCCGCTGATCAGAACCGG